>JAEZCS010000021.1 GCA_023433445.1 Pseudomonadota bacterium | reverse complement strand
CTTGGAGGATGATTGCATATGGCCCGTAAGAAGATCGCGCTCATCGGCGCTGGCAATATCGGCGGTACGCTCGCGCATCTCGCAGCTTTGAAGGGTCTGGGCGACGTCGTCCTCTTCGACGTGGTCGAAGGCGTGCCCCAGGGCAAGGCGCTCGACCTGTCGCAGTGCGGCCCGGTCGAAGGCTTCGATGCCAAGATCACCGGCACCAACGACTATGCCGACATCAAGGACGCCGACGTCATCATCGTCACCGCCGGTGTCGCTCGCAAGCCGGGCATGAGCCGCGACGATCTTCTGGGCATCAACCTCAAGGTCATGAAGGCCGTGGGCGAGGGCATCAAGAACAACGCCCCCAACGCTTTTGTCATCTGCATCACCAACCCGCTCGACGCGATGGTGTGGGCGCTGCGCGAATTCTCCGGCCTGCCGCACAACAAGGTCGTTGGCATGGCGGGCGTCCTCGACTCTGCGCGCTTCAGCCACTTCCTGGCTGAAGAATTCCAGGTGTCGGTGAAGGAAGTGAACAGCTTCGTGCTCGGCGGCCACGGCGACACGATGGTGCCGGTCGTGCAATATTCGACCGTCGCCGGTATCCCGATCCCCGACCTCATCAAGCAGGGCCGCTCGACCAAGGAGCGCATCGACGCCATCGTTCAGCGCACCCGTTCGGGCGGCGGCGAGATCGTCGGCCTGCTCAAGACCGGTTCGGCCTTCTATGCGCCCGCCACCAGCGGCATCGCCATGGCTGAGGCCTATCTTTTCGACCAGAAGCGTCTGCTGCCCTGCGCCGCGAACCTCACCGGTCAGTATGGCGTCGACAATCTCTATGTCGGCGTGCCCGTGATCATCGGCAAGGACGGCGTCGAGCAGGTCATCGAGATTGAACTCGACGACGAAGCCAAGGCGAACCTCCAGGTGTCGGTGGACGCGGTCAAGGAACTGCTGGAAGCCTGCAAGGGTATCGATCCCTCGCTCGCCTGAGCCAACAAGCTGCACCAGTGCGTCCCAGGTGAGTGAGCAGCCTGGGACATGCTGCCTTCATCTGAAGTGCCACGTCCACAGAATGTAAAGGGACTGACATGTCCATTCTGGTGAACAAGAACACCAAGGTCATTACCCAGGGTATGACCGGCGCCACCGGCACCTTCCACACCGAACAGGCGCTGGCTTATGGCACGCAGATGGTTGCGGGTGTCACGCCGGGGAAGGGCGGCACGACCCATATCGGTCTGCCGATGTACGATACTGTCGCGGAAGCCAAGTCCAAGACGGGCGCTGACGCTTCGGTCATCTACGTGCCGCCGCCGTTCGCTGCGGATTCGATCCTTGAAGCGATCGACGCCGAAATCCCGCTGATCGTCTGCATTACCGAGGGTATCCCCGTGCTCGACATGGTGCGCGTGAAGCGCGCCCTGTCCGGCAGCAAGTCGCGCCTGATCGGTCCGAACTGCCCCGGCGTCCTGACGCCGAACGAATGCAAGATCGGCATCATGCCCGGTTCGATCTTCTCCAAGGGCTCGGTCGGCGTCGTGTCGCGCTCTGGTACCCTGACTTATGAAGCGGTGTTCCAGACCACTAACGCTGGCCTCGGCCAGACGACCGCAGTCGGCATCGGCGGCGACCCCGTGAACGGCACCAACTTCATCGATGTGTTGGAACTGTTCCTGGCCGACGACGCGACCGAATCGATCATCATGATCGGCGAAATCGGCGGCGACGCCGAAGAGCAGGCTGCTCAGTTCCTGATCGACGAAGCCAAGCGTGGTCGCAAGAAGCCGATGGCTGGCTTTATCGCTGGCCGCACTGCGCCTCCGGGCCGCCGCATGGGCCATGCCGGCGCGATCGTGTCGGGCGGCAAGGGCGACGCCGAAAGCAAGATCGCGGCGTTGGAAGCAGCCGGGATCAAGGTTGCGGCCAGCCCGTCCGAACTGGGCTCGACGCTTGTCGAAGTCCTGAAGGGCTAAGGCAGAACGGACAAGGCGGCCGGGCTGCACCTCGGCCGCTTTACACCCCGCTCCGCGACTGCACGCGGCAGGCATGGGATTTGAAGGCATGGGTTACGAGAACCAGGACTTTGAAATGGAGCGCGGGCCAAGCTGGGCGCGCCCCAATTGGCCGCTGTCGGACACCGACGATCTGACCGGTGCTCTTGACCCCACCCAGATGCAGGTAGCGGTGAAGGCCGCTGCCAAATCGGCTGGCAAGCCCGTTTCCGATGCCGACGCGGTCAGCGCCGCTGACGACGCGATCCGCGCGCAGATGCTGATCCGTACCTATCGCGTACGCGGCCATCTCGCGGCTAATCTTGACCCGCTCGGCCTCGTCCAGCGCGACCTGCCTGCTGACCTGACGCCGGAATATCATGGCCTGAACGATCCTCAGAAGAAGATCTATCTCGGCGGCACCCTCGGTCTGCAATATGCCACCGTCGGTGAGATCGTGGACATTTTGCGGGCCAATTATTGCGGCAATGTCGGCCTGGAATATATGCACATCGCCGACGTTGAAGAGCGTCGGTTCCTGCAGGAGCGGCTGGAGGGCAAGAACAAGGAAATTCAGTTCACGCCCGAAGGCAAGAAAGCGATCCTCGCCAAGGTGATTCACGCCGAGCAGTATGAGAAGTTCCTGGGCCGCAAATATGTCGGTACCAAGCGCTTCGGTCTGGACGGCGGTGAATCGATGATCCCCGCACTCGAAGCTATCATCAAGCATGGTGGCGCGAGCGGTATTCGCGAAATCGTCTATGGTATGGCCCACCGCGGCCGCCTGAACGTCCTCGCGAACGTGATGGCGAAGGGCTTCCGCGTCATCTTCCACGAATTTTCCGGCGGCACGGCCAACCCGGAAGATGTCGGCGGATCCGGCGACGTCAAATATCACCTCGGCACATCGACTGACCGTGAGTTTGACGGCGTCAAGGTCCACATGTCGCTGGTGCCAAATCCTTCGCACCTTGAAACGGTCGACCCCGTGGTTCTCGGCAAGGTGCGCGCGCAGCAGACCTTCCGCGACGATCTGAATAAGCATGAGCAGGTGCTCCCCGTGCTGATTCACGGCGACGCGGCTTTTGCCGGGCAAGGCATCGTCTGGGAATGCTTCGGCTTTTCCGGCGTATCGGGCTACAATACCGGCGGCTGCATTCACTTCATCGTCAACAACCAGATCGGCTTCACGACCAGCCCGCAATTCTCGCGCGGCTCGCCTTACCCAAGCGATGTCGCGAAGGGCGTTCAGGCGCCGATCCTGCACGTCAACGGGGATGATCCGGAAGCTGTAACTTTCGCGTGCAAATTGGCGATCGAATATCGCCAGACTTTCCACCGCGACATCGTCATCGACATGTGGTGCTACCGCCGCTTCGGTCACAATGAAGGCGACGAGCCGAGCTTCACCCAGCCGCAGATGTACGCGAAGATCCGCCAGCATGCGCCGGTCAGCGACGTCTATTCGGCGCGGCTGAAGGCCGAAGGCGTGGTGGACGATGATTTCGTCAGCAAGGTGACGGGCGACTTCGTCAATCACCTGGAAGAAGAGTTTGAAGCCGCCAAGAGCTACAAGGCCAACAAGGCGGACTGGTTCGCAGGTCGCTGGTCGGGGCTTCACAAGCCTGCCGATGCCGAAACGGCGCGGCAGAATGTGGAAAGTGCGATCAGCCAGAAGCTCTTCGACAGCCTTGGCAAGACGCTGACCACCGTCCCGGAAGGGCTCAACGTTCACAAAACCCTGAAGCGGGTGATCGAGGCCAAGGCCGAGATGTTCAAGAATGGTGTGAACTTCGACTGGGCGACCGGCGAGGCACTGGCTTTTGGGTCGCTTCTGTCAGAGGGCTATGGTGTCCGTCTGTCGGGTCAGGACTCCGGTCGTGGCACGTTCAGCCAGCGTCACGCCGTTTGGGTCGATCAGGATAGCGAGAACAAATATATCCCGCTCTCGACCGTCCCGCACGGCCGGTTTGAAGTGCTGGATTCACCCCTGTCCGAATATGGCGTGCTTGGCTTTGAATATGGCTATGCGCTGGCAGATCCGAAGAGCCTGGTGCTTTGGGAAGCGCAGTTCGGCGACTTTGCCAACGGCGCGCAGATCGTGTTCGACCAGTATATCGCCTCATCGGAAACGAAGTGGCTGCGTTCGAACGGCCTCGTTTGCCTGTTGCCGCATGGCTATGAGGGGCAGGGACCGGAACATAGCTCTGCCCGTCTGGAGCGCTTCCTTCAGCTTTGCGCCGAAGGGAACATCCAGGTCGCGAACATCACGACGCCCGCGAACTATTTCCATGTTCTACGGCGGCAGATGCTTCGCCCGTTCCGCAAGCCGCTCATCATCATGACGCCCAAGTCGCTGTTGCGGCACAAGCTGGCGGTGAGCAAAGCCGAGGACTTTGTTGGCGAGACGCATTTCAAGCGGATCCTGTCCGACCCTAACGGTGCCGCGGATGCAGATACGAAGCGGCTCGTCCTGTGCTCGGGCAAGGTGTTCTACGACCTTATGGAAGCGCGCGACGCAGCCGGGGATACGGATGTGCAGATCCTGCGCATCGAACAGATCTACCCGTTCGCCACCGATGCGCTTGCCACGCGCATCAAGCGCATGACGAACCTTGAAGAGGTTGTCTGGTGCCAGGAAGAGCCACGCAACAACGGCGCCTGGTTCTTTGTCGAGCCTTATGTCGAAGAGGCTTTGGCCCAGGCGGACAAGGCGCCTATGCGCGCTCGCTATGCCGGGCGCAAGGCGGCTGCGTCGCCCGCAACCGGCCTTGCCAAGCGCCATGTCGCTGAACAGGGCGCCCTCGTCGCCGATGCGCTGGGTCACAGCGTTCGTGAAGAAATCCGCCGCCAGAAGAAAGGCTGACACAGCTCATGGCAACTGAAGTCAAAGTCCCCACGCTGGGCGAATCCGTTACCGAAGCGACCGTTGGCCAGTGGCTGAAGAAGCCCGGCGAGGCGGTGAAGGCCGACGAGCCGATCGTCAGCCTGGAAACCGATAAGGTGGCAGTAGACGTGCCAGCGCCGGTCGGCGGAACCTTGGGCGACATCATCGCCAAGGAAGGCGACACGGTGAACGTCGGCGCACTGCTGGCAATGATCAACGAAGGCGCATCGGCCGCGGCTGCCCCGGCAGCGCCAGCCACGCCTGCTCCCGCTGCAAAGGCGGAGGCTGGGACGCCTGCGCCCGCTGCATCTGCGCCGGCTGATGAGGAAGAAGGCGGCAATCTGACGTTGTCTCCCGCCGTTCGTCGCCTGGTGCTGGAGCATGGTCTCGACCCCAGCAAGATCAAGGGCACCGGCAAGGACGGCCGTCTGACCAAGGACGACGTGATGGCGGCCGTGGCTGCAGGCACTGCGAAGGCGACGGCTTCGGCCCCGGCCACTGTACCTGCTGCTGACGCTCCGGCTGCTGGCCCGAGCCGCCGCCAGGAACGCGTCAAGATGACTCGTCTGCGCCAGACCGTTGCCAAGCGTCTGAAGGAAGCACAGAATAACGCGGCGCTGCTCACGACCTATAATGATGTCGACATGACGAATGTCATCGAGGCGCGCGCCAAGTATAAGGACCTGTTCGAGAAGAAACATGGTGTCCGTCTGGGCTTCATGGGCTTCTTCACCAAGGCCGTCTGCATGGCGCTGCGCGACATTCCGGGTGTCAACGCGCAGATCGATGGTGACGAGATCGTCTATAACGACTTCGCGGATATCTCGGTCGCCGTATCGGCTCCGAACGGCCTGGTGGTGCCGGTGATCCGCAACGCCGAATCCCTGAGCGTTGCGGATATCGAAAAGACGATTGGCGGCTTTGGCAAGAAGGCCAAGGAAGGCACGCTGACGATGGAAGATATGAAGGGCGGTACCTTCACTATCTCCAATGGCGGTGTGTTCGGTTCGCTGCTGTCGAGCCCGATCATCAACCCGCCTCAGTCGGCAGTGCTGGGTCTTCACCGTATCGAGGATCGGCCGGTCGTTCGCGATGGTCAGATCGTCATCCGCCCGATGATGTATCTGGCGCTGAGCTACGACCACCGCCTGATCGACGGTCGCGAAGCGGTCACCTTCCTTGTCGCTGTGAAGAATGCGATCGAGGATCCGACCCGTCTGCTGATCGACCTGTAAAGGTCACTCTGTCATCCCGTTCGGGCTAAGCCTGTCTAAGCCCTGTCCTTCTAGGGGACGAAAGACGAAGTAATGCCCTTTGACAGGTTGGGACGAGACGAGCGGCTCGGCACAAGGGCGAACGGAGATTGAGATGGCTGACTTCGATTATGACGTCCTGGTGATTGGCGCTGGTCCGGGCGGCTATGTGGCTGCGATCCGGGCCGCGCAGCTTGGCCTTAAGACCGCCTGCGCGGAAAGCCGCGAGACGCTGGGCGGCACTTGCCTCAACGTCGGCTGCATTCCGTCGAAGGCGCTGCTGCATGCCTCAGAGCTTTATGAAGAGGCTGCTGGCGGCGCGCTCGCGAAACTGGGCGTCAAGATCGACAAGATGAGCCTGGACCTCGACACCATGCAGGGTCAGCGCAAGGATGCGGTGAAGGGTCTGACCGGGGGCATCGAGTTCCTGTTCAAGAAGAACAAGGTCGACTGGCTGAAGGGCCGGGCCAGCTTTACCGGTGCAAACACGGTCGAGGTTGGCGGTCAGACCGTCACCGCCAAGAACATCATCATCGCGACAGGGTCTTCCGTGACTCCATTGCCGGGCGTCGAGGTCGACAATGACAAGGGCCTGATCGTTGACTCAACGGGCGCTCTGGAACTGGACAAGGTGCCGGATCATATGGTCGTCGTCGGTGGCGGTGTGATCGGGCTGGAGCTGGGTTCGGTATGGCGCCGTCTGGGCTCGAAGGTGACCGTGGTTGAGTTTCTCGACCAGATCCTGCCTGGCATGGATGGCGAGGTTCGCAAGGAAGCGAACAAGATCTTCAAGAAGCAGGGCTTCGAATATAAGCTGGGCACCAAGGTCACGGGTGCCGAGGCCCACAAGAAGGGCGTTCGCTTGACGGTTGAGCCTGCCACCGGTGGTGCTTCGGAGACGATTGAGGCGGACGTGGTGCTCGTATCGATCGGTCGCCGGCCTAACACTGACGGGCTCGGCCTTGACAAGATCGGGCTTGAACTGAACGCTCGCGGCCAGATCGAAACCGATCATGACTTTGCGACCAAAATCCCCGGCGTGTGGGCCATTGGCGACGTCATCCCCGGTCCCATGCTGGCGCACAAGGCTGAAGATGAAGGTATTGCGGTCGCTGAAAATATCGCCGGGCTGACCGGCATCGTGAATCATGCGGTCATCCCCTCCGTCGTCTATACGAAGCCCGAGATTGCAGGCGTCGGCTTGACCGAGGAAGCAGCCAAGGAGCGTGGCGCTGTCAAGGTCGGCAAGTTCCCGATGATGGCAAACAGCCGCGCCAAGACCAATCATGAGCCGGAAGGTTTTGTGAAGGTGATCGCAGATGCAGAGACGGATCGTGTCCTGGGCGTATGGGTCATCGCGACAGTAGCGGGAACGATGATCGCGCAGGCTGCGCAGGCGATGGAATTCGGCGCGTCCAGCGAGGACATCGCCTATACCTGCCACGCCCACCCGACGCACAGCGAAGCGATCAAGGAAGCCGCGATGGCGGTCACCGGCAAGCCAATTCACATGTGACCAGTGTCACTTGTAGCAAGTTCGAAAAGGGCCGCCGCTGTGCGGCCCTTTTTACATTCAGGCGCTGACTACGCGCGGGATGGATGGGGCTTGCTTCATTGGGGCGGATAATGCTCGCCGGACACACACCCGGTTCCGCCCGCGCGCCTTGGCTTCATAAAGGGCTTCATCCGCTCGAGCGATGGCGTCATGGATGGACCTGTCGCCTGCCTGCGTAGTCGAGAGCCCGAAGCTCGCAGTCAGTCGCCGGTCCTGCCCAAATCGCTGCGTGGTCGATTGCACAAAGGCTTCGCGCACCTCGTTCGCGATTCCCGCTGCACACGCCGCATCGGTTTCGGGCAGGAAAAGGACGAACTCCTCACCTCCAAAACGCGCGGCAATGGCGCCTGCGGGAGCGATTTGCGCTAGCAGACGGGACAGGGCTTTGATCACCTGGTCGCCCACCGCATGGCCATACGCGTCATTGACGGTCTTGAAGTGATCGATGTCGCAGACAAGCAGGCTGCCCCTCGGCAGTGCGTTCGCCTGCTTTTCCATGATCGCGTTATCGAACCCGCGGCGATTGAACAGCCCCGAAAGCGGGTCGACCATGGCCTCTCTTTTATAGCGGGCCAGAATGTCCAAGACCTGCGTCGCGAGAGCGGAAAGCGCCAGAAACAGGCCGAATATGCAAGCGAGGGCCTGCATCAGGAATGCATATTCGCTCGCGAGGAAATCGCTGTGGTTTGATAAGGTGAAGGGTACGCTGGCGCCTCTAATCAAATTGTCCAGGGCAACGAGAGACGCCGCAGCAAAAAGTGTGCGATCGGCCGAGTTATGGAGGTGCGTCCTTCCGGCGATGAGGGGAATGCTGATCAGCAGGAAGCAACCGAAGTCCGAAGCCACCAGTTCAACCGGTAGATTGCTCATAACGGACGCCAGTACTGACAACGAGAATGAGCCGCCCCATATCGCTAATCGCAGGGGCAACAGCCAGTTAGGGCGCCAGCGGTCCAGCAACGCTTGGCTGAACAGTAGAAATCCGGTTGCGAATAACAGATCAGCCAAAACCCCCCACAATGGGCTGGGCATTGCGGCAAAGCCGATCGGAACGGAGAAACCCGCCGCAACCGAGAAGAAAGCCGCGCTCCACCAGGCGGCCGCGCGTACTTGCCAGTTGCAGATGATCAGAAAGACGATACCGAAACTCGCCATCATGACCGGAAGAAAGAAAGCGAAATTCTCGCCCATGCTGACTTCCTTTACCTGCTGCTATCAGAACTCGGGCAGCACAAGGCTGCCGCCGGCAGGGCGGTATAAGCCTTTGTTTAACAAATACTTCCAAATTCGATGAGATGTTCATCCGATATGGATTGAACTTTGGATGATCAGGCCGGCCAATTTCGAAGCAGCGGCAGGAGCTCGTCGAAATGGTCGATGGCCGCGTCTGCACCAAGTGCTTCGACAGGCCCGTCCAAGAACCCAAAGCTGACTGCCACGCTCGGGATGCCGGCATTGCTGGCGCCTGCAATATCGTTGATCGTGTCGCCCAGGAATATGGCCCGGCCTCCCCCAGCGCGGTTGATCATCTCGTGAATGGGCGCGGGATCTGGCTTTGCAACCCCCACTGTGTCGCCTCCGACGACGCTGGCAAATCTTTCGAAGAGGCCGAGCTGATGGAGCAGCGGGATGGTGAAGCGCTCGGCTTTGTTGGTGCAGATCGCCAATTTTATGCCCAATGTTTCCAGTGCCTCGATCGCGGGCATGAGTCCTGGATAGGGCACCGAGTGGATGGCCAGGTTCTGCTCATAATAATCGAGCAAGATCGGCAACATGCGCTGCAGCAGCGCTTCATCATAACCACCTGAAGCAGACAAAGCCCGTTCAAGCATCACTTTCGCGCCCTTCCCAACGAAAGGCCGGATCGCGTCGACTGCAAAAGGCGGACGTCCGTCGGTTGCGATCGCGTAATTGACCGCCGCAGCCAAATCGCCGCTCGTGTCGAGCAAGGTGCCGTCGAGGTCAAAGCCCACAATATCGAAAGGAATGCTGGTCATCGGCGGCTCATGGAGCCTCTGCGGTGGCAAAGGCAAGGCAAACGTGGCAGAGAGTTGTGAGATTCATACCTTCCTGTAAAAGAGGACGCGCTCCGCAGTGACCGCCACCCGCCCACTCGCCGTCATCATCCTTGCCGCGGGGCAGGGCACGCGCATGAAGTCAGCAAAGCACAAGGTGCTGCATCCTGTCGCGGGCAGGCCCATGTTGCTGCATTTGTTGGCGAGTGTCGCTGAACTCCAGCCGGAGCGGCAAGTCGTGGTTGTCGGTGCTGGGCGCGAACAGGTCGAGGCGGCCGTTGCCGGAACTGGCGCCGTGATCGCGGTGCAGGAGCAGCAGTTGGGGACGGGCCACGCCGTTGCCCAGGCGCATGATTCTCTTGCCGGTTTCGCGGGTGACATATTGATCCTCTATGGAGACGTGCCGCTAGTCCGTGCGGAAACGATGCGGGCCATGCTCGATCGGTTGAACATGGGTGATGAACTGCGCGCGGTGGTGCTCGGCTTCAGGCCTGAGGACGCTGGGGCCTATGGGCGGATCATTACCGACGGGCATGGCATTATCGGCAAGATGGTCGAATATAAGGATGCCGACGCCGCGGAACGAGCGGTGACGCTGTGCAATTCCGGCCTCATGGCGGTGCGGTCGACCGATCTCTTCGTCCTGCTGGACCAGATCGGCAACCACAATGCCGCTGGCGAATATTATCTGCCCGATATTGTCATGCTCCCCGGCGCGCAAAGTGCTGTTATCGAAACGGAGGCCTGGGAGGTCGCCGGGGTAAACAGCCGTCAGGAACAGGCGGTGATTGAGGGCGCCTGGCAGGACCGGCGCCGCAGCGAGGCGATGCGGGACGGCGTGACGCTGATCGCTCCGGAAACCGTCTTTTTCTCCTATGACACGCAGCTCGGGCGCGACGTCGTGGTTGAGCCCAATGTCGTCTTCGGCCCCGGCGTGAAGGTGGCTGATAATGTCACCATCCGCGCCTTCTCCCATCTTGAAGGAGCGAACATCGGGCAAGGTGCCGAAATTGGACCCTATGCGCGTTTGCGTCCCGGCGCGGTCATCGGCGCCAAGGCGAAGATTGGCAATTTTGTCGAGATCAAGAAGGCCGAGCTGAGCGAGGGCGCAAAGGTCAATCACCTTTCCTATATCGGTGATGCCACTATCGGGGCTGGCGCGAATATCGGGGCAGGCACGATCACCTGCAATTATGACGGCTTCTTCAAATACAGGACGGAGATCGGTGCGGGAGCCTTCATAGGATCGAACAGCGCGCTGGTTGCCCCGGTGAAGATCGGCGCAGGCGCGATCGTTGGCGCGGGAAGTGTGGTCACTAAAGATGTCGAGGCGGATGCGCTCTGCCTTGTCCGTCCGGCGCAGGATGGCAAGCCGGGCTGGGCAGCGCGTTTCCGCGCGCGAATGCAGGCGCGTAAAGCGGCGAAGTGAAGTCTCTGCTCCGCCGTCGAGGGTGCCTGAGGGCGCTTTTGCTGCTTTTGCTGCTTTTGCTGATGGTCATGGGTGCTTGCCTATGGTTGTTCAGCAATGCCCGTGCCATGCCGGTCGTGCGCCGCATGGAAATCACGCTTCCTTTTCCCAAGGACGCGCCCCCAAAGCCTGTAACCATCGCACTGATGACCGACACACATCTTTCCGGGCCGGATAACAGTCCGGCAAGAATGGCTCGGATCGTCCAGCAGGTGAATGGCCTGAAACCCGACCTGATCCTTCTGGGCGGGGATTATATCGGGGACGACAAGGAAGGAGCCGTCTATGGGCCGCAGGCAAGCATAGCAGCTTTTGCGGGCTTCCGCGCGCCGATGGGGGTGCTTGCGGTTCTGGGTAATCATGACGCGCGTCGGCCTGCCGGGATCGACCACAGCGAATGGCGCACGCTCTTCCAACGCATAGGGATCACGCTCCTGACCGATCAGGCTGTGCGGCGAGGTCCGCTGGTGGTCGGAGGGCTGCGCGATATTTATACCGACCATCCGGATATTGGCCGTGTCGTGCGGGACATGGGCGATATGGGCGGAGCGCAGATCGTCCTTTCGCACGGGCCGGATGTCTTTCCTGCCTTGCCGGACCGGTCGCTGCTGGCGCTGGTGGGGCACACGCATTGCGGGCAGGTGGCTTTTCCCTTTGTCGGGATAGTCTATGTGCCGTCCCGTTTCGGCACCCGCTATGCTTGCGGGGCTTTTCGAGAGGGCGAGAAGTCCATGGTCGTGTCGGCAGGGGTCGGGACAAGTGGCCTGCCGATCAGGCTGCTTGCCCCGCCGGATGTCTGGCTGGTTACCATTCGTCCAGAATAACTCTCTACCCTGTCGCGATCTTGCCGATCGTGGCATAGGTGGCGTGAAGGCAGGACTAGCCGTTTTTTCGCATAGCTTTGGGGCTCAGGATTCATGTGCGGTATCATTGGTATCATCGGTAAGGACGATGTGGCGGAGCGGCTGGTCGAAGGGCTGAAGCGCCTGGAATATCGCGGCTATGACAGCGCGGGTGTGGCGACTGTTCACGGCGGCGAGATCGAGCGGCGGCGGGCGGAGGGGAAGCTTGCCAATCTGGTGAAGGAATTGGCGAGTAATCCGCTGCCGGGGACAACCGGGATCGCGCACACTCGCTGGGCTACCCATGGCGCGCCGACCACCAGCAATGCGCATCCGCATGCCACCAAGGAAGTGGCGCTGGTGCACAATGGGATCATCGAGAATTTCAAGCCGTTACGCGAAGAGCTGACCAGCCGGGGACGTCGTTTCGATAGCGAAACGGATACCGAGGTTGTCGCGCATCTGGTGAGCGAACTTGTGGAGCAGGGCGCTTCGCCGAAGGACGCCGTGGCCCAAGTGCTGCCGCGCCTGCATGGCGCTTTTGCGCTCGCCATCCTGTTCCGCAGCCATCCCGGTATGCTGATCGGCGCGCGGCTTGGGTCCCCGCTGGTCGTCGGCTATGGCGAAGGTGAGACTTATCTGGGGTCCGACGCGCTGGCGCTGGCGCCGCTGACCCAGCGCATCGCCTATCTGGAGGAGGGCGACTGGGTCGTCATCACCGCAGAGGGTGCGGAGATTTTCGACAACGATAACAATCCCGTCGAGCGGCCGATCACCATCTCGGGCGTCACCGGAGAGCTGATCTCCAAGGGTAATCACCGCCACTATATGCTCAAGGAAATCTATGAGCAGCCGGTCGTTGTCGCGCAGACGCTGAAGTCCTACCTTCAGCGGATGGAGGACCGGGTGTCGCTGCCGATCCCAGACTTTGACCTGGGCGCGATCCGCCGCGTGACCATCGTTGCGTGCGGCACAAGCTATTATGCCGGGATGGTTGCCAAATACTGGGTGGAGCAATTCGCCCGCGTGCCCGTCGACATCGATGTGGCGAGCGAGTTCCGCTACCGCGCTCCGGTGATGGAAGATGGCGGGTTGATGATCGTCATCAGCCAGTCGGGCGAGACGGCCGATACGCTCGCGGCGTTGCGCCATGCTCGTGGCGAGGGGCAGAAGATCGCGGCGGTCGTCAACGTGCCCACCAGCACCATGGCGCGCGAGGCTGACCTGTTGTTGCCAACGCATGCGGGCCCGGAAATCGGGGTTGCATCGACCAAGGCCTTCACCTGCCAGCTGGCTGTTCTGGCGGCGTTCGCGGCAAATCTGGCGCGGGCCAAGGGGCGGCTTGATGCAAAGGCGGAAAAGGAACTGGTCCGTCACCTTTCCGAAGCGCCTGCCGCGCTCAACGGCGCACTTGCCTATGACGAGTCGATCGAAGGCATGGCGCACCTGATCGCGGGCGCGCGGGACGTGCTCTATCTTGGCCGGGGGCCGGATTATCCGCTGGCGCTGGAAGGAGCGCTGAAGCTCAAGGAAATCAGCTATATCCATGCCGAGGGCTACGCAGCCGGCGAAATGAAGCATGGCCCGATCGCACTGATCGACGACAAGGTGCCGGTGATCGTGCTGGCGCCGAGCGGGCCGTTGTTCGAAAAGACCGTGAGCAACATGCAGGAAGTGCAGGCGCGCGGCGGCAAGGTGGTGCTGATCTCCGACTATGACGGTGTTCAGGCTGCGGGTGAGGGTTGCATCGCGACGATCACCATGCCCAAGGTCCACCCGCTGATCGCGCCCATGATCTATGCGGTGCCCGTGCAACTGCTCGCCTATCATGTGGCGGTGGCGAAGGGGACCGATGTCGATCAGCCGAGGAACCTGGCCAAGTCCGTCACTGTCGAGTGAAACGATAGCGGTCGCGGATGTGGTGGTTGAAGAAGCTGCCCTTTGACGATGCCTTGCGCATGTCCGCGACCAGCGTTTCCGGCACATCGAAATAGCTATAGCGCTTCCCGCTGACGAACTGGACGTCCAAGCGATGCTCGGCCGGGTCGTAATGGAAATCGCGAATGGCTGTAGACGGCATGGCTTATGTAATGATCGACGGCTGAAGTCGTTTCAGGCTTGAGCGGGCGTGGTTTCGATCCCGTGCAGCTGTCCTTTCTCCGTCATCCCAGCGGCAAGCTGGAATCTTGCGAGGCTAGGTCGAGCGCCATCGACCGAGATGCCAGCGTGCGCTGGCATGACGAAATGAGGAGGGTCGGCTGACGACCAATCGTGGACGTAGCAGCATCTGTTTGTGTCAACCGATAGCGGACATTCGATTTAGACAGTAGTTAGGCGTCATGGATACGCAATCACGCCGGTTTCACGTTTTCGGAAGGCGCAATCTTGTGTGGCTTATTCCGCTGATGCTCGGCATCTGGGCTGTTCTGGCCTTTGCGGGAACTGACGTGGATGTCGCGTTCTTGGCAGCCATGTCGGCCGTCCCGATCGGTGTCACGGCCTACTCGTATCGCGATGGTGGCAACGAACGACGCTACTGGATCACGTTAGCGGGGTATTGCCTTGTCCATGTGCTGGCACTTCGTCTCATAGGAGGTGATTGGATACCTAAGCCAGCGGTGGCCCTCACCCCATTTTTCATCCTCGATTATCTGCTGTTGGCTTACCTCTTTCCGAAGCTGAGCGGCTTGAAATACGACTACACCGATCATCCGCTTTAGTGTCTGGAGTCGCCGAAAGCCGACAGTCCGCTTTCCCACCATCCAAGACATTCCTGTGCATGAGGTAGGGGACTAAAGGTAGCTATCCAAGATTGGCTTTTCTCAACCACCACCAGGCGCATTGTGGCCGCCCGCAGGCACCGGGCCGCCGCTGGGCGCATGGGCGTGATCGGGGCTGTTGTCCCAATCGATATGATAGAGGTCGAACCGGCGATCGCGCAGGATGCGTACAGTGCCCTCCGCACGGGCCCAGCTAAGATCGGCGAGGTTGACGTCGGCCATGGTCAGCGTTTCGACATTTTCCGTCGACTCCGCCGCTATGCCGTCGCGAGCGAAGGGCAGGTCGCAGGGCGTCAGGATCGCGCTTTGCGCATATTGAATGTCCATATTGTCGACATTGGGCAGATTGCCGACATTGCCGGACATGACGACATAGCACTGGTTTTCGATGGCCCGTGCCTGCGCGCAATAACGCACGCGCATGTAGCCGAGGCGAGAGTCGGTGCAGAAGGGCACGAAGATGATGCGCGCGCCCTGATCCACCAGCCGGCGGGCGAGTTCGGGAAATTCGCTATCGTAGCAGATCAGCACGCCGATCGGGCCGCAGTCTGTCTGGATCACGTCGAGTGAATCGCCGCCCTTGATGTTCCACCAGAAGGCTTCGTTGGGCGTCGGGTGAATTTTTTCCTGGGTATGCACCGATCCATCGCGCAGGGCGACATAGGCGATGTTCTGGATATCGCCATCATCTGCGCGCGTCGGATGGGACCCGCCGATGATGTTGATATTATATTCCAGCGCCATGCGCGTCAGCTCCTTGGTGAGGCGCGGCGTATAGGCGGTGAGCTTGTCTATCGCTTCGAGCGGCTGGAGCTTCTTGGTTTCGAACGATAGCAGCGGCAGCGTGAACAGTTCGGGGAAAATGATGAAGTCCGACCGATAATCTGCTGCAACATCAACGAAATATTCGATGTTGCGGATAAATTCGTCGAAGTCGGCGACGGCGCGCGCCTGAAGCTGACAGGTGGCGAGGCGGACGCTTTCGACCCCGCGCGGCACCCGCATTTCCGGAGCTTCGTCGGGATCGACATAGGGGTTGCGCCAGAC
>JAEZCS010000174.1 GCA_023433445.1 Pseudomonadota bacterium | reverse complement strand
AACGCGCTCGACATCGCTGGCTGGCATGATCTGGCGGCCAAGTGCGGCGACCATTTCGACGATATCGCGCCGGGCCTTGGCCAGCGGGTGACGGATGAGCTCGCCTATCTCGACGCGCATTGGCCCGCTGGACTGCCGCGCGCGGTGATCCACGCCGATCTTTTTCCCGACAATGTGCTGATGCTGGGCGACGAAGTGACCGGCCTCATCGACTTCTATTTCAGCTGCACCGACATTCGCGCCTATGACCTGGCCGTCACGCACAGCGCATGGGTGTTCAGCAATGACGGCGCGTACTTCTTTGCCGATCGTTCGGCGGCGCTGCTCGCTGGCTATCAGGCAGCGCATGGCCTTTCAGACGCGGAGCAGACCGCCTTCCCGATCCTGTGCCGGGGCGCGGCGCTGCGCTTCCTGCTGACCCGCGCCTATGACTGGATCAACACGCCCGCCGACGCGCTGGTGACGCGCAAGGACCCGCTGGCCTATCTACGGCGGCTGGATTTTTATGCGCAGACTGCACCGGCGGAGTTGCTGCGGGCGTGAGCGCGCTGTCTCAGGTCGAAATCTTCACTGACGGCGCGTGCAAGGGCAATCCCGGCCCCGGCGGCTGGGGCGCGGTGCTGCGCTTTGGCGCGAAGGAAAAGGAAATTTCCGGCGGGGAGGCGCAGACCACCAACAACCGCATGGAGATGATGGCCGCCATCGAAGCGCTGAATGCGCTCAAGCGCCCCTGTCAGGTGACGCTCTATACCGACAGCAAATATGTGATGGACGGCATCACCAAATGGGTATTCGGCTGGCAGAAGAATGGCTGGAAAACGGCCGACCGCAAGCCAGTCAAGAATGCCGAGCTATGGCAGGCACTGCTCGCCGCCGCTGCTCCGCACAAAATTAGCTGGCAATGGGTAAAGGGCCATGCCGGGCACCCGGAAAACGAGCGCGCCGATCAACTGGCCTGCGCTGCTGCGGAACTCTTTCGCGCCTGAAAGGGGGGAGCGTAAGGCCGCTCCCCCCACCAAGAGTCAGGGATATTTTTCGCTCCAGTCCGCAGGATAAGGCGGTTGCCAGCGCGTCCCGGCGACCCATGTGGTGCCGCGCGGCGCAAAGCCCTCTTCGATCGTGCCGACGCGTGCCATCGCGTCCCTCACCGCCGCATCCCGGCAACTCGGAACGACCGGAGACCCGCTATCCGATTCGCCCAGCTTCTCGCAAAGGTAGCGCGCAGTCAGCGCGACGCGGTGACGCAGTTCTTCCTTGCCTGCCTTCGTACTGAGATCAAGATCGGCGTAACTGATCGGCTGGGACAATGACCGCACACTGTCGGGCACCGGGCCGTATCGACCAGTTACTATAATCTCTTCAGGTGGTTGAGCAAAGCTGACGCTTCCCGTGGCTAAAAACAGCCCCGACAGAATGAGGGCCGAGCCCGATAGTATCGACGTCTTCATGACGGCATCCTCCTATTCTAGGATTGGCCGCGCCATTATTTGATCGCATCGGCATGCGTGCGGCCGATGACCTAACGTCATTGCTCCCGCTTCGTTCCCGGGAATGGACGCGCGCTATTTCCGAGAGAAGCGGCGGGGCGAATAGGTGCCGGGGTCGATCGCTTCCACTATAGATGGGAAAGCGTCGCCCATGAGCAGGGCCGCTCCCATCAAGGCGGCGGCAGGCGCTGTCTGGATGCCGAAGCCGCCCTGTCCAGCGAACCAGAAAAAGCCCGGCGCCTCCGCGTCGAAGCCATAGACAGGCGCGCGATCCGGCGCGAAGCTGCGGAGCCCTGCCCATTTGCGCTCCACGGCCTCCACCGGCCAATCCACCACATCTTCGAAACGAGCAATCGCCTGCGCCACTGCCAGTTCTTCGGGAGCCGCGTCGCAGGGCGGCGAGGGCTCCTCATCATGCGGGGTCAGCCAGATGCGCCCCTCCCCTTCGGGCTTGAAATAGAATTGGGAGCCCAGGTCCATGACCAGCGGCAGATCGGCCGATGGCAGCGCGGGCACGCGCAATTGCACGACGGTGCGCCGTAGAGGCCTGATGCCGATGGGCGTGACGCCGCTGCGCTGGGCGACGTCATCGGCCCAGGCCCCGGCCGCGTTGACGATGATGCCGCAATCAATGACGCCGTTGCTGGTCTGGATGCGCCAGCCGCCCGGCGCTGCCACGGCCTTGTGGAACGCAGTTCCCAGCTGCAACTGGCCGCCCTGCGCATGAAAGCGCCGCAGATAGGCCTGATGCAGCGCGGCGACATCGATGTCGCACACCCTTGGCTCCAACAGGCCGACCGTCCAATCCGCGCGCAATCCCGGCAACAGGGCGGCCGGATCGACGGGGCGCAGCTCGACCCGGCCTGCAAAATCCCGCACCAGCCGGTCCCGCTCCCCGCGATCAGCATCCCGCCCGACGAACAGTGTCTGCCGGGGGGTCAGGAAGGATCGGCTGGCGAAGGCCGGATCGGGAGCATGCAACAAAGGCCCCGACGCGGTGGTGAGCGGCTGCACCTGGGGGCCGCCATAGGTTTCTTCCCAGAAGGCGACGGAGCGGCCGGTGGCATGATAACCCGCGCTCTCCTCCTGATCCAGGATCAGCACCGATGCCTGATCGCCAAGCTGCGCACCCAGGCTGGCGCCCGCTATGCCGCCGCCGACGATCACGATGTCGAATTGGCTCATGGCCTGGCGGCCTCATCCAGAAAGGCGTCGATCCGCTCCAGCGCATCAAGGCGAACCGGATCGATTTCCCGCAATATCTCATGCGCGGCTTCCGGCCCATAGACGTGCAGGCGAACGCCGGGAATGCGCGCGGCGATACGACGGATCGCAGGCGTCGACACCAGCCGGTCGGCCTTGGTCGCGAGGATGAGCAGCGGCACCGCTATGCTTTCCAGCTTCCCGCTTCTCTCCAGCATGAAGGTGGATCGCAGGGCCTCCACCACCCACCGCCAGCTTGGCGCGCCCAGCGCCGCGTCCCGGCTGTGGTCACGCCACCAGAGTTCATCGGCATAGCGTACCGGGTCATGCGTCAGCCGCTTCTGCCGCATCGCCCGTTGCCGATTTGAATTCTCCTTCTGCGTCCAGGCCTGCCGGTTGGAACGCCCAAGCACGCACATGGTCCGGGCAATCATCACCGCCAGCCAGCGCGGCAGCGGCGCGGTATGGACGCCCATCATCGGCGCGACGGCGACCACTGCATCGGGCGGGGGCATGCCTTCGGCAAGCGCACGCAGCAGCAGATGTCCACCCATGCTGTGAGCGACGATCACGCACGGCCCTTCGGCTTGTGCGCGCCAGTCGGCGATGAAAGCTTCAAGGTCGGTGACCCATTGCGCGAAATCGTCGATATGGCCGCAGAGCGGATCGTCGGTCAGGCGTCCCGATCCACCCTGCCCGCGCCAGTCGAAGGCTGTGACGGCCCAGCCCTTGCCCGCCCAGTGATCGATGACTTCCAGATATTTCTCGATCATGTCGCCGCGCCCGCCGAGCATCAGCAACTGCCCCCGCCGCCCCTCGCCCAACCGGTAACGGCGCAGAGGCCAGCCATCGGGCGCCGTCCAATAATCAAGCCGCCCATCCATCGGCCAGGCGCGACGGTCAAAGGCCGGGGTAACAGACACGGGCGAATCCATGGGGCGGATGGTTACGGTTTAGTAAGCCATATGGTCTAGCGTTTAGATTCATGACGGGGGAATATTTCAGTCTGGCGCTGCTGTGCGCCCTGGGCGTGCTGCTGGTCATCGCGTGCGTGACCGATTTGCGGTCGCGGATCATATCCAACCGGTTGAACCTTGCCATCGCCGCGCTCGCGCCGCTGTGGTGGATCGCCAACGGCTTGCCGGTCTGGCCGGGCATGCTGCTGCAGGTGGCGCTTGGCCTGGCGGTATTCGCGCTGTTCGCGACGCTCTTCGCCATGGGATGCATGGGCGGGGGCGACGTCAAGATGCTCGGCGCGCTGGCGCTGTGGTTCCCATGGGCGGCCGTGCTGTCGATGCTGATGATGATGGCGATGGTCGGCGGCGTGGTGACGATCATCACCGTCGTGCACCACCGGATGACCCGGCGGCTCGGCCAGCCCCAAATTCCTTACGGTATCGCAATATCCTTCGCCGCCCTTTGGTTGATTGGCGAACGATATCTTAACCATTTTGCGTAAAATTCGGGGCTCGGGCGCAACTCGCCTGATTGAGGGAGACGAATTTCATCATGGACGGCAAGAAAATCGTGCTGCTGGTGGGGGCGTTAGTCATAGCGGTCACAACAGCTCTTCTCGCGCGCAACATGCTGAGTTCGTCTAGCGCGCCCCAGGCCAGTGCCTCTTCCATGCCAGTAGCGGCCGACCAGCCTCATGTACTGGTCGCGACCAAGGCATTGCCGGTCGGCACCATCCTCGACGCGGAAAGCTTCCGCTTCCAGCCCTGGCCCAAGGATCTGGTCGAACAGGCCTATTACATCCAGGGTCAGGCCGATCCCGCGAAGCTGGCAGGCAGCGTCGTGCGCACCGCCATCTCCGCTGGCCAGCCCATGACGGTGGGTTCGGTCATCAAGCCGGGTGAGCGCGGCTTCCTCGCCGCGGCGCTCGGGCCGGGCATGCGTGCTGTCACCGTTCCGGTGTCGGCGCAGAATTCGGTCGCAGGCTTCGTCTTCCCGGGCGATCGCGTCGACCTGATGCTGACGCAGAGCGTGTCGGGCGGCGGCGACGGGGAGCCTTTGAAGGTTTCCGAAACCATCCTGCGCAACCTGCGCGTGCTCGCCACCGATCAGCGTATGGACGCGATGGGCGACGATGGAAAGCCGATCGTGCAGACCTATTCCAACGTCACCATCGAAGTGACGCCCAAGATCGCCGAAAAGATCGCCGTCGCGCAGACCATCGGTTCGCTGTCGCTGACGCTGCGTTCAATTGCGGACAATGCCTCGGACCTCGACGCCGCCATCGCCGGATCTGACGTCGATCTGCCCGATAGCGCCAATCCGAACGCGGAAAAGAAGATCATCGCAAAGCTCGCCGCTCGCCCGGTCGACAAGGGCGGCACCTTTTCTACCGGCGCCGACGTGTCTCGCTACCAGCGCAGCTCCGTCCCCGCCAAACCGTTGCAGACCGCCGGCGTGGAAGTGCCCGCAGGCGGCGCTCAGGCAGGGCCGGGGGGCGTCAGCGGACCTGTGATCCGCATCGCGCGCGGCACCAATGTGACCGTCGTTCCGGTCGGGGGGAAGTAAGATGAAGCCTATCAACCTTCAGGCGGGCAAGAAGGCGGTGAAACCGCTCATCGCCCCTGCGATCGCCCTCGGCCTCGCCGCCGCCATGGCCGCCACGCCGACGACCGCGCTCAATGCAGCCCCATCCTCAATGCAGGACAATGCGATCCTGATGTCGGTGGGTGGCAGCAAGGTCATCAACCTGGGCGCAAAGATGTCGGACGTGGTGATCGGCGATCCCAATGTGGTCGACGTCCATGTCCGTGCCCAGAACCAGCTGTACCTGATCGCGAAGACAGCGGGCGAAACCACCGTCTTCGCTACAGCCACCAACGGCAAGGTTCTGTTTTCCGGCACCGTGCGCGTCGGCAACAACCTGTCGAAC
Organism: Pseudomonadota bacterium; assembly: GCA_023433445.1. GTDB lineage: Bacteria > Pseudomonadota > Alphaproteobacteria > Sphingomonadales > Sphingomonadaceae > Sphingobium. The sequence goes on along the minus strand of JAEZCS010000174.1, from coordinate 9,505 downwards.
ATCGACGATATGCTGCGGCTGGCGATGCCGAACGCGCAGATCGCGGTGAACAAGATGAACGGCATGGTCCTGCTGACCGGCACCGTCGCCGCTCCCGAGGACGCGGCCGAAGCGGAGCGGCTGACGCAGGCCTTCGTGGGCAAGGACGTGACGGTGGTCAGCCGCCTGCGCACTGCAACCCCTCTTCAGGTCAACTTGCAGGTCAAGATCGCCGAAGTCAGCCGCGACCTGGGGCATCAGATCGGCGTCAACCTCTCGGCATTGGCGACTGGATCGGGCCGAATCGTTGACAGCATCGGCCGGGCCGACCGCAGCTTCGTGACGCGCGGCACAAATTCGCTGGGGCAAAGGACCTACACCTTCAACAATCCCACCGATGGCAGCACCTCGCTTGGCTTTGTCGCCAACCTGCTTGGCATGGACGTCGCGGCCGCGCTCGACCTTGCTGAATCGAGCGGTCACGCCACCGCGCTGGCCCAACCGAACCTGACCGCGCTGTCGGGTGAAACCGCGAGCTTCCTGGCAGGCGGCGAATATCCCTACACCGTCAGCAACGGCACGCAGGGCAACAGCATCGAGTTCAAGCAATATGGCGTGCAGCTGGCCTTCACGCCGACCGTGCTGGCCGACGGCCGCATTTCTCTACGCGTCCGCCCGACCGTGTCGACCCTCGACTTCTCGGTGAACACGACCATCCCGGCGCTCAAGAGCCGGACGGCGGAAACCACCGTCGAACTGGGTTCGGGCCAGGCTTTCATGATCGCGGGGCTGCTCAACAACGACACCTCCAATTCGATCAGCAAGACGCCGGGCTTCGGCGAAATCCCGATCCTTGGCAGCCTGTTCAAGTCGCGCCGGTTCCAGCGCCACGAAACCGAACTGGTCATCGTCGTCACCCCTTATCTGGTGAAGCCGATGAACGCGTCGGACGTGCGCCTGCCCACGGACGGTTACCGCGCGGCCAATGTCGGCCAGGGCCTGTTTCTGCAACAGGGCACTGACGGCGTGAGCGGAGCGCGAGCGCCCTTGCCGCGCCGCGATCCCGTCACCCCGGCTCCGGCACCCGGCCCGCAGGCGGCCGCCCCTCGCGACACGGGCAAGCGTTCGGCAAAGACCGCCGCCGCGCCTGGCTTCAGCTTCTGATCGGAAGGACGACAGTCATGACTTCCCTGTCCGCAACAAACATCGTCCGCTTCGGAGCGCTCGCGCTCATGGCGCTGCCGCTCGCCGCCTGCAATCCCGCCGTCAATCGCGGGGTCGAATCGGTGCATCAGCCGGTCGTCGGCTACGACGCCTATACCTTTGCCGTACAGGCTGGGCCCAGTGGCGGCCTCAGCGCAGCCGAGGCGCGCCGCCTGGAAGACTGGTTCGCCTCCATCGGCCTTGGCTATGGCGATCAGGTCGCGATCGTCACCAACGCCTATTACAGCCCTGACCTGCGCGAAGGCATCGCCGATGTCGTCGCCCGCCACGGGATGCTGGTGGGTGAGGACAGCTCCGCCGCCGCAGGCGTCGCGCCTTCCGGCAGCGTCCGGCTGGTCGTACGCCGCGCAACGGCGCGCGTGCCCGGCTGCCCGGATTGGTCGAGCAAGCAGGAAACCGAATTCGACCTTGGCACGACGTCGAATTTCGGCTGCGGCGTAAACGGCAATCTGGCCGCGATGGTTGCAAATCCTGAAGATCTGGTGCGCGGGCAGAACAGCGCAAGCGATCTGCGCACCGCCACCTCCAACCGCGCCATTTCTACCTATCGCGAAAAGGTCCCGACCGGTTCGGGTGACCTCAAGTCCCTGTCGGGAGGCCGCTGATCATGAACGCACCCTGGAAACCTGCCATGTCTGGACAGCGCGACCCATTCCACGCCTTTGTTTGCGACGATCATAGCCACGATCTGCTGGCGATGGTCGCCGCCGAGATGGGCTGGGCCCCTGAAAAGGTGAACAAGGGCGGCATGCGCAATGCCGTCCAGAGCCTGTCGGTCAGCGCCAGCCCCCAGATCCTGTTCGTCGACATGTCCGAAAGCGGGGACCCGCTGAACGACATCAACAGCCTTGCCGAAGTGTGCGAGCCCGGCACGGTGGTGATCGCCGCCGGCCAGGTGAACGACGTCCGCCTCTATCGCGACCTGATCGCCAGCGGCATTCAGGATTATCTGCTGAAGCCCTTCGGTGCTGACCAGTTGCGCGATGCGCTGGCGCAGGCCCAGGCAGTATTCTTCGCGCCGCGCGACGCAGGTCCAGAACGGCCGCACCTGACCGCTGCCATCATCGGTACGCGTGGCGGGGTGGGCGCTTCCAGCATCGCGACCTCGCTCGCCTGGCTGCTCAGCGAAAAGCAGAAGCGGCCGACCGCGCTGCTCGACCTCGACGTCCATTTCGGCACCAATGCGCTGGCGATGGACCTTGAACCCGGCCGTGGCCTGACCGACGCGATCGATAACCCAAGCCGCATCGATGGCCTGTTCATCGAGCGCGCGATGGTGCGGGCAAGCGATACGCTGGCGATTCTGTCGGCCGAAGCGCCGATCAGCCAGCCGATGCTGACGGATGGCGGCGCATTCTACCAGCTGCTGGAGGAATTCCGCGCCGCGTTCGAATGCAGCATCGTCGATTTGCCGCGCCACATGCTGATCCAGCATCCGCATCTGATGGGCGACGTCAATGTCGCCGTGGTCGTCACCGAACTGACGCTGGCCGCGGCGCGCGATTCGATCCGCATCCTGTCCTGGCTCAAAAGTAACGCGCCCCAGTCGCGCGTCATCGTGGTCGCCAACCGCGTCCATGCTGGCGCGCAGGAAATCAGCCGCAAGGATTTCGAAACGTCGATCGAGCGGAAGGTGGACATACTCGTCCCCTTCGACCTGCGGGTCGCGGCTCAGTCCGCCAAGCTCGGCAAGACGCTGGCCGAAACCGCCAAGGGCAACAAGATCGGTGCGGCTTGCGCCTCGCTGCTCGATGCCGTCGTCGGCGCTGCGGAGGATGGCGACGCCGCCGATGGCAAGGCGCCTAAGAAAAAGAAGGGCGACTCCCTGCTTGGCAAGATCGGCGACCTCAAGGGCCTGATCCCGGCGCGCAAGGACAAGGTCAAGGCGTAGATTTTGCAGCGGGCATGCCGTCTTCGGGCGGGCTGCTCCTATTGGGAACGGGCGATACCATGAGCAATTCGATATTGCTGATCACGCTGCTGATGACCTTGGCTGGTCTGGCTGTCGTGGCCTTTGCAGGGCCGTCGGCTGAAAAGGCCAGCAAGCGCCGTGTCGCCCTGATCCGCGAACGTCACAGCGGATCTGCCGACGCGATATTGGAAGCGCGCATGCGCAAGGCCATTTCCAACCGGCAGCCCGGCAACGACATGAAGATGCTCGTGTCGCTGGTGCCCAATCCGGAAAATCTGGCCAAGCGCCTCCGCATGACCGGCAAGAAATGGACGGTCAGCCAATATATGACCAGCTGCGCCTTCACCGCGCTTGGCATGGCCGCTTTCCTGATGCTGCGCGGCTTCGCGCCTCTGTTCGCCGTCATGGTGGGCCTGGCCAGCGGGCTTGCCCTGCCGCACATGTGGGTCAGCCGCCTGATCAAGAAGCGGGTGATGCAATTCACCATGAAATTCCCCGACGCGCTCGAGCTGCTGACACGCGGTTTGCGCTCGGGCCTGCCCATCACCGAGACGCTGGGCGTCGTCGCAGGCGAAGTGCCGGGACCGGTGGGTGAAGAGTTCAAGCTGATCACCGAACGCATCAAGATCGGCAAGACGATGGACCAGGCCCTGCAGGAAACGGCCGATCGCCTTGGCACGCCAGAATTCCAGTTTTTCGTCATCAGCCTGGCGATCCAGCGCGAAACGGGCGGCAACCTTGCCGAAACGCTGTCGAACCTCGCCACCGTGCTGCGCCAGCGCGCGCAGATGAAGCTGAAGATTCGCGCCATGTCCTCGGAATCCAAGGCATCGGCCTACATCATCGGCGCGCTGCCGTTCCTGGTCTTCGGCATGATCTGCTACATCAACTTCGAATATATGTCCCCCTTCTTCACCCCAGATCCGGCGGGCCTCTTCGGAATGTCCCTGATGCAGGTGATTGGTTTGGGCGGCATGTGCTGGATGGGCATCGGCGTGTTCATCATGTCGCAGATGATCAACTTCGAAATCTGACGGGGGATAAAACACATGGAAACCGCTTCCCCCGCCGGCACCCTCTTCGGCATGTCCGCCACGGACTTTGGCACCTTGCTCGCTGCGATGGCGACGCTCGCCATGCTGTTCGTGCTCTATGCCGTCATGACCGTGCGCGACCCGATGGCCAAGCGCGTCAAGGCGCTCAACGAACGGCGTGAGCAGCTGAAGGCCGGGATCACCGCGTCCACCGCGCGCCGCCGCGCCAAGCTGGTTCAGAAGAACAAGGCGACCGATCAGATGCGGGCGTTCCTGTCCAGCTTCAAGGTGCTGCAGGACGATCAGCTCAAGGATTCGCAAATCAAGTTGGCGCAGGCCGGTATCCGGTCAAAGGATCTGGCGGTCGCCGTGATCTTCGGCCGCATGGTGCTGCCGATCGTCATAGGCGGCCTGGCTGCTCTGCTGCTCTATGGCGTGGGCATCTATCCTGACTGGGGTGGCGCAAAGCGCTTCATGGCCTTCGCGGTGGCGCTGCTGCTGGCCTATAAAGCGCCGGACATCTTCATCGACAACAAGATCCAGAAGCGGTCTGCCGCCATTCGCAAGGGCCTGCCCGACGCGCTCGACCTTCTCGTCATCTGTGCCGAGGCTGGCTTGACGGTGGACGCCGCTTTCGCCCGCGTCTCCAAGGAACTGGGCAAAGCCTATCCGGAGCTGGGCGATGAGTTTCAGCTGACCGCGATCGAACTCAGCTTCCTTACCGAACGGCGGATGGCTTTCGAAAACCTCGCCAATCGCGTGAAGCTCGATGCGATCAAGGGCGTCGTGACGACGATGATCCAGACGGAAAAATACGGCACGCCGCTCGCGTCCGCGCTGCGCGTGCTGTCCGCTGAATTCCGCCATGAACGCATGATGCGCGCCGAAGAAAAGGCCGCGCGCCTGCCCGCCATCATGACGGTCCCGCTCATCCTCTTCATTCTGCCGACGCTGTTCGTCGTGATCCTTGGCCCTGCGGCCTGCTCGATCAGCTCGGCCTTCTGAACCACGCGAAAAACGGAGAGGAAGGGGACGTCCGGTGGGCGTCCCCTTTTTACGTCGCTAACCTTTTACCGGCGCTGTCCCGGGTCAGTCACCCAGGATCATGTCGACCCCAGCCAGCGCATGGATGGCGGTGCCGTCATAGATGGGCAGGACATTTGCCTTCACATCGACGATCATTTCCAGCTCGGTGCATGCCAGGATCGCCGCCTGTACATTTTCCTTCGCGATGTCCGTCAGTTCCGAACGCATATACCGTTCGGATTCGCGGCTGACTTTGCCGATCGTCAACTCCTCATAGACGATGCGATCGATCCGCTCGGCCAGTTCCAGGTCTGGCGGCAGCAGGGAAATGCCATGGCCGACCAGCCGCTGGCGGTAGAATTTCTCCGTCATGACGTTGCGGGTGCCGATCAGGGCAGCCCTCTCAACACCATCCGTCTTCATCTTTCGGCCGACCGCATCGGCGATATGGATGATCGGGGTGTCCACGCCGTCCTGCACCTGATCATAGATACGATGCATGCTGTTGGCGCAGATCAGCAGCGCCTTGGCCCCTGCCTGCTCCAGCCGACGGGCAGACGCCGTCAGCACCTGCGCGGCATAGGCCCATTCCTCTTCGGTGGTGGAGCGGCCGATGTCGGCGAAGTCCAGGCTCTCGATCAGCAGCGGGGCGCTGTGCTGCCCGCCCTTTGCCCGGTAAACCGCCTGATTGATGATCTGATAATAGCGTGCTGTGGATGTCCAGCTGAGACCGCCGATCAGGCCAAGCTTCTGCATGATGCGCCTTTACCCCAATTACCACCCGGAAACGCCCCGGCGTCAGTCCGCTCCAGCGTTACGGATGGGCTCCGGCATCGGCAAGCCCCTTCCCGCCCGCTCCGACGCATAAGCGTAGCGCAACGCCCGTCCCGGCTGCAGCTGACAGCCCTCCCGCGACCAGAAGACCGATGTTTTCCAACAGGAATGCCAGCGCCGCGGCGGACCAGCCCGCCATGGCGATGGCAAGGACCAGCAGCAACACGGCCTGTCGGCCCAGCCGAAAAAGCGCGATCAGCGCACAGAGCGACGCGCCGACGCCAGCCACCGCCACGCCTGCCAGTGCCAGCCTGTGCCGCGCGGCAATACCGGAGCCTGCCTCATCCACCAGCCCGAAAGCATAGGGATTGAGCCAGGCCGCTGTCGCTGCGAACAGCATCGCCGTTGCCGCGCACCCGGTGAATAGCGTCAACAGCGGCATCAATCGGCCGCCCGGCCATTCCCGTCCCAGTAGCAAGCCAAGGCCGCCGCCAACCAGCAGCGCGCCGATGATCTCGGGGCCGTTGATGACATCCATGTCATAGACGGCTGCGGCAGACAGGATCATCGCGCCAGCAAGGACGGCATGCCATCGCCTGTCGCACGCCACGGAAGCAAAAGGCCATAGTGCGCCCATGAAGAGCAGCGCCGCGAGGGCCTGCGCAAGAAGGATCAGGTCAAAGTCGGGGGTCACGGGCGTTTCGTCGGCTGTTCGGCCATGGCGCTACGACGGGCGGCGACTACCCCTCCGCAAAAGGACGCGCTCGCCAATATGACCGCGACCAAACTCGCGTAGCGGGCGACGGGGCTGCTTACCTCCGCCGCGATCGTCAGCGTTGCAGCGACGCTCGCAAGCGGCAGCAGAAACAGCGGGAGCACGTTGGCGATCTGGTCCAGACGCAAACGCCAGGCGCCAATCGCACCAATCACACAGGCCAGAAGGAAACAAAGGAGGAGAAGCGCGCTCATTCCTGTCCTTCAGACACAGCCGTGCGGTCCTGTTCAGATTACGGAACAGCACTACAGCGCATCGAACGCCCTCCCCCTCCGGCTGTGCCCGAGGGGGAGGAGAGCGTCGATTTACAGCAGGCGGTCGCTGACGACCTTGCCGCCCTGCGTCACGCGGATGGCGTTGCCGATTTCCTCATCCAGCACCGGCGCATTCTGTTCCTTGTTCCAGAAGGCCGAGAGGAAATTATAGAGGTTGCGCGCGAACAGAGCCGACGCGTCGGCGGCAAGGCGCGAGGGCACATTCTTGTGACCCACGATCTTCACGCCATGACGCTCGACCACCTGGCCCAGCACTGCGCCTTCGACATTGCCGCCCTGCTCGACGGCGAGGTCGACGATCACGCTGCCTGGCTTCATCGTCGCGATCTGCGCATCGGTGATGAGGCGCGGAGCAGGCTTGCCCGGAATCAGGGCCGTCGTGATGACGATATCCTGCTTGGCGATGTGGCTGGACACCAGTTCGGCCTGGGCCTTCTGATAATCCTCGGACATTTCGGTGGCATAGCCACCCTTGCCCTCGCCCTCGATGCCAGCGACGCTTTCGACGAAGATCGCCTTTGCGCCCAAGCTTTCGATCTGTTCCTTCGTTGCGGAGCGCACGTCCGTCGCCGACACCTGCGCACCCAGGCGCTTGGCCGTCGCGATCGCCTGAAGCCCCGCGACGCCGACGCCCATGACGAATGCCCTGGCCGGGGAGATCGTCCCTGCGGCCGTCATCATCATCGGGAAGGCGCGGCCATATTCGGCCGCGGCGTCCAGCACGGCCTTGTAGCCGGACAGGTTCGATTGCGACGACAGGATGTCCATCGACTGCGCGCGGGTGATACGCGGCATGAACTCCATCGCCAGCGCTTCATAACCCGCCTGCGCATAGCTATCGATGCGTGCGCGCTCGACAAAGGGGTTGAGACCCGCGACGATCCATGCGCCCGGCTTCGCGCCAGTGATGCTGGCGACGTCCGGCCCCTGAATAGCCAGGATGATGTCCGCGCCTGCTACCGTCGCAGCGCGGTCGGCAATCGTCGCGCCCATCGCGGCATAATCGGCGTCGGCGATGGCTGCGGTCAGGCCCGCGCCCGCTTCGACGGCGACATCGGCGCCCAGCGCCTTGAACTTCTTGACCGTTTCCGGCGTACCGGCAACGCGGCGCTCACCCTCGGTGAGTTCCTTGATAATAGCGATCTTCATCGACATCCCCCTGGCGCCACCGAATCCTTAGCTGGAGATCAGCAGGACGACGATCGCCGTTACGATAACGCTTGCAATAGTGCCCCACTTCACCAGGGCCACGAACCCTGCGTAGGTCTGGTTCGCGCTCTCCATATTTCCTTCTGACGCCATGTCCATTCCCTTGTCGCCTGTGTTTTTGAGCGGGCCCCTCTTATCGACAAGGTTCTCCCCCCTCAACCTCGAAACTACCTGAGAAAAACTTTCCGGTTAAGGGCGCCTTTACCCCCTTGGTCTAGGCTGACGCCACGAAACAAGAAGAGGGGTAAGATGGCGCGCGACGGCGTTCCCATGCTGATGCTGATCGATGAAGAGCCCGCCCAGCGCAGGCTCGTGTCCGCCCTCGCCGCGCGCGCTGGCTGGCGCACGATCTTCGCCAATGATGGCGACATGGCGGTCGCGATGCTCGGCACGCAGGACGGCATGCGGCTCGACGCGGTGCTGCTTGATCAGTGGATTCCGGGACATGAGGCAACCGGCCTGGTGCGCGAATTGCGCAGCCGCCGGCCTGCGCTTCCGATATTGATCCTGACTGCGCACAACAGCGTTGCCGTCGCCGTGGACGCCATGCGTGCTGGCGCGACCGACTATCTCGCCAAGCCGGTCGCCCCCGAAAGGCTGCTCTCCGCGCTCAACGCCACCCTTTCACAGGAACATGGCAAGGGCGAACTCCGCCCGCTCACGGAGAAAATCTCCGCCGCCCTCTCTTTCGAAGATGTGGTGGGCGCCGCGCCGCAGTTCCGCGCTGCCCTTGCCATCGCAGCCAAGGCGGCCCGCGCCCGCGTCCCCGTCCTGATCGAAGGCGAAAGCGGCGTCGGCAAGGATGTGATCGCCCGCGCCATCCACGCGGCATCGCCCCGCCACAAGCAGGCGATGGTGACGGTCAATTGCGGGGCCATCCCGGCCAACCTCGTCGAATCGGACCTCTTCGGCCATGAGCGTGGCGCCTTCACCGGGGCGTTCGAGCGCCAGGTCGGCAAGTTCGTCGCCGCCGACATGGGCACCATCTTCCTCGATGAAGTCAGCGAAATGCCGCTGGACGCCCAGGTAAAGCTGCTGCGCGTCCTTCAGGATGGCGAAGTACAGCCCATCGGTGCCCGGCGACCGGTCCATGTCGATGTGCGGATCATCGCCGCCACCAACAAACGGCTGGTGGACGAGATCGAAGCGGGGCGCTTTCGAGAAGACCTTTATTACCGGCTGAACGTCGTTCAATTGACGATCCCGCCGCTGCGGGATCGGATCGGCGATGTTCCCGCGCTGTGCCGCCATCTGCTCGCCCGCATCGCCAATCAGCCGGGCCTGCGCAGCCTGGGCC
>JAEZCS010000086.1 GCA_023433445.1 Pseudomonadota bacterium | reverse complement strand
GCCTTGCGCCTGATCTTGTCTTCCGCGCGCAGGGCCAGAAGGCGGAGATCAATCGCCAATGGACGACAGACAGGCAGGCCTTTGTGCCAGAGGCGATGGGCGCGCTCGATGCCTTGCGGACGCTGGTGGCGGAATGCCGGGCTGAACTTGATCCGGCGCTTCCCCCTGCCCTCGCCTGCCTGGTAGGCTATTTTGGTTATGAGACGGTCGGCCTGGTCGAAAAGCTGCCTCGGCCAGCGCCCAATCCGCTTGAACTGCCCGACATGCTGTTCGTGCGCCCGACCATCATCCTGGTCTTCGACCGATTGGCCGATGCGCTCTATTTCGTCGCGCCAGTGTGGAAAGGCAGCTTCAGCGATGCCGACGCAGCGATCGCGCAGGCTTTGGAGCGGATAGATGCGACGGCCGCGCGTCTGGCGGCGCCCTTACCCCAGATGCATGCGCCGCAGGACATTACCGATGTCGAGGTAACGCCTGTTCTGGAGCCGGGCCGCTACACGGCGATGGTCGAGCGAGCGAAGGACTATATCGTTGCGGGCGACATCTTCCAGGTGGTGCTTGCCCAGCGCTTCACCAGTCCCTTCACCTTGCCGCCAATCTCGCTCTATCGGGCGTTGCGGCGGATCAACCCGTCCCCATTCCTCTATTATCTCGATCTCCCCGGATTTGCCCTGATCGGGTCGAGCCCCGAAATTCTCGTGCGCGCGCGCGATGGCGAAGTCACGATCCGGCCGATCGCCGGAACCCGGCCACGGGGCAAGAATGCCGTCGAGGATGCGGCCAACCGGGAAAGCCTGCTCGCCGATCCCAAGGAGCGGGCCGAACATCTGATGCTGCTAGACTTGGGACGTAATGATGTCGGCCGGGTCGCCACTGCCGGGTCGGTTACGGTGACGGACAGCTACACGGTCGAATTTTACAGCCACGTCATGCACATCGTCTCCAATGTCGTGGGCCGCCTTTCGCCCGACAAGGATGCGTTGGACGCCCTTTTCGCAGGTTTCCCGGCGGGCACCGTCTCGGGCGCTCCAAAGGTGCGCGCGTGCGAGATCATCGCGGAGCTGGAGCCCGAGACACGCGGCGCCTACGCCGGTGGCGTCGGCTATTTCGGACCCGACGGCAATATGGACAGCTGCATCGTCTTGCGCACCGCCGTGCTCAAGGATGGCGTCATGCATGTTCAGGCGGGCGCGGGCATCGTTGCCGACTCCACGCCGGAATATGAACAGCGTGAGTGCGAGGCAAAGAGCGGCGCGCTTCTGGCGGCCGCGCGGGAGGCTGTCGATCTCGCCCGGCAGGCGGGCTTCGGCCAGTAGCTGTTCCCCCATTGTGGGATCGGTCGCCGATCGCACTCTGGTGATGTCTGTGCGGGTCGCGATTCAGCAGGTCGGCTAGAGCATCGCGCGGAAAAGTGGGAAACGGTTTTCCGCTGAAAACGATGAGAAAACAAAAAACTGGGGCACGCGACCTGCGTCCGATTAAACACAGCGTGTTCTAGCGGCATAGGCGTCCGCCGAGCTTGCCCCGCTCCGCCTGGTCCAGATGCAGATGGTCATGATGCGCGGCGTTATAATCGGGCGAGAGCGTGGTTGAGAAGAGCCGGCAAGCCCCGTCCCGGACAGCGCGCAGGAAAACGGCTTCCTTGTCTTCACCCTGCCAGTCTCGCGCAACGCTGATGCCCTTGCCGTCCTCCAGAACGAAGCCGCTGATGTCGATAGCGTTGGCGGTGGCGTGCTCGCTCAAGCTCCCTTCCGCCCGGCCATAGATGCGGCGGCAACTATATGAGCCGAGATGCTGGATCGTCTCCACCGGCTGCCCCAAAATCTGCTGCGCGGCGGGCTGTACAACCTGCCATTCCCATAGCTTGAGCGCGGCTGCGACCGGGCAGGATGGCGCGACGGAAGCGGGGGATAGGCGCACCGCGCCTTCCATCTGCCGCAAGCGGACAGCATCGCTGTGGCGGCACTGTCCACTCCCCCTGGGCTCGATCGCGCTATAGCTGACGCCCGCGCGGTCGAGCAGGGCGTGGCAACCGTCAGTGTCGCTGGTCAGCGCGGCGAGCTTGCGGCCGGTGAACATCCCGATGGGTTGGGCGAGGTCCAGGTCCGTCCAGGGCAGGTCCTGCGGTCTATTCCGCAGATAGGCATAGCTGATCAGCGCCAGGCCGCAGAGCACGGCAAGCACCAAGAGCCTGCGCAGGATGATGTGAAGATGTCGCATGGCCTAACCACGCTGCACCCGCTCCATTGGTTCCGAAGTCACGGGATAACCGAGATGATCGGGAATGCAGAGATGGCGCACGCCGTCCCTTTCCTCCAGCCATGGGCTGACCTGTTCCACCGGAAAGGACGCGGCATGGGCGGCCATCTCAGCAAAGCTGCCGAACAGCGCCAGCCGCTCAAGGTTGCGGCGCGTCGGGAAGATGATGCGGCCCCCACCTGCATCGCACAGGGCGATCGTGTCGCTGGCGCTCATCCAGAACAGCCGGACATTTTCCGTTGTGTCCGCCGTCGCGACATGCCCCTCTGGCGCGCGTGCCAGATAGAAGCGCGTGTCATAAATCCGCGCAGCCATTTCCGCGCCGGCCGGGTGCCAGCGGCTGAAGGGCGTCAAATGGTCCAGCGCGAGCTCGACCGCATGCGCCTCGAGGATGGCAGAAAGGGTCGCACCGCCTGCCAGAGCGCGGCGCATCTCGACCAATTGCGCATGCTCCGTCGCGTTCGCAAAGCCGATGCCAAGGCCGCTTTCCTCCAGCGTTTCCCGGATAGCGGCGATGCGCGCGGCGGTCTCTTCGACATCTGCTGAGCTCCCCATGGCGCGCGCGAGCTCACGGTCTGCTTCATCCACCGCACCGCCCGGGAATACCAATGCTCCGGCCGCGAAAGCCATCGTCCCCGCCCTCTCCATCATCAGGATGTGCGGGGCGCCATCAGGCCTGTCGCGGACGATAACCGCCGTCGCAGCCGACCGGTTTTGAATTCTGGGTGATGTCATGAAATCCGCCATAGGCGGTAAAGACCTTCAGGAGCACCCCTCCATTTTCAGAAAGGATGGTGGAGCCGAGGGGGATCGAACCCCTGACCTCGTCATTGCGAACGACGCGCTCTCCCAGCTGAGCTACGGCCCCAAGGATCGCTGCCTATAAGCGAGCCGCTTTTCCCTTGCAACGGGCTTTTCGCATATTTGCTCTCCTGAAACCGGGCGACGGTGCGGTTTGAAACGCGGACGTTACCTCCACGTAACGGGCGGAACGATGCGCCTTTCTGCTCATTGGTGAGGCAACGGCTTGAGGCCGTAGCAACAGCAGCCAAGGAGAAGGACCATGGGCTATCAAGGCGGACGCCGCTACGGAAGCGACGACAGGACACGCGGTGACTGGGATCGCGGCTCGGACCGCTACCGCGGACAGCGGGGCTGGCGGGATGACCATAGCTATCGATATGGCACACGGGGTCAATTCAGTGGCCCCGATACACGGCGCACAACGGAACAATATGATCCCGAGGACCGCGGTTTCTTCGACCGGGCGGGCGACGAGATTCGCAGCTGGTTTGGTGATGAAGAAGCCGAACGCCGCCGCGAATATGACGAATATTATAATCGCCCCTATGGCGACCCGCGCGACGAGAGCAGCCGCATCGGCTTTGCATCGGCATCGAACAGCAGCCGGTATCTGCCCAACCGGGGCTATGCACCCTTTACCGGCGACCGGAGCGGATTTGGTAGCGAAGACCACGGCAATCGGGTCCGCTCCTTCGGTCCCTCCCATGACTATGGCGAGCATCATGATGCCAATTATTATGCCTGGCGCCAGCAACGGATCGAGGAACTGGACCGCGACTATGCGGAATATCAGCGCGAGCACCGCGACCGCTTCAACAATGAATTCGGCACTTGGCGTACCCGCCGGACCGAACAGCGGCAGGCGGTGCAGCAGGTCCGCGAGCATATGGAAGTGGTCGGAAGCGACGGCGAACATGTCGGCACCGTTGACAAGCTGAACGGTGACCGCATCATACTGACCAAGACGGATCAGGACGCAGGCGGCGTGCATCATTCCGTTCCCTCGTCCTGGATCAGGTCGGTCGACGACCAGCGGGTGACGCTGGAGAAGACCGCCGATGAAGCGCAAAAGGCTTGGCGCACCGAGCGCGAACAGAATGCAATGTTCGGCGAGGGGCGCGACCAGAATAGCTGGAGCAGCAGCAGTTCTAGCACTTCGCGCGACACCTATCGCTATCGCTGATCGCTATTGAGCGACGGAAAGGGTCCGGCCAGCGCCGGGCCCTTTTTCTGTGTGTGCGCTGTTAGCGGCGGGGGAGCGGACCGATCGCGGCGCGCTGCATTCGCTTGCGCTGAGCCAGTTCATGATGGCACAGGAGCACCCGTCCGTTCCTGAGGCTTTCCATGCCAACCATCCTGCTGCTGGTCGTTTCCAACCTTTTCATGACCGTCGCCTGGTACTGGCATCTGAAAGGCGGGATGGAAAAGCCGATCCTGATCGTCATCATGATCAGCTGGGGCATCGCGCTTATCGAATATTGCTTTGCCGTGCCGGCAAACCGCATCGGCTTCGCCAGCGGGTGGAGCGCCGCGCAACTGAAGATCGCGCAGGAAGCCATCGCGTTGATCATATTCAGCGGCTTCATGGTGACAGTGCTGGGCGAACCGCTGCACTGGCGACACGCGGCCGCGTTCCTGTGCATCATGGCCGCGGTGGCTTTTCTCTTCCTCGGCCGATCGTAGCCCGGCTACGTTGCAGCCTAAGGCAGAAGCAGCGACGAGTCCCCGTAGGAATAGAAGCGGTATCCCGTCTCTATCGCATGGGCATAAACCGCCTGCATGCGCTCCCGCCCCATGAGCGCGCTCACAAGCATGAACAGTGTCGAGCGTGGCAGATGGAAGTTGGTCATGAGGCCATCGACCGCGCGGAAACGATAACCGGGCGTGATGAAGATACGGGTTTCATCGGCAAAGGGGCGGATGATGCCATCCTCGCCGCATGCGCTTTCGAGCAGTCGCAGGCTCGTCGTGCCAACAGCGATAAGGCGGCCACCTGCCTGACGGGCAGCGTTCAACCGATCGGCCGTTGCTTGCTCGATCCGGCCCCACTCCGCATGCATGCGATGGCCGGTCGTATCCTCAGCCTTCACGGGCAGGAATGTGCCAGCCCCGACGTGCAGCGTCAGCGTCTCTGATGCGATGCCCGCGTCTGCCAGCGCCGCCATCAAATCAGGCGTGAAGTGCAGCGCCGCCGTTGGAGCCGCGACCGCGCCATCTTCGCGCGCGAACATCGTCTGATAGTCGCTGCGGTCACGCGCGTCGGTCGGCCGCTTGCTGGCGATATAGGGCGGCAGCGGCATGCGCCCTGCCCGCTCCAGTAGAACCTCCACGGGCTCATCGCCCTCGAACGTCAGGGTAACCCCGCCATCTTCATCGCGCGGCCCGGCAAGAGCCGTGACCCCCGCGCCGAAATCGATCTGATCGCCGTCGCGGACCCGTTTGGCATTGCGCAGGAAGGCCTGCCACTGACGAAGGCCAAGCCGCTTGTGAAGCGTCGCGCCGATCTTGGCTTGCCCCCGCATCCCTTCCAACTGGGCCGGAATAACCTTGGTATCGTTGAAGACCAGAATGTCGCCCGCCCGCAAAAGAGCAGGCAGATCATGCACGATACGATCCTGAAGCGGCTTGTCGCCATCGACCAGCAGCAACCGGGCAGAATCGCGCGGTGATGCCGGCCGCAGAGCAATGCTCTCAGGAGGCAATTCAAAGTCGAAAAGATCTACGCGCATGCGGGCGCTATCCTCAGAACGGGATCATCATGCCGGGGGGACCTGGCATGATCCGCTTTCCTTCAGCCTTAGCGCTTCTTCGGCGCAGCCTTCTTTGCCGGGGCGGGCTTGGGCGCGACGATGGAGGGAGCCGGAGGTGGAGGAAGCGCTGCTACCGGCGGCTTTCCGTCGCTTTCAATCGACGCCTGAAGAATGGTCGACGGATTGGCAGGCGGCTCGCCCGGAGTGATGGCATCCACATATTGCATGCCTTCGATCACACGGCCGAAGACCGTATATTTCTTGTCGAGCTGCATGCGGGGCAGGAAGAGGATGAAGAACTGGCTGTTGCCACTGTTTTCATCCGCTGCGCGCGCCATCGACACGGTGCCGCGCAGGTGGGGCATCGGATTGAATTCGGCCTGAAGGTCAGGAAGCGAGGAGCCGCCGGTCCCATCACCCTTGGGATCGCCGCCCTGCGCCATGAAACCGGGGATCACGCGGTGAAATTTAAGCCCGTTGTAGAAGCCCTGGCGCGTCAAAAGCTTGATGCGTTCCACATGCTGCGGGGCGATGTCCGGCCGCAGCTGAATGCGCACGCGCCCGCCGCTCGACAGGTCGAGAGCCCAAACATTTTCCGGGTCCACAGGCACGGTCGCGGGCGGAAGCTTGACGGCCGTATCCTGACCCATCGACTTGGCATTCTGTTCAGCGCGCGCGGCAGCTTCAGCCCGCTTCACCTCTTCGCCGGCGGCGCCCCCGCCACCTTGGGCCATCGCCACGCCGCTCGACGCATAAAGAGCGACAGTGATCGCCACGGTCTTGAACGCCGAACTGAACCGCATGGATAAGCTTTCCCTGATTTGGACTTTGGAGGCGAAGCTGCCCTGATAGCGCGCTCTTCGCGATTGGCAACTGAACGAAGCCTGAGCAGGCTTTTATTGGCCGCCCTTCTGCCCGATCTCACCGACCCGTTCCACCACCTGCTGACATATGGCGGGGCTGACGAATTTATGGATCGGCCCCCCGTACAGCGCGATTTCCTTCACCAGCCGCGACGCGATCGGTTGAAGCGAGACGTCGGCCATGAGGAATACGGTCTCGACGCGCGGATTGATCTGCTGGTTCATGCCCGCCATCTGATATTCATATTCGAAGTCGGCAACGGCGCGCAGGCCCCGGATGATGACGCTGGCGCCTTGCGATTCGGCGAAGTCCATCAGCAGCGAATTGAAACCGATGACGACGATTTCCGTGTCGATCCCCGCGCATTCGCGGCGAACCATCTCAAGCCGTTCCTCATCGGAAAACATGGGCGATTTGGAGATATTGGTCGTGACGCCAATCACCAGCTTGTCGACCAGCTTGGCGCCCCGGCGGATGATGTCCATGTGACCCAAAGTGATCGGATCGAACGTGCCGGGATAGACCCCTACCCGTTGCCTGCTCATGCCTTACCGGTCCCTTTCCACGATATAATCCGCGATTGCGCGCAGCAGGTCAGCCTCGGCACCGAACCCGTGCAAATGCGCCTTGGCCTGTTCGACGAGCAGACGCGCCTGTTCCCGGGCGCGGTCTATCCCCAGCAGCGAGACGAAGGTTTCCTTGCCAGCAGCCGCATCCTTGCCCACCGCCTTGCCGGCAAGGTCGGCGTCCCCTTCAACGTCCAGCAAATCGTCGGCGATCTGGAAAGCGAGGCCGATGTCGCGCGCATAGCCGTGCAGGCTGGTCCGCGCTTCGGCCGGGATCCGCGCCATGATGGCCGCCGCATCGACGCAAAAGCCGATGAGCGCCCCAGTCTTGAGCTGTTGCAGCCGTGTGACGGTAGCGAGGTCGAAGCTGGTGCCGTCGGCCTCCAGATCCATCATTTGCCCTCCCGCCATGCCAGCCGGGCCACTGGACAGCGCGAGCGCCTTTACCAGTTCCACCCGCACGAACGGATCAGGATGAGTTTCCTCATCCGCCAGTACTTCAAAGGCAAGGTCGTGGAGACAATCGCCCGCCAGGATCGCCGTGGCTTCATCGAAAGCCTTGTGGATCGTCGGCTTGCCCCGACGGATGTCATCGTCATCCATCGCGGGCAGGTCGTCATGCACCAGCGAATAGACATGGATGCACTCGATCGCGAGGCCCACACGCAGCAGTGATACGGATGAGATGTTGAACAATTCGCCCGCAGCCTGGACCAGCAGCGGCCGCAATCGCTTGCCCCCGCCAATAGCGGCGTGACGCATCGCTTCATACAATCGGGCGCGCGGATCGTGCGGGACAGTGAGCAAAAGATCGAATGCGCGGTCTATAGCGGCAGCGACTGCGGACGCCCGCTCCGCCAACAGTGCCGACCCGGAGGTCCCCCCCTCCATCACCGCGGCGCTCAATCCGCGCCGAACGGCTGGGCGCCCGTGACGGCGCCGCTGGAATCGATGGTCAGTTTCTGGATCCGTGCTTCGGCAGCCTGCAAACGCTCGAGGCAGCGTTTGCGCAGTTCCTCACCTTGGGCATAGAGCGAGATGGACTCGTCGAGCGGCACATCGCCACTCTCCAGCCGCCGGACAATGGATTCGAGCGCACGCAGCGCATCTTCAAACGACAATTGGGACAAATCGCCCGGCTCTGTCTTGCTGTCTTCGGCCATGACCTCTGCATTGGCGAGCCCTGCAGGCTCGGTCAAGTCCGCGCGGTGTCGGAACCGTGATTCCGCCTCCTTTCGTCATAAAAGCTTCATTAAAAAAGCCCCAAGGCTGGCGGAATCTTGGCAGATTTGCGTTGACGCTCCTATCAGCAAATGCACATAGAAGGACCGCTATGAAATATTATCTCCCCCTAGTTTCCGTCGTTGCTCTCAGCCTCCTGTCCGCTTGCAACCAGAATGATGAACCCGAAGTCGTTGGCGGCCCCGCCGATCCGATGGCTGCGCAACTCGCCAATGCAGCACCTGTCGAACTTCCCCCCTCGGTGAAGGTAAGCCGCCAGTATCGTTGCAAGGACAACAGCCTGATCTTTATCGACTTCCTGAGCGATGATAAGACCGCGAACCTGCGCACCGAAAAGCATGGCGCACCGACGAAGCTCGTCGCGGAAGAGCCCGGCAAGCCTTTCACGGCAGAAGGCTATTCGGTTGAAGGCAGCGGCCAGCAGATCACGGTAACCTTGCCGGGCAAGAGCGGCCTTAGCTGCCGGGCCTGATCACCCTTTCCATGTCTTTCACAGGCCGGGCCTCACCGCCCGGCCTTTTTCATTTGCGCGATGGAGACGCCAGTTCAGGCTCGCCGACTTCTACAGGATCGGGGCCGAAGCGGTTCGGCCCCCGCGTGCCACTCATGATGAAGAACACGAGCAGGACCAGGCTGCCGATCAGCGGGAAGAAGATGAGCAACAGCCAAAAGCCGCTCCGGTCAGTGTCATGCAGGCGGCGCACGGCCACCGCCAGCCAAGGAATCAGCATGGCCAGGCCGAACAGGCCGGTGAGCGGCCCGCCGCGCGTCTGATAACCGGTATCGAACAACCACGGCCCTCGTCGCACCCAATGCTCCGTCGTGCCAAGGCCCAGCAGCCCCTCTATGATGCTGATCGCGATGAAGCAGATCAGGAGGAAGAGGATGAACATCCAATATTCCTTGGGCCGTGAACGCCCGGAAAAGCGGGCATAGCGGCGCAGCGGCAACAACATCCATTCCATTTCCATCCTCCCGGCCGTGATTGGATGCATATAAATAGCATGTTTTCCTCAGTTGGGCTGGCCAAGGATTGTCTATCCGCCCCTCCCCGGCTAAAGGCGCGCTCATGTCGACCGCAGCCACTCAGATCACCCCGGAAATCGTCGCCGAACATGGCCTTTCGCCGGAAGAATATGACCGCGTATTGAACGCCCTGGGACGCGAGCCCAATCTTACCGAATTGGGCATCTTCTCGGTCATGTGGTCGGAGCATTGCTCGTACAAGTCGAGCCGCATCCATCTGAAGAAGCTGCCGACTGAAGGGCCGCAGGTCATTTGCGGCCCCGGCGAAAATGCCGGAGTCGTCGACATCGGCGATGGTCAGGCCGCAATCTTCAAGATGGAGAGCCACAACCACCCGAGCTACATCGAACCCTATCAGGGCGCGGCGACGGGCGTGGGCGGCATCCTGCGCGATGTGTTC
Source organism: Pseudomonadota bacterium (assembly GCA_023433445.1). Lineage (GTDB taxonomy): Bacteria > Pseudomonadota > Alphaproteobacteria > Sphingomonadales > Sphingomonadaceae > Sphingobium. Next base: position 6,605 of record JAEZCS010000086.1, on the reverse strand, counting down.
ACCATGGGCGCACGGCCGGTCGCGAATATGAACGCTCTTCGCTTTGGCCGCCCCGACCATCCGAAAATGAAGCATCTCATCAGTGGTGTGGTCCACGGCATTGGCGGCTACGGCAATTGCGTGGGCGTGCCTACCGTGGGCGGCGAGGTGAATTTCCACCCCGCTTATGACGGCAATATCCTGGTCAATGCGATGACCGTGGGCGTCGCGGATACGGACAAAATCTTCTATTCGGCCGCATCGGGTATCGGCAATCCGATCGTCTATGTCGGATCCAAGACGGGCCGCGACGGTATACATGGCGCGACCATGGCCTCCGCCGATTTCGGCGACGATGCGGACGCCAAGCGCCCGACGGTGCAGGTGGGTGACCCCTTTACCGAAAAGCTGCTGATTGAAGCCTGCCTCGAACTGATGGCGTCCGACGCCATCGTCGCGATCCAGGACATGGGCGCGGCTGGCCTCACCTCCTCGTCGGTGGAAATGGCTTCGAAGGGCGGCGTCGGTATTCAGCTCAACATGGATGACGTGCCGCAGCGCGAAACCGGCATGACAGCCTATGAAATGATGCTGTCCGAAAGCCAGGAGCGCATGTTGATGGTGCTCCAGCCGGGCAAGGAGGCCTTTGCAGAGGCAATCTTCCGCAAGTGGGAACTGGACTTCGCCGTCATCGGACATGTGACCGACACGGGCCGCATGGTGCTGGTGCATAAGGGCGAGACGGTGTGCGACATCCCGCTTGCTCCGCTGGCCGACGATGCGCCGCTCTATGATCGTCCGTCGATGCCGAAGGATGAGTATAAAGCCTGGGCCAAGGTCGAGCCGTTGGGTGAGATCGCGGAGAGCAGCGATATTGGCGCGGATCTCGTAAAGCTCATGGGTTCGCCCGACATCGCCAGCCGCCGTTGGATCTGGGAGCAATATGACCATATGGTCGGCGCCGACACGGTGCAGCGTCCGGGTGGCGATGCTGCGGTGGTTCGCGTTCACGGCACGCAGAAGGGCATTGCGATCAGCACCGACTGCAGCCCGCGCTATTGCTATGCAGACCCCTATGAAGGCGGCAAGCAGGCCATTGCGGAATGCTATCGCAACATCAGCGCAGTGGGTGCAACGCCATTGGCCGTCACCAACTGCCTGAACTTCGCCAATCCCCAGCGGCCTGAAATCATGGCGCAGCTCACCGGCTGCCTCGACGGCATGGGCGACGCTTGCCGCGCGTTCGACTTCCCGATCGTGTCGGGCAATGTGTCCCTCTATAATGAATCGAAGGCGACGGGCGGCGGGTCCGCCATCCTGCCAACACCCGCGATCGGCGGCATCGGCCTGCTCAAGGATATCGATGTCATGGCGACCGTGGCCTTCAAGAATGAGGGCGACGCGATCTGGCTGATTGGCGGCGAAGGCACGCATCTCGGCCAGTCCATCTGGCTGCGTGAAATTGCAGGTCGGGAAGCGGGTGAAGCGCCCAAGGTCGATCTGGCTGCCGAGCGCGCCCATGCGGAAGCGGTTCGTGCGCTCATTGCCGACGGAAAAGTCAGCGCCGTCCATGATATTTCGGATGGCGGCCTGATCGTTGCTGTCGCTGAAATGGCGCTTGCGAGCGGCAAGGGCGCGCAGCTTAGCGGAGAACTGACCACCGCAGCCGCTTTCGGCGAGGATCAGGGCCGGTATGTCGTGACAGCGGCAGCAGGCGTGGACATTCCGGGCGCGGTGAAGATCGGAACCGTTGGCGGAGATCAGGTCGCAGGCGTCAGTCTCGCGGAGCTTCGGTCAGCGCATGAGGGTTTCTTCGCCAACCTGATGGACTCCGAACTGTAAGGGCAGACCTGGCCAGCCGATGACGGGCGAAGGTAGCGAGGTCAGGCAGGCCTCGTCACCCGCCCGAACAGCAATTGATAAGCATCCTCGCCGCCTTCCGCGTCGAATGTGGCAATCACCCTTCTCAGGTCCCTGGGCGAAAGGGGCTGGCGCCCTTCGCTCGACACGACCGCGCCAATCCCTTTCAGATGAGCGATCAAGCCGCGCGCACCGCCGCAGTGAAGCGCGCAGTCTTCCTCAAAAGCGAATGCATCTTCATAGCCCGTCAGCATGGAAGATAACTCGCTGATCGACGGATAGACGGGAACGCCGGGGGTCAAGCCGCAGGCTTCATGAGCCGCCCGCCATTTCGCAAAGCTGCCCTTCCCCATCGTTGAGAAAATGAGGCTTCCACCCGGCTTTAACAGGCTGACCAGGCGCGCGATCGCTTCTTCCAGATCGTCGAACCATTGGAAGGCCAGGCTGGAGAGGATCAGGTCAAACCACTCCCCTTCAAACGGAGGCGATTCGCCATCCATCGGGAGGAAAGTGCCTGCGACGAAAGCGCCTTTTGCTGCGCGCGCGAGCATCTCGGGCGACAGGTCGGTGACGATCAACTCCGCCGCTGGCCAGCGCTGCTGGATATCGCGCGTTAGCAGTCCCGTTCCACAGCCGATTTCCAGAATGCGCTCGACACCAACGGGTTTTTGCCGTTGAGCAAGATCGGCCACCAGGGCCGCCGCCGCGCGCTGCGGACCGGCATGGTCCTCGTAGCGGTCTGCCGCTGCGCCGAACGCCTCGCTAATCCGTTGCTTGCGGCCGCTGTTCATGGCTAGTCCGCATGGCAGAGCATCGCCGGCTTTGCCAGCGTCTTTAAGGAACCTTGCCGCATGACCGCCCCTTCATCCCGGATCGCCGCCATGGACGTGCTGCGTGGCTGCGCGGTGATGGGCATCCTGTGGATGAACATCACCGCCTTTGCCCTCCCCCAGACGGCCTATTTCAACCCGGCCGTGGCAGGACCGCTTTCGGCCGGTGACAAGCTGTTCTGGTTAACCAGCTTCCTGCTGTTCGACGGCAAGATGCGCGCTCTTTTTTCCATGCTCTTCGGGGCATCGATGCTGCTGCTGATCGACCGTGAGGAAATGGCGGGGCGCAATGGGCAGCGCGCGCAGATCACTCGCGCGATCTGGCTCTTCCTCTTCGGCCTGGCGCATTATGTGCTGCTATGGTCCGGGGACATATTGATGAGCTACGCCCTGATCGGCCTTGTCGCGATGATGTTCATCGCCAAGGAGCCGCTGTCGCTCGTCAAATGGGCGTTCCTGTTTTTCCTCGCGCATTTCCTGTTCTGCACGGCATTTGTTCTTAGCCTTCATGGCTGGGCCGAGGCAGCTGCCGCGCCCGATGCCGCCGCCACCCTGAAAGACAGCTTCGCCCGATACATCGGCTCGTTCAGCAATCCAGACGACCCCGCGATCCGTCGGGAAATCGCCACCTACCATAGCGGCTTCACCGCGATAGTGGCGCATCATCTGCAGCTCTATCTCAACCAGTGGTGGTGGTCCTTTTTCCTGAGCGCATTCGACACGCTCGGCTTCATGCTGATGGGCATGGCAATGCTGAAGGGCGGCTTCCTGACAGGTAGATGGCAAGCGGAGCAATATTGGCGCACCGCGAGGCATTGTTTCGTGATCGGGCTGGTTCCGATGGCAGGCCTCGCCACCTGGCTGATCCTCAGGGACTTTCCTGCCCTGCCGTCGCTGGCCACGTCGCTGGCCTGGTCCTTCCCTTTCCGCATTCCGCTCGCGGTGGGATGGGCTGCACTGATCCTATGGCTATTTGGCCGCCATGCCCAGCGGCGGATAATGATGGCGATCGCGCGCGTCGGTCGCCTGGCGCTGAGCAACTATATCGGCTCCAGCCTGGTCATGTGTGCGCTATTCTATGGATGGGGCCTGGGACTCTTCGCCCAGCTTCAGCCTGCTCAACTGCCCCTGATCGTCATCTGCGCCTGGCTATTCATGCTGGTCTGGTCGACGGCTTGGCTCTCGCGATTCGCGATCGGTCCGCTGGAATGGCTCTGGCGCAGCCTTGCGCGGGGGAAAGCGCAAAAGATTCGCAACAGCACCTAATATTCTATTGCGACCTATTATCATTTGAGATATTTCACGAGTCAGGGAGAGCCTGATGGTCGTCTGTGTCTGCAATGCCATTCGTGAAAAGGATCTGAAGGACGCCGTCCGCCGCGGCGCCGACACCCCGTGCAGCGCCTATGCTCGGCTCGGACGTCGGCCCAAATGCGGTCAGTGCGTGCCTTTTGCTCGCACACTGATCGCTGCTGAGCGCGCCAGCGCCTGAGCAGCATTGCAAGTCATCAGCAGTTAATTCCCGTCTGTGGCCGAGAACTCGACGCAATAGCGCTTCAGAAAAATGGCTGTTTTCCGAGGGTTTCGGGTTAACAAACCCAGTGGCACATCCTATAGTTACGCTTTCATTCCAATAGCCGGAGGACAGCGCCATGAAGGGTGACGCCAAGGTCATCGATTATCTGAACGAGGTCCTCAAGAACGAGCTGACCGCGATCAATCAATATTTCCTGCATTATCGGATGCTCGATCACTGGGGCATCAAGAAGCTCGCCAAGTTCGAATATGAAGAATCGATCGACGAGATGAAGCACGCGGACAAGGTCGCGGAACGCATCCTGTTTCTCGATGGCTTGCCCAATTTCCAACTGCTCGGCCGCTTGAAGATCGGCGAGACAGTTGAAGAGGTGCTGAAGGCCGATCTTGAGCTGGAATATGAAGCGCTGCCCGTGCTGAAGGACGCAATCGCCTATTGCGAGACGGTGCGCGATTATGTCAGCCGCGATCTGTTCCAATCGATCCTCGAAAGCGAGGAAGAGCATGTCGACACATTGGAGACCCAGTTCGAAATGATCGAACGCATGGGTATCCAGAATTATATCCAGCTGCAGAGCAAAGCTGCCGAAGATTGAACGATAGGCGGGCGGGCGATTCTTTGCCCGCCCGCCCCGCTCAAATCAACGAATCAAGCAAGCCTATCAGCGGCAAGTCTGCGGGAGGCATCTCCAACGCATACATCTGATTCGGCCTTACCCATTTCAGATCGGTAGCGTGCCGCGCCTCGGGAAGCCCTTCCCATTTTCGGCAGACATAGAGCAGGAGCAGCAAGTGCCTGTCGCCGAGCGTTTCGCTGGCGAAGGCCGCAGGTGCCAGGCAACTCGCATGGGTGCGAATACCGAGCTCTTCTTCCAGTTCGCGTATCAATGCCGCTTCCGGCGTTTCCCCCACTTCCACCTTCCCGCCGGGAAATTCCCACAGGCCCGCCATGGCTTTCCCCGGAGGGCGTTGTTGAAGCAGCACCCGCCCGTCCAGGTCGACCAACGCTGCAGCAACGACCAGCAGTGGAGATATTGTCGTCATATCCGTCCAGCAAAAGGGGTTTGTTAACTCCGGCTCTTTTACAGAGGTAAGCGGGACTGTCTGCAATAAACGGGTGGTATAATGCGTGAGGTGATCAAACGCCTGAACCGATCGGGATTGCTACAGTGCCAGCGGGGGGCAACCGCAGTTGAATATGGTTTGATTCTGGCTCTCATCGTCCTGGCGATGATGGCTGCACTGTCCAATGTCGCAACCAAGACTGTTAACATGTGGGACAATGTCGCGACAGAAGTTCTCGCGCATTAACCATTAATCTGAAACCTGCCCGACGATATTAAAGCTTTATCAACCTAACCGCCATAAACCGTCCATTGCTGACCTATTTCTAGCGGGGCGGCTGGGTAGTTTAACGGGAATTCAAGTCAAGGAGACTTCTCATGAAGTTTGTTCGCAAGATGCTGAAGAATGAAAAGGGTGCAACGGCCATCGAATACGGCCTGATTGCTGCACTGATCGCCGTAGCCGCCATCGGTGCGATGACGAGCCTTGGCGGCAAGCTGACGAATACGTTCAACAAAGTTTCGAGCAACATGGGAACGTAAGTTTCCACCTAGCTCAAAAAGGCGGCAGGAGCGATCCCGCCGCCTTTTTTTTGCGCTGTGATCAAGGCTCCGCCAGCGCACGATCAAATTACAATCTTCACCCGCTGACCTGGGCGAAGCACTGTCTTGGCGGTAAGCGCATTGATGGTGAGAAATCTTTCCAACTGATAGTCGGAATAGGCCATGCGTCGACTGAGCGACTGCACGGTGTCTCCGGATATCACCGTGACCACGCTGACACGGCGCGGCTTTATGTCTGCTGCTTCCTGGGATGTCAGTCGCGTAACCGACTGCACCAGGGGACTGAATGCCCCTAACCCCTGCCCGGCGGATGTCATGAGCAGGAAATGATAGACTTTGCCGCCACCGAAATCATAAGCGAAAACGGTTGCGTCCACTTGGGTTGAGTTCGCGCTTGCCCGGATGGTGCGCCAAGCGGCAGGTATCCCGTCCACGGTGGTGCGGCGCACCTCCCCTTCCGGCACGCGGCTATTGGTGCCGCCCAATTTCGCAAATACCGAATCGATATAGGTCGCAAGATCGCCTGAATAGGCTCCGCCGCTGAATTGGGCTTGCCCGCCTGAGCCGGAAATCGAAACCGCGCTCGCGCTATTTTCCATTCCGAAGCCAGACGGCGCGGTAAAAGCAAGGCGCAGGTCTGGATGACGAAAACGGCTACCCTCGATCACGCCTTGCCGAGGATCGTCTCCATAAAGAACGCCTTCCAAGGCACTCAGGAACTGATCCTGGTTGCGCGCCCCGGCAGACGCTTTCTGCGCGGAGGCGTTCCGGG
>JAEZCS010000025.1 GCA_023433445.1 Pseudomonadota bacterium | reverse complement strand
AACCGACGTTATGACGTCGCTCAGCGGCGCGTTTCCCGAATGGACTTGACCGACCTCACTGCTGAACCATGAGACATCGGATCACCTCCTTTCGCTTGTTTAAGCCCGTGCGACCCGGCTCAAATCGACCTTTCACCTGGCCACGAAACGGACTGTGAATCAGACGAGGCGCATGATCAAGACTTGTAATATTCTTTTTTCGAATCATACTTGCGCGTCGCTTCGAAAAGCCGATCTGGTGCTTTACCGGCGATCCCCCCACAAGATGATGCGGCCTACGGCGCGAAGTCCCCTTACCGGCGACAGTCCTCGATGACACGATCGACCTCTGCCCAGGTCGGCAAAATCAAGGTGTCGAGCCCCTGCACCTCCACGGCAAAGCGGCCGCGGCTGTAGGCGATCTGGTCAAGCACGGCGTCGCTGGCGGCGCGAACGGCCAACGTACCGCTACTGCCCGGCGTCGCGGGCCAGCTGACCGCGCCATAGCTGGTGCGGATGGTGAGGCTTCCTTGCCCTGCTCCTGCGCGCAGAAAGCTGATGCGTCCGGCAGCAGGATCGCACCGGATGGACAGCAGCGCGCCGGATGCGGGACTGGAAAAGGCGGCGACAGAGCCCGAACCCTCACCCCGGTAGCTCCAGTTGCCCGGAGACGTCGGGCGATATTGCCATTCAACGGGCGCGGGCGGAGGCAGAGGAGCGCTGGCCGAGGGCTGCTGCGGCGTCGGGCGCGGCGCTGGCGGAGGCGGGGCACTGGGCGCACTGACGCAGGCGGGGAGAAGGAGCAGGGACGCGAGGGTCGCGGAGGCGGGAATGATGCGCATGCGTTGCTCAATGCCCGAGGGAAGGGAACGGGTTCAACCGGGAAAAGCGTTTTTCGTGCGCAAAGGTGATGGACCTGTCCTTCGACGACCGCAATCCAGGGGCTCAGCGAAGGCTTCGGCTTTGCGCGACCCACAGGATCATGCGTTGGCGAACAGGAGATCAGCCTTGATCGACGATGATGCCGCGTCCCTCAAGTCAGGGCGGGCGGGGCCCCACAAAACCCTGCGCAGCCTGTGGCCGATTGACAGTTTCCCGACGAATCGCTAGGGGCAAATCCATCCCGGACACGCTGGTGAGCGGCAGTGCATGGCACTGGCCGTCTTTTTTGCGTCTCGGGGGCTATCGAATCGGCCGCAGACCTTCTAGGGCTCCGGCCCGGACGCTTTGAGATGGGATGGCGCCAACCGTCCCGTGGAGCAGGAGAAAAGATTACCATGGCACGTATTGCGGGTGTCAACATCCCGACCAACAAGCGCGTGATCATCGCGCTCACCTACATTCACGGCATCGGCCGTCACACCGCCGTTGCGATCGCCGACAAGCTGGGCATCGACCACAGCCGCCGCGTTCAGGACCTGTCGGACGCCGAAGTCCTGCAGATCCGCGAAGCCATCGACGCCGATCACACGGTGGAAGGCGACCTGCGTCGCGAAACCGCGATGAACATCAAGCGCCTGATGGACCTCGCCTGCTATCGCGGCCTGCGTCACCGCAAGGGCCTGCCGGTTCGCGGCCAGCGCACGCACACCAATGCGCGTACTCGCAAGGGCAAGGCGAAGCCGATTGCCGGCAAGAAGAAGTAATCGTTGAGGGTCAGCCATTTGGCATGGCCCTCCGGTCACTTCCGCTTTCAACGATTTCAGTAGGATTTGAGCAACATGGCACGCGAACCACAGCGCATTAAGCGGCGCGAGCGCAAGAACATCTCGGCCGGCGTCGCGCACGTCAACGCCAGCTTCAACAACACGATGGTCACCATCACCGATGCCCAGGGCAACGCAATCAGCTGGTCCTCGGCCGGCATGATGGGCTTCAAGGGCAGCCGCAAGTCGACCCCGTACGCCGCGCAGGTGTGCGCTGAAGACGCGGGCCGCAAGGCCGCCGAACATGGCGTGCGCACGCTGGAAGTCGAAGTGAAGGGTCCGGGCTCGGGCCGTGAATCGGCTCTGCGCGCCCTGCAGGCCGTCGGTTTCCACATCACCTCGATCCGCGACGTGACGCCGATCCCGCACAATGGCGTGCGTCCTTCCAAGCGCCGCCGCGTCTAACCGCCGCGCTTGAGTTTTCCGGGCGGCGGACGCGCCGCCCGTCAACCCGTTTACATTGCCGAGCGGTCCTGTCGGGTTCAGGATTTCAAACGTTCCGGCCTCATCCCCAGGGGAAATACATGACTGTCAACATGAAGAACTGGCAGGAATTGAAGAAGCCCAACAGCCTTGAGATCAAGGCGGCGGGCGACGGCAAGCGCAAGGCGACCTTCGTTGCCGAGCCGCTGGAGCGCGGCTTTGGCCTGACGCTCGGCAATGCGCTGCGTCGGGTTCTTCTATCCTCGCTCCAGGGCGCGGCGGTCACCTCGATCAAGATCGAGAACGTCCTGCATGAATTCTCGTCGCTGGCCGGCGTGCGTGAAGATGTCACGGACATCGTCCTCAACATCAAGCAGGTCGCGCTGCGCATGGAAGGCGACGGTCCCCGCCGCCTGCAGCTGTCCGCGACCGGCCCCGCCGAAGTGCGTGCTGGCGACATCACCACCGTCGGCGACATCGAAGTGATGAACCCCGACCTGGTGATCTGTCACCTGGATCAGGGCGCGACGCTGAACATGGAACTGACCGCTGACGTCGGCAAGGGCTATGTCCCCGCCGTCGCCAACCGTCCGGCCGACGCGCCGATCGGCCTTATCCCGATCGACGCGCTCTACTCGCCCGTCCGTCAGGTCGCCTACAAGGTGGACAACACCCGCGTCGGCCAGGAACTGGACTATGACAAGCTGTCGCTGACCGTCGAGACCGACGGCACCGTCACGCCGGAAGACGCGGTGGCCTATGCCGCCCGCATCCTGCAGGACCAGCTCCAGCTGTTCGTCCACTTCGAAGACGCGCTGCCCGTGGCCGCTCCGGCTGCCGGCACCGCTGCTGCGGCTGCTGCAGAAGGCGAAAGCGACACCAACCAGATCAACCGCTACCTTCTCAAGAAGGTGGACGAGCTGGAACTGTCGGTCCGTTCGGCCAACTGCCTCAAGAACGACAACATCATCTATATCGGCGACCTGGTTCAGAAGACCGAAGCCGAGATGCTGCGCACCCCCAATTTCGGCCGCAAGTCGCTGAACGAAATCAAGGAAGTGCTGTCGTCCATGGGCCTGCGTCTGGGCATGGACATCCCCGGCTGGCCGCCGGAAAATATCGAGGAAATGGCCAAGAAGCTCGAACAGGAGCTGCTGGGCTAAATCCGACCCGTCGCCCCAGCGAAAGTCGCTGGGGCCTCAGGCCTTTAGGGGCGACCTTAAAGGCACGAGATCCCGGCGTTCGCTGGGATGACGACATCAAGGTGGATGGGCGACGACCTCTAACGGTCGCCTGGTCTGGGCTACCTCATACGGGCCCTTAACGAACGGAAGGAAAGACTTATGCGTCACAAGGTTGGTCATCGTAAGCTGCAGCGCAGCACCGGGCATCGTAATTCGCTGCTCCGCAACCTCGCCGCTTCGCTCATCAAGCATGAGCAGATCCTGACGACCACGCCCAAGGCGAAGGAACTGCGTCCCTACGTCGAAAAGCTGATCACCCTGGCCAAGAAGGGTGGCCTGTCGAACCGCCGCCTGGCGCACGCCCGCCTGCAGGACGACACGCAGCTGACCAAGCTGTTCGAAGTGCTGGCCGAGCGCTACAAGGATCGCAACGGCGGCTACACCCGCGTGATCAAGGCCGGCATCCGTGCTTCGGACGCAGCGCCGATCGCGATCATCGAACTGGTCGACCGCGACGTCGATGCCAAGGGCAAGGATTCGGGCCCGGTTCAGGACGCTGACGCGGACGAGCTGGAAGCTGCCTGATCAAGGCTGCTGCCTGAACGGCGGCAGAAGGCGCGCTTCTTAAAAGCGGGCTGATGGATTAAGAAGCAGGCTGCGGCTCGATAAGGCCGCGGCCTGTTTTGTTTTTCGGGACGAGAAAAGAGGAGAGATGCGTGCTTTCCGGCTGGCCATGGGCCTGTTGCTGCTCTGGCTGTCTGCCCTTCCCGCTTTGGCCGATCCTGACGCCGCTGCCGGCCCGATCAGCGATAGCGGCCTGCGCTATCCCGATGCCAGGCGGCTGGACCTGATCGAGGAGCGCTTCGGCATCAAGGTTGCCGACCCTTATCGCTGGCTGGAAAATGACGCGCGCACCGACCCGGCCGTTCGCGAATGGGTGGGCCGGGAAAATGCCCTCACCCGCCGCACCATCGATGCGATGCCTGGCCGGGACATCCTGCGCAAGCGGATGGCGGCGCTGTTCGGGCATGGCCGCTTCACCCTGCCGCGCAAGGCGGGGAATCGTTACTTCTACGGCTATAATAGCGGGCTCGAGCGGCAGACGCCGCTTTACGTCCGCGAGGGCCTGAAGGGTCAGCAACGACTGTTGCTCGATCCCAATGGCTGGGCGGAAGATGGCGGGATTGCGCTGGCCGAATGGATGCCTTCGCCGGACGGACGCTTCCTTCTCTATGCGGTGCAGGAAGCGGGGAGCGACTGGCGCACGCTCAAGGTGCTGGAGGTCGATAACGGCAAGCTGTTGGACGACAAAGTCGAATGGGTGAAATTTTCGCAGCTTGCCTGGGATGGGCGCGGCGAAGGCTTCTTCTACAGCCGCTTCACCGCCCCGCAGGAGGGCCAGGCGTTCCGGTCGGCGACGCTGGGGCAGCAGATCTTCTACCACCGGCTGGGGCAGGCACAGGCGCTGGACAGGCCGGTCTATGCAACGCCCCGCCAGCCCAGGCTGGGCCATGTGGCGCAAGTGACGAGCGATGGCCGATGGCTGCTGGTGAATTCGATCGAGGGGACCGACCCGCGGCGGGAGCTGCGCATCGCGGAACTGAATGGCGGGCCGCTCAAGCTGCGGACGATCGTGCGCGGCCGGAACTTTGATTGGCGGCTGATCGGCAGCCGGGGATCGAAGCTCTATTTCATCACCGATCTGGGTGCGCCGCGGCGGCGCGTGGTCGCCATCGATGCGCGCCATCCTGAGCGGGGAGCGCAGCAGGTCGTGCCCGAGCGGCTGGACAGCCTGGCGGGCGGATCGCTTGTCGGTGACCGGCTGATCCTGGCCTATGCCGCCGGCGCGCAGACGGTCGCCGAACTGGTCGAGCTTGACGGGCGGAAGGTCGGCGACGTGCCGCTGCCGGGCACCGGGGCTGCGGCGGGCTTTGCCGGGCGGGATGGCGATCCCGAAACATTCTTCAGCTTTTCCGGCTTTGTGAACCCGGCCAGCATCTACCGGTTCGACACCGCCACGCAGCGTCACGAACTGTTTGCGCAGCCCGACCTGTCTTTCGATCCGGCGCAGTTCGGGATCGAGCAGCTCAGTTATCCGTCGAAGGACGGGACGATGATCCCGATGACGGTGATCCGCAAGAAGGCGCTGGCGGAGGCGAAGCGACCGGCGCCAACCATCCTTTATGGCTATGGCGGGTTCAACATATCGCTGACACCCGGCTATTCGGCGGCGCGGCTAGCCTGGCTGGAACAGGGCGGGGTCTATGCGATCGCCAACCTGCGAGGCGGCGGCGAATATGGGCGCGCATGGCACGATGCAGGCAGGCGCGCGAACAAGCAGAATGTGTTCGACGACTTCATCGCGGCGGGCGAGTATCTGAAGGCGCAAGGCTTCACGACCAAGGATGGGTTGGCGATCGAGGGGCGATCCAATGGCGGCTTGCTGGTGGGCGCGGTCGTGAACCAGCGGCCGGACCTGTTCGCAGCGGCGCTGCCTGCGGTGGGCGTGATGGACATGTTGCGCTTCGACCGCTTCACCGCCGGGCGGTACTGGGTGGAAGATTATGGTTCGCCGTCGAAGAAAGCGGACTTCCGGCTGCTGCGCACCTATTCGCCCTACCATAATATCCGCGTGGGGCAGGATTATCCGGCGATATTGGTGACGACGGCCGATACCGACGATCGCGTGGTTCCGGCCCACAGCTTTAAATATGCAGCAGCGCTTCAGGCGGCGGACCTTGGCCCCCTGCCCCGGCTGCTGCGAGTCGACAGCCGGGCCGGGCATGGACCGGGGAAGCCCGTGGACAAGCTGATCGACGAATATGCCGACAGTTACGCCTTCGCCGCCTATTATACCGGCCTGGATATCCACGACGCGCCATGACCCGCGTTCAGCCATGTGTCAGCCGGGCAGGCCTAAAACCGGCGCCGCAGTTGACAAGGAGCGATGGCATGAGCGGCAAGGCGCGGTGGATGACGGGAGCAGTGCTGGGCGCGGCATTGCTGGTGAACGACGCGGCGATGGCGCAAGCAGGACCGCGCGACGGCTACCCCGGCGCAACTGACCCGCAGGCCGATTATGATGGCTATGATGGCTATGCCGAGGATGATGACTATCCGGGCAGCAGCGACCATGCGGGGCAGCCGCAAGGCCGCGCGAATGGTGACGATTTTTCCGACGTCGCCGGAGCAGAGGCTGCGCCCTTGCCCCAACCGCCGCGCGATGAACGGGACCGCGATTGGGGCATGCGCAACGATCGGCGAGACGCTGGACCGACCTATGAATTTAGACGCGAGGAAAGCGCAATGACCGACGCCTGCGCCATCGCCGCCCGCGATGAAGCGGAACGGGATGGCGGCTATGCCGAGGTGCGCCAGATGGAAGCGCCGCGCGAAAGTCGCGGCGGCTTCAGCATTGACGGCGATGTCGAGACGCGCAGCGGCTGGCGAGCGCAGGACGGGCGAATCCGGCATTTCACCTGCACGATCAATAATGGGAGAATCCAGGACATTTATTTCAGGCGGGACAGAGCAGCGCGGTAAATAACTGTCGCCGCGCCAGCATGATCGGACGTCAGCGAATCGGCAGCAGCAAGTAGCGGAAGCAGGAAGCGATGCGTCTCACTTGCTCTGTATCAAGATCATCCCGCATTGCGCGCTCAGCAACTCGGCGCACGGCCATGCCGCCGGTTTCAACGGGGGTGCAAATCGTCTAAAGCACGCTGCGTTTAATCGGACGCAGGCCGCGTGCTTTAGTTTTTTTGTTTTCGCATCGTTTTCAGCGGAAAACCGATTCCCACTTTTCCGCACGATGCTCTAGGCGGCCACCATGCCCCCCACATCCGCCTCGCCTCGCACTGCCGCGATCGCCTTCATTCTGCTGACGGCGATGCTGGACGTCATGTCGATGGGCATCGTCATCCCGGTCGTGCCGCAACTGATCCAGGAATTGACCGGCTCGACGAGTAACGCCGGATTATGGAATGGCTTGCTGGTCGCGCTGTGGGCGGTGATGCAGTTCCTGTGCTCGCCGATCATCGGCTCGCTTTCCGATCGGTTCGGGCGGCGGCCGGTCATCCTGATTTCGGTGGCGGGGCTTGCTCTCGATTTCCTGCTGATGGCGCTGGCACCCAATCTGTGGTGGCTGGCGCTGGGGCGCATATTGGCGGGCGTGACGTCGTCCAGTTTCACGTCGACCTTCGCCTATATGGCCGACATCACGCCACCGGAAAAGCGGGCGCGCGGCTATGGCCTGATCGGAGCCGCGTTCAGCGGTGGCTTTGTCGCCGGACCGCTGCTGGGCGGCATGCTGGGAGAAATTTCGGTGCGGGCGCCTTTTTGGGCGGCGGCTGGATTTTCCGCCATCGCCTTCCTCTACGGCCTTATCGTCCTGCCCGAGTCGCTGGTGCCCGAGAAGCGCATGGCCTTTTCATGGAGACGGGCCAATCCTTTCGGCGCGCTGAAGCTGCTGCGGTCGCATCCTGAATTGTCGAGCCTCGCCACGGTCAACTTCCTGCTCTACTTCGCGCACCACCTGTTTTCGGCTGTGTTCGTGCTCTACGCAGGCGACCGCTATGGATGGGGGGCGTGGCAGGTCGGCGCGCTGCTCGCACTCGTCGGTGTGCTGGACATGGGCGTGCAGGGGTTCTTCGTCGGGCCGGTCACAAGGCGGCTGGGCGACCGGCGGACGATGGTCATTGGCCTGGCCTTTGGCGCGCTGGGCCTGGCGATGATGGGCATTGCCGCCACAGAGACGATGTTCATCGCGGCGATATTCCCTAACGCCTTGTGGGGGCTGGCGATGCCCACCATCCAGTCGCTGATGACGCAGCGCGTGTCGGAGTCCGAACAAGGACAGTTGCAGGGCGCCAACAACAGTGTCGGATCGATCGCAGGGGTCCTTTCCCCGATCTTCTTCGGTGCGATCTATTCCATGTCGGTCGGCGAGCGGCCAGTGCTGCCCTTCATCGGCAGCGCTTTCCTGATCGCGGCGGCGGTTCTGGCCGGCGCGGCGCTGCTTGGCTGGGCGGCAGGACGGGCGCAGGCCCTGCCTTCGCTGGACAAGAGGAGCCAAGCGCACTAACCGCGCCCCATCCCATTCTTTACGGTTGCAAAGGCGATTCGATGACGCTGCCCCTTCAGGATTCCATCCTTATCGTGGATTTCGGCAGCCAGGTGACGCAGTTGATCGCGCGCCGCGTCCGCGAAGCTGGCGTCTATTCCGAGATCGCGCCGTTCAACAGCGCCGCCGAGGCATTCAAGCGGATGCAGCCCAAGGGGATCATCCTGTCGGGCGGTCCGTCCTCCGTCATGTGGGAAGACAGCCCGCGCGCACCGCAGGCCTTCTTTGAGGCGGGCATCCCGATCCTGGGCATCTGCTATGGCCAGCAGACGATGATGCAGCAGATGGGCGGCAATGTCGAAGGCGGCGAAAGCGGTGAGTTCGGCCGCGCCTTCATCGAGATCAAGAAGCGCTGCGCCCTGTTCGACGGCCTTTGGGCCGAGGGCGAGCGCCATCAGGTGTGGATGAGCCATGGCGACAAGGTGACGAAGCTCGCACCCGGTTTCGAAGTCGTGGCGGTGAGCGAGGGCGCGCCATTCGCCATGACGGCGAACGAGGAAAAGCGCTTCTACGCCACGCAATTCCACCCCGAAGTCGTGCACACGCCCGATGGGGCCAAGTTGATCGCCAATTTCGCCCGCCACGTCTGCGGCCTGAAGGGCGATTGGACCATGGCCGAGTTCCGCGCGACCAAGATCGCCGAGATTCGCGCACAGGTGGGCGACGGCAAGGTGATCTGCGGCCTGTCGGGCGGCGTCGACAGCGCCGTGGCCGCCGTGCTGATCCATGAGGCGATCGGCGACCAGCTGACCTGCGTCTTCGTCGACCATGGCCTGATGCGCAGCGGCGAGGCGGAGCAGGTGGTGAGCCTGTTCCGGGGCAGCTACAACATCCCGCTCGTCCATGTGAACGCCGCGACGCTGTTCATGAAGGGGCTGGAGGGCGTCACCGATCCAGAGGCCAAGCGCAAGTTCATCGGCAAGACATTCATCGACGTGTTCGAGGATGAGGCGAAAAGGATCGGGGGCGCGGCTTTCCTGGCGCAGGGCACGCTGTATCCGGACGTGATTGAATCGGTGTCCTTCACCGGCGGTCCTTCGGTGACGATCAAGAGCCATCATAATGTGGGCGGCCTGCCCGAGCGCATGAACATGAAGCTGGTCGAGCCGCTGCGCGAGCTGTTCAAGGACGAAGTGCGGGTGCTGGGCCGTGAACTGGGCCTGCCCGAGGTGTTCGTCGGTCGTCACCCCTTCCCTGGCCCCGGTCTGGCGATCCGCATCCCGGGCGAGGTGAGCAAGGAGCGTTGCGACATTCTGCGCAAGGCCGACCTCATCTATCTGGAGGAAATCCGCAACGCCGGGCTGTACGACGCGATCTGGCAGGCCTTTGCCGTGCTGCTGCCGGTGCGCACGGTCGGCGTGATGGGCGACCACCGCACCTATGACAGCGTCTGCGCGCTGCGGGCGGTGACTTCAACCGACGGCATGACGGCGGACATCTACCCCTTCGACGCTGCCTTCCTCAGCCGCGTGGCGACGCGGATCATCAACGAGGTCAAGGGCATCAACCGCGTGGTCTATGACTATACGTCGAAGCCGCCGGGCACGATCGAGTGGGAATAAACCGGATGGAATGACCGTCCGGGGGACGGTCTTTCGGTTTATTCGGCACCGCAAGGCGGCGTGGGTGATTGATGGACTTCCCCTCTCCCCGACCCTCTCCCCTGAAGGAGAGAGGGAGAATTGAAACGCTGGAATCCCTCGCAAGCGCTATACTCCGACAGTTGCGCGCGATAGTTTCGCTCCATGACCAGCGCGCCTCTTGGGCATCCCGTCTATCGGGACATGCCCGCCACTATATTCGAGAAGATGTCTGCCCGCGCGCGGGAGACAGGGGCGATCAACCTTGGCCAGGGCTACCCCGATGCTCAAGGGCCGGAGGACATATTGCGCGCAGCCGCCGAGGCGCTGATGAACCGGTCCAACCAATATCCGCCGAGCGGCGGCCTGCCGGAATTGCGGGCGGCAGTGGCGACGCATTATGGACGGCATCAGGGGCTGGCGCTGGGTCCTGACGAGGTGATCGTCACCTCCGGCGCGACGGAGGCAATTGCCGCCAGCCTGTTCGCGCTGGTGCAGCCGGGCGACGAGGTGCTGCTGCTCGCGCCGCTCTACGACGCTTATCTGCCGCTGGTGGAGCGCGCTGGCGGGATCGCGCGCGTGATCCAATTGATGCCGCCGGACTGGCGCGTGACGCGAGAGGCATTGGAGGCCGAGGTCGGGCCACGCACCCGGCTGCTGATCCTCAACAATCCGCTCAACCCCAGCGGCAGCGTGATGGACGAGAGCGATCTATCGATGTTGGCGGACTTCTGCGTCGAACATGACCTTATCGCGATCTGCGACGAGGTGTGGGAGCATGTGACCTTCGATGGCCGGGCCCATCAGCCGCTGATGCGCTTTCCCGGCATGGCGGAACGGACGGTGAAGATCGGGTCGGCCGGCAAGATTTTCTCGCTCACCGGCTGGAAGATCGGCTGGATGTGCGCGGCGCCGCCCGTGGCGCGGCTGCTGGGGCGGGCGCACCAGTTCCTGACCTTCACAAGCGCGCCGAACCTGCAATGGGCGGTAGCCGAAGGGCTGGGAAAGCCGGATAGCTGGTTTGCGGACATGCGGGCGGGCTATCAGGCGTCGCGCGACCGGCTGGTCGATGGCTTGCGCGCGGGCGGCTATGATGTGCAGCGGAGCGCCGCGACCTGGTTCGTCACGGTCGATCTTCGCAAGTCGGGCATGGCACTGGACGATGTCGAGTTTTGCGAGCGGATCATCGGCGAGGCGGGGGTGGCGGCGATCCCGATATCTGCCTTCTACCCCGATGCCGCAGTGAAGCATCTGGTGCGGCTGTGCTTTGCAAAAAGCGATCCAGTGATCGACGAGGCGGTGGCGCGTCTTTGCCGTTTTCGCGAGAGCTTCAGGTAACTAGCTCTTGCGGCTTTATGGCCGGGCCGCTAGGTTCACCTTTCGTTCCATAGGGGGATCATTTTGGACAGTCTCGCCATCATCCTTAGCCTGGCCGCCCTGATCGCGGGGCTGGGGCTCGGCTGGCTGCTTCGCGGCAAGGCGCTGGCGCCTCTGGCTGCGGAGAAGAGCGAGCTAACATCGCGGCTGGCTCAGGCGGAAGCGCAGCGTAACGGCGCCTTGCAGGAGCTGGTGGTGGCGCAGGAGCGGGCTGCGCAGGCCGGGGTACTGGCGCAGCGGCTGGAGGATGAGCGTGCGGCGCGCGGGCTTGTCGAGCGGGAGCTGGCGGCGCTGCGATCCGAAGCGCAGGCGCGGGCGGAGGCATTCGAGGCGCAGATCGTGGCGCTGAAGGATGCGAAGGAGCAGCTGTCGGCGCAGTTCAGCGAGATCGGTGGCAAGCTGCTGCATCAGGCGCAGAGCCACTTTCTGGAGCGCGCCGACCAGCGGTTGGCCCAGGCGCATGAAAAGAGCGAGGCGCAGCTCAAGCAATTGCTGCACCCGGTCAATGAGACAATCCAGCGGTACGACCAGAAGATCAGCCAGATCGAGCAGCAGCGGACCGAGGCGTACGGCATCCTGCGCGGCGAGATTGAATCGATGAAATCGGGTCAGGAAGCGGTCCGCGCGGAGGCGCAGCGGCTGGTCGATTCTTTACGCCATGCGCCCAAGGCGCGCGGCCGCTGGGGTGAGCAGCAGCTGCGGAACGTGCTCGAGACATGCGGACTTTCGGAACATGTCGACTTCCGCACTGAGGTCAGCGTCGAGGGTGAGGATGGACGGTTGCGGCCTGACGCGATCCTGCGCGTGCCGGGCGGACGGGCGCTGGTGATCGATGCAAAGGTATCGCTGAACAGCTATCAGGACGCCTATGGTGCGGAGGGCGAAGACGAGCGCAAGCGGCTGCTGTCGGCCCACGCCGCCGCAATGCGCCCGCATGTCGATACGCTGGGGCGGAAAAGCTATGCCGACCAGTTCGACGAAGCGCCCGACTATGTCATCATGTTCGTGCCCGGCGAACATTTCCTGTCGGCGGCCCTGGAACATGATCCGCAGCTGTGGGACCATGCCTTTGGCAAGCGCGTGCTGCTGGCGACACCGACCAACCTCATCGCGATTGCCCGCACCGTCGCGGCGGTGTGGCGGCAGGAAAAGATGGCGGACGAAGCCAAGCGGATCGGCGCGCTGGGCAAGGAATTGTACGAGCGGCTGGCGGGCGCGGCCGGATCACTCAAGAAGCTCGGCAACCGGCTCACCGGCGCGGTGAGTGATTATAACAGTTTTGTCGGAAGCTTCGAAGGCAGGGTGCTGGTGACCGGGCGCAAGCTGCGCGACCTCAATATCGAAACGGGCGGTCGGGAGTTGGACACCCTTGAACCAGTGGAAGCGCTTGTGCGTGAACCAGCGTCCGCAGAAGCGGTGCGGGCTTTGCCGGAGGCGGTGGCGGACGCTGCGGAGTAGTAGGCTCCAGAATTCACCTCTTGAATGTGGAGCGCTCGCTTGGCTCATGCCCAATTTGCTGGCATTTGCGTCCCTTAGTCGGCAAGCCCGGCATTTGCTGAGATGGCGTGGATGTGGGTATAAGAGCGTCAGCTTTTCCCGCTCCGCAGGCGAAATGCCTGCTTCGCAAGATCTTCAACAGGCAGCAGCCGCTCTTCCCTTTCGGCCACGACCTCAGCTACGCCAGCTTCACCTTGTCAGAGCCGCGCCATCGGCGGCGGAGCCACGCGGGCCTCCTAAAGGCCATCATGAGGCCTCACAGCGTCTCCGATTCTGATGGCGCGGCCAACTACAGCCGCCCGCGACGTGCAAAGGCGCCCAATACACGCGCGCTTTCCTTGGGCGTGCGCTGGAAGGTTGTCGGGTCCACCGCCACCAGGCCGAAACGGCTCTTGTAGGTGCCCCATTCATAATTATCGAGCAGCGACCAGTGCAGATAGCCTAGCAGGGGAACGCCTTCCGCCATGGCCAGCCCCAGTTCCTGAAGCGTGCCCATGGTGTAGCGGATACGCTTGGCATCATCCTTCGTGTCGATGCCATTTTCCGTGATCATCACCGGCTTACCCGTCGCGGCATGCGCCTGCCGGGCGCAATTGGCCAGACTCTTGTAATCCAGCACGAAAAAGCCATTATATTCTGACCCCTTGGGCGCGGCCGCAGGCCCCTTGTCGTTGAAATAGAGCGGCCAGTAATTCTGAACGCCGACAAAATCCCCGGCCTCGCGGACCGCCGCCATCCAGGGACCGTCGATGCGCTCCCGCACGGCATCGGCAATGGAATTGGGGCCGACCCCGCGATAGTCGATCGAGGCTAGGCACACGCCGGTCGGCAGGTCGCCGCGCACGGACTTGATTGCGGCGAAGGCCAGCTTGTGAGCAGAGACCATGGGGGCGACGCCAGCCTCCGGATCGATCGTCTTCCAGCTTATGAACTGGTTGCTGCCCGCCGCCTTTGCCGCCGCTGCCGCCATCGCGGCAATATCCTTCCGCGATCCGCGACGTGAAAGGGTGTCGATGATCGCTGGCGCCTGCGGCTCGTTAAGGGTGAAGGCGCAGTGCATGCCATCGGCCAGATGTTCGGCCGCCTTGCGGCAATAGCGCGCGAAGACTTCCGGTCCGTCCGGCCGCATCATTCCGCCCGAGGCCGCGAACCAGACCGGATTGGTATAATGGTTGAAGCTGACGGCCGGGCGAATGCCTAGCTTATGGCAATAGGCGATCACCCGCTTGTAATAATCGAGCATGGCGATCGAAAAGTGCCCCTCCTCGGGCTCGATCCGCGCCCATTCAATAGAGAAGCGATAGGTATTGAAGCCAAGCGCCTTGACCAGATCGATGTCCTGCTGGAAGCGATTGAGGCTGTCGCACGCGTCACCGGACCGTTCCTGAAAGATTGTCGGCTTCACATTCTCCATCAGCCAGGCGTCGGAATTGACGTTGTTGCCCTCGATCTGATGACCGGCGGTGGAAACACCCCAGAGGAAGGAAGCTGGCATCTTGCGCGCGCCGGGACGGGCGGGCGGTAATGGCGCGCTCCGTGCTTGCGCGGTTTGGGGCAACATGCTGCTCAAACCCAACGCTGCTGCACCTCGGAGCATATCTCGGCGGCCCAGACACTTTGCGGCAATGCCATTTTCGTCCGTCATCACGTCCCTCTCCCTAACACGTCCGTCAGTCTACGGGGCTCTGCGAATGAGGGCAAGAATTTTAGAACGATGCCGTTCGTTATAGAACTTTGAGACATGAGACTGAAGTAGATGCGAGCACGTTACCAGTGTCGCATGTGTGCGTTACACGAGGTATTCGACAGTCAGCACGCGCGTGTAAAAATCGGCCGTTTAGCGTTGCGAAATGGCCACTTATGTCATCCCCATCTCCGCGGCCAAAATTTGATCCGATGTTTCGCCGCTGCTGTGGCGCGCAGAAGAGAAGAAGCGCGCCCGCGATCACATTCGAGACGATGGAGCGAGGCTGAGGGGGCAGGTCTTGTGCTTGCCCTTCATCTCTCCTAAGGACGTCCCGTCATCTGGGGAGTAGCCAGCCGTTCGCGAAGCGAGCGGGCCGCCTGTCAACATATTTGGCCGAGAGGCCATGGCATGCGGGATGTGGAATGCTCGGGCGAAAAGCCCAGCGGAGCTACATCGGGCGAGACCAATGGCATCGGCTTTTCCCTGTCCGGCCGGGCGGGAGGAGGCGGTGGCATTGCGTCTTCAACCCTTCGCCCGGCCCCGGATATGCAAAGCATGGATGCTCTCTACACCTCCACCGCCCTCGTCGCGCTCGCCGAGATGGGC
>JAEZCS010000011.1 GCA_023433445.1 Pseudomonadota bacterium | reverse complement strand
GCTCTTCACGGCGATCGTCACGGCGCTTGCTGGGGCTGCGCTCCGCCTTCCGCTCGGTCTCGCGGCGAGGTTCTTGCGCTTTTTCCGTTTTTACAGCACCGGCAGGCGCATCGATCGTCTCGATCTGCTGGCCGATCAACTTCTGGATATTGTCGATCGCTTCCGCGTCATCGGCCGTCACAAAGGTGAAGGCCGCTCCCTTGGCGCCCGCACGGCCGGTCCGTCCGATACGATGCACATAATCATCCGGATGCCAAGGCGCGTCGAAATTGAAGACGTGGCTGACGCCTTTGATATCAAGCCCGCGGGCAGCGACGTCGGAAGCTACCAATATGTTCACCGTGCCTGCACGGAACCGTTCCAGCTCGGCGATGCGCGCCGACTGGTCGATATCGCCATGGATTTCGCCCGACTTGAAGCCGTGGCGCTGCAGGCTCTTATTGAGTTCGCGCACCGTCGTCTTGCGATTGCAGAATATCACCGCGCTCTGTACCTGATCGCCTTCCAGCATTGCGCGCAAGGCCTCACGCTTCTTGCGCGAATCGACCTTGACCAGCCGCTGGGTGATATTGATGGACGCCGTGGCCGGACGCGCTACTTCGATCGACTTGGGATTGCTGAGGAACCGATCGGCCAGCTTCTTGATCGGAGCAGGCATCGTCGCTGAAAATAGCAGCGTTTGCCGCTGCGACGGCAGCTTCGTGCAGATTTCCTCGATATCCGGGATGAAGCCCATATCGAGCATGCGGTCCGCTTCGTCGATCACCAGCATGCTGCAGCCGTTAAGCAAAATCTTGCCGCGCTGGAACAGGTCCATCAGTCGACCAGGCGTGGCAATCAGCACATCGACGCCCTTTTCCAGCGCCTTGAGCTGATCGCCCATCTGCACGCCGCCGATCAGCAACGCCATGTTGAGCTTGTGATACTTGCCGTATTTTTCGAAATTCTCGGCAACCTGCGCTGCGAGTTCGCGCGTCGGCTCAAGGATCAACGAACGCGGCATCAGCGCGCGGGCGCGGCCATGCGCCAATATGTCGATCATCGGCAGAACGAAACTGGCAGTCTTGCCCGTCCCCGTCTGCGCGATGCCGATGATGTCCTTCATCATCAATACGGGTGGGATCGCCTGCGCCTGAATAGGCGTGGGCGTGTCATATCCGGCCTCGTTAACGGCCTTCAAAAGTTCATCGGATAGGCCGAGATCGGCAAAAGTCATTCAATTGTCCGGGACAGAGGCTCTCCGCAACGCGCTTATGCACCACGGAAATCGCGCGCGCCTTGCTGAAATATTGGCGTCTTGTCAAGAAATTCGCGCATCGGAGACAGCTCAAACTCAGATCAATCGTCCAGTTCCACCTCTTCCAATCGCCTGAAACTGTCGATCGCACAGCTAAGGCCACTGCGGGCCTGCAATTCGTCGCGCCCTGAACATAGCGACCCGTCGCCATCCGGCTCAACATAGAAGCCCGAATAGAATCCTGTGGAGCTACACCCTCGCTCCAGGCGCGCGCGGTAGCGGTGATTATCGGCCAACAGCAAATCCACTCCATAGCCGACAACGACGCTGGCCGACCGGATCGAGCGCAGGGCGATGCAGCGCGGCCCCTTTCTTTCCTTCCAGGCACGTCCCGCTTGGGGAGCAATGCGCGCCGGCCCGAGCCCTTTTTTCGCCATCGGCACGCGGATGATGACCCGTTGCTCGATCGACATCTGAGCCAGCTGCACGGGTCCGGCAGTGGGTGCAACAAGGAACAGCAGGACGGAATGAAGCAAATCGAACCCCTTTTGGGGCGGCACGCTATGGGCCGGTGGTTGAACCGTCGATGAATTCCGGGGCATAGCATCGTGTCATGATAGGACAAGAGATCATCGGCAGGTTTGCGGCGCTGCTGGGGGCAAAGGATATCATATCCGATCCCCAGGACATCGCGCCCTGGCTGACCGACTGGCGTGGCCGATTTCATGGCACCGCAGCGGCCATCCTCCAGCCCTCCAGCACACAGCAGGTTGCCGCGATCGTCGCACTTGCCGCCGAACTTCGCGTGCCGCTCGTGCCTCAGGGAGGAAATACGTCGATGGTCGGGGGCGCAACCCCACCGCCGGACGGGTCAGCGCTGATCCTCTCGCTGCGCCGGATGAACCGCATCCGATCGCTATCCGCGGAAGACAACCTCGCCATATGTGAGGCAGGCGTCATCCTCTCAACCCTGCATGACGCTGCAGAGGAAGTCGGACGCCGCTTCCCTCTCAGCCTTGGGGCGAAGGGTTCAGCGACCATCGGCGGCCTTATTTCGACCAATGCTGGGGGCACCCAGGTACTTCGCCATGGCACGATGCGGGCGTTGGTCGAAGGGCTGGAGGCGGTGCTCTCGGACGGAAGCATCTTCAATGGCCTGGATGCGCTCAAAAAAGACAATCGGGGCTACGACCTCAAGCAATTGCTCGTCGGAGCGGAGGGGACGCTTGGCATCATCACCGCCGCCTCGCTCCGAC
The DNA here is from genome assembly GCA_023433445.1 of Pseudomonadota bacterium. GTDB lineage: Bacteria > Pseudomonadota > Alphaproteobacteria > Sphingomonadales > Sphingomonadaceae > Sphingobium. Next base: position 45,427 of record JAEZCS010000011.1, on the reverse strand, counting down.
TCGTGCCGGCCATCGCTGCCCGCGCAGTGGGATGGGTTGGCGTCGCATCCCCTGCCGACGCCCTCGCCCTCCTCCGCCTTACCGAAGCCCGGCTGGGTGACAGTGTCGAAGGCTTTGAGATCATCGCTGACGACGGTCTGGGCCATGTTCTCTCCCACATTCCCGGCACCCGCTGCCCCATCGAAACGCGCACCCCCTGGCACGTCCTGATCGAAGTCGACCATGCCGACCCGTCGCCACCGTCCCCCGAAGAGCGTCTGGAAGCGGCACTGGCGGAAGCTCTGGCGCAGGGTATCGCCGTCGATGCAGCGATCGCCCTCAATGAAGCGCAGGCCGCAGCATTCTGGCGACTGCGCGAATCGCTCTCGGAAGCAGAGCGTGCGCAAGGACCGGCCCTGCAGTTCGACATCAGCGTACCCGTGGCGCGCATGCCCGCATTCATGATCGACACGGCTGCGGCTGCGGAACGCACCTTTCCGGGCACCACCGCCTCATCCTTTGGCCATCTTGGCGACGGCAACGTCCACTTCCACGTCCGTGCGCCGAAGGAGATCACCGACGGCCCCGCCTGGATCGCGGCGGAAGGAATGGCGATCAACGCTTTTATTCATGATGCTGTCGTCGCCGCAGGCGGCTCCATTTCCGCCGAACATGGCATCGGCCAGATGAAACGCGCGGAACTCGGCCGCCTTGCCAGCCCCGCGCGCTTGCATGCCCTTCGCGCGATCAAAGCCGCCTTGGACCCGCTCGGTCTCATGAACCCAGACAAGCTGATCCCGCGTCCCGAAGAGGGCTGAGCGCCGTCGGCAGGACAAAGCAATTGCCTCCCATCGCCAAGGTCTTTATCGCCCTCTTTCAGTTTTTAGGAAAGGTAGCGCTCCCGCACGCGCTGCTAGGATAGAATGGAACTGAACATGGCTAGCGCGCCCTCCAACACTCTCCCTGTTTTCTACAACGACCTGCTGCCGCTCAGCAGTGTTGATCATGCAAGCTATCGCAGCCGACCGGTGGAGTCGGCTCCCTTCCTGACGACCCAGCATGCCGTTCCGCTGACCGTTGATGAATTTGTCGCAGCCCAGCGCTTCGTGCCGATCATTTTCTCGGCGGGCGATGAAGCTGTGCCGCTGGCGCTGATGGGGCTTAACGAAGGCATCAATACGTTCCTCGACGATGAAGGTAAGCTGCGCGGCCCCGCCTATGTTCCTGCATATGTCCGCCGCTACCCCTGGATGCTGGCGAAGCTGCGCCCTGATACCGACGAACTGTCGCTCTGCTTCGATCCCACCAGCGAAGCGATCGGAGAGTTCGAGGAAGGCCAGCCGCTTTTCGAGGATGGCAAGCCGAGCGAACTTACTCAGGGCGTGCTCAAATTCTGCGAAGATTTTGAACAGGCGGCCGCACGAACGGGTCAGTTCATGAAGGACCTCAAGGATCTAGACCTGCTGATGGACGGCGAAGTCGCCATTCAGGTGCCCGGCAACGACCAACCTTTCGTCTATCGCGGCTTCCGCATGGTCAATGAGGAAAAGCTACGCGACATGCGGGGCGATCAGCTGCGCAAAATCAGCCAAAACGGCATGCTGCCCCTGATCTATGCCCACCTCTTCTCGCTGCAGCTTATTCGGGAAGTATTCGAGTCGCAGGTCGCACAGGGCAAGGGGCCGATTTCCGTCCCGCAAACGCCTCAACCCGCCGACGCTTGAGGGTGAAAAAACAGCTGAATCAGGAATGTTAAGGAAAAGCTGCTCGCTCACCTCTTGAAAGTGGAGAGGGCCTTCTTTATCTTTAGAACATGCGGCGCACCTGCCCCCCTTTCGGGTGTGTCGTATGGGCGCCTCCCCCTTTGGAGGCGTCTCCTCCCTGAACCTTGGCCACCCCATGTTTTACATGGGGTGGTTTTTTATGGGGCAAGAGCGGTCGGCAAGACGTGGGGCAAAGCGGTTTCGCTTGACGGAAGCCCCCTCTCCCCCTAAACGCCACCGCCTGCCAGGCGCCATGCGGCCAAGGCCCCTTCGTCTAGCGGTCAGGACGCGGCCCTCTCACGGCTGAAACACGGGTTCGATTCCCGTAGGGGTCACCACATGCTTCAAAAGACGCGGAAATCCGTGTTTTAGGTCTTCTTTACCCTTCTGCTGGTACAATGCACTGGCACAGCGGAGCATAGAATGGTCCTCATGGCGCAGCCTTGGAAACATCCCGAAACCGGCACTTGTTGTCTGCGGCGGCAGATCCTCGAGAAGCTCCGAACAGCATTCAATGGCAAGGCTCTCGTCAAGCAAAGCCTCTAAACAAAAGATCCTTCGAAGGCTTCGCACCTCATCGCCGCTGCGGATGCCAAGCTTGACAGCGTTTCGAGCAAGCTCGACAGCGGCTGGTGGCCACGGGCGACTCTCGTCCGTGCCAGTGCACTCAGGCTGTCCGTTTGGTGCGTGGCTATTTTCAAGGGGAAGCTCGGAGCGAGGCGGCCTTACCGGCCCTGAACGCTTGATTCTCGCATCTCGAGAGGTTGACCGTTGCTTGTGGCGCTCACAGCCCTTTGACCCAGTATCCCAGGTTGGGTACCTTGCGTCGATCCCACCCTCCTCCGGCGACGAATTGGTGGGCACTCGCCAACAATGCGGCGCTATACAAGCTCCATCCCGCGACGGACCAAATGAAAGCAAAGATGCGCCCTCGGCGAGATGGCACGCTCTTGCCCACCTTTCAGCAGAGTTGCGCCAAGCTCAGGCTACGCGCGTTGCAAAGCAAATCCAACGGCATTTCGAACTAGGGCGTGAACCCATAAATTGAGTTGAGCTTTCCACCTTTGCGTGATTCAGGCGCTGTTCGGGAATGGAGGGCGTATGGCGCGGCGGCGGCATGAACTGACTGACAAGGAATGGCTGATCATCGAGCCGTTGCTGCCCAACAAGCCGCGTGGCGTGCCGCGGGTAGATGACCGACGGGTGCTTAACGGAATTCTCTGGCGCTTTCGTTCCGGCGCGCCATGGGCGGAGATCCCGGAACGTTATGGGCCATCGACGACCAGCTACAACCGGTTCGTTCGCTGGCGGAAAGCTGGAGTGTGGGATCGATTATTGGCCGCGGGTTCTGCCGGGTTCAAGAAACATCTGGGCCAACATCCCCAACCGTTCCAACCGCAAGCAGCGCTTTGAATTTTCCTCCTGGCTTTAGTCCGCGCCCTAGGGAAGACAACCAGCAACAGCCGGATGAGAAGCCGCAGGAGGAAGCCGATGACGCACGGCCACGGCTGTTCCATTCTCCAGCATCGATTCCGGCTACTGAAATGACGAGGTTCGGGCGAGGCATCCGAAACACCGCGTCTCATCCCTTGGGACGCAACTGGCGCAAGAAATAGTCGCTCATGATCCCGATCGCCTCCTGCGCTTCGGGAAGATGGATCATGTACCAATGGGCATGTGGCATCGCCTCAAAAACGAACAGTTCGGCTGGCACCCCGACTCGGTGCAGGGCGCGATGGAAGCTGGCGGTCCCGCTCAACAACGCGTCGCGCGTCCCGGTTATCAGCAGCGTGGGCGGAAAATGTGTCAGATCGCCATGGATCGGCGACACCTCTGGACTTTTGGGATCGGCGCCATCGAGATAGGCTCGGATTTCGCTGATCTCATGATCAGGCGGAAGCACCTGATCGCCCCAGAAGCCCATCAGTGTGAATATTCTTGCCGTGTCGCCAAGATCAGCAAGATCCCCGCCTGCAGTAAAAATCCCGCAGCAGGCTGGCAGCGGAAGGCCTTCGCGCATCAGCCGCATGATCGATTGGGCTGTCAGGAATCCCCCTGCTGAACTGCCATAGATGCCGATCTGGTCAGGGCGGTGATAGTCGAGCATCGTTCGATAGACTGCAACCGCATCGTTGACCGCCGCCGGATAGGGATGTTCCGGTGCGAGGCGGTAATCCACCGCGACCACGGCAACCTTCGCCTGATGCGCGATCGGAATGGCTTCGACCAGGGTGCCCGATCCCATCACAAAGCCCCCGCCATGCAGGTTCATCAGGGTCAAGCCCTTATTCTCTTCCGGAATGTCGTGCGGCTTGATGAGATGGCAGCGCACGCCCGCAATCTCGATTTCCTGCACATCGACGGGATATTTCTGCAGCGCCGCTTCACCACCCAGCTTCATCTGTTCATCGACAAAATCGCGCAGTAGCCACATGGGCTGCCGTTCCGCCGTAGGATCTGGCGGCTCCGCCCAAGGGGCCGTCGCTAGGAAGGCCTGCGCCTCTGCGCTCACCGTCCGCGGCACCGGCACGGTCACCTCGCCTAGCCGCGCCGATCCGTCAGCTTCCATCCGATAGGTCATGGATATCCTCTCAGTCTTGGCGGCTTTGATGCCGCAAAAGTTGCTATTCCGAAGACGCGCTTTTCTCCCATCAAAACGGCAGGCAGAGCGCATCAGGCCTGATCGCTGTCATATCCTGTCCAGCTACCCTTGATCTGCACCAACTCGATGCGCGTCCCGTCCGGGTCTGCACAGAACATCAAATCGCCATAGCCCAGATCGGATCGCGTCGCGTTCAGTCTAGAACCGCCAAATTCGACGATGCGGCATGCGACCTCCTCTAGATCCTCGACAACGAAGCACAAATGAGGGCGGCCGGGCAGATTGGCTGGCCGGGGATCGGCAACGCAGGCTTGTTCTTGATTTTCCACTGTCCACAACTCCATCCGCAATCCTTGTGGATGATGGATGAACTGGGTCCGCACCATAGCGCCTGGGATCTCCAACAATTGACTCGGTGCGTCTGTACGGCCTCCCTCCTGTGCCTCGAAACCCAAGCCTTCAACATAGAAACGCGTGGAAAGCGTCAGGTTGGTCACATATATCCCGAAATGCGGAAAGCTCTTGATCATAGCACCGTCCCCAGAAATCGCCCCGAAATTCCGTCTTTCAACTGCACCGTTATTACCCACCCGATCTCTGCATTGATGCGCATCGTCCAGCATTCTTGATACGGATTGTGCACGGACTAGGGAGGATTTACAACATTCAGTGTAAAACGCCGTTCTAGGGAAAGCCGTGCGGCGAACTGCGCAGCTTTGCGTCAGTTGCGCTCGTCCGATCGGTGGGCAGCGATGATCCAAGTCAAGTTTCATTAGGGAAAGGCTCTCAATGCAGCAGATCTTTCATTTTTTACTGCGCGAACGCTGGAACCAGATGGACCTCGGGATAGGGAAAGCATAACCTTCGCCCATGGGCACCCAATCAAGAGGGGCACGATAGGAGAGAGCGATGTACCCAGTGATCGACATCGATGCGCATTTCGAGCCCGGGCCAGAATGGCTCGCCAACTATCCCGATTTGGCTAAGCGGCTGCCTGAACTTGATGGCGGCGCATTGGCGGTAAAGGTGATTTGCGGAGATCTGGTCCGCTCCATCCCCGAAGACCGGCGCCCATCCATGGAAGAGCTGTCACCTCCAGGCCTGTTGACGCTCTTTGCCAAGGAAAAGGAGGATGAAAAGAAACGCCGCACCGAGTTCGAGGGCAAGAACCAGATGGAGGTCGCGAATACCAAGGCGCGGCTAAAGTGGATGAATTCGCAGGGCATTGATCTCCAGAATGTCATCTGCCTGTCAGGCATTACCTACCAGACTTTTGTCGATGATCTGGGGCTGCGGCAGGAAACAATCGCCACCGCCAACAATTGGCTCGCGGACACCTGCGATGAAGGCGGTGGGCGCCTCCTGCCCGTAACGGCGCTCGATTATGAAGATCTCGACTGGGCAATCGCCGAACTGAAGCGGATGCGCAAACGCGGCAGTCGCATCGTCCTTATACCCGGCGCACCGATCGGCGGAAAGGCCATCGTCCACCCTGATTGGGATCCTTTCTGGCGCGCCGTGACCGATAACGGCATGATGGCGATGCTGCATACCGGTTTTGAGCGCATGTCGTTCGATCCGGGTTGGTCGAACATGGCAGCTGATCCCACGCTGCTGAGGCAGTTCGGCGGCGGTTTCCGTCACGTCACGGCAATGATGAACATCAACGCGATGGTCTTTTCGGGCCTATTCGAACGCCACCCGGCGCTGACTGTCACCTTCGCGGAGCTCGGCATCGGCTGGCTCCCATTCGTCCTGAACGATATCGACGAACGCGCCACACCGACAGCTGAACTGTTCCTGGGCAAATGGAAGTATCCAATGAAGCCCAGTGAGTATATCCGCCGTCAGGTGCGAGGCACTCCGTTGAACTGCGGCAGTGACACTCCCCTCGACCTGATCATGGAACAGCTGCCGGAGGACATGTTGATGTTTTCTTCCGACTTCCCCCATTTCGAGGGCTATTCTGACCCGGCCACCCATTATCGCGACTTTTTCGCCAAACATGCTGACCGGCTACCTGAACGGCGCCGCGAATTGTTTATGGGCGGAAATTGCCTCGCCATCTACGAACGAATGGGTGATCCGCTGAAGGTACCCGAACAAGTGGACGACGCTTTCGTCGCCTGATTAATATGGAGCGCGACAGCGATGCGCCCTTTCCCTCCCTGCGGATGTTCGACAGCCGCCGCAGCTTGTATGCCGTCATCTGAAGTGCGGTAAAAGCCGGCTGCGACCGCTCGCGACAATATGGTCGTGATGAAGTCACCGGCGATATCGTCGCGCTACGTCAGCAGCGCATGGGTCTTCGGAACTAGCGAGCACGTGTCGCTAGGCAGCGGTAGGCCCCTGCTGCTGATATCGTAGGCGTAACCCACTGTTTCAGATGATGTTGTTTCAGCGTCAAAGAAGCTCGCCAACAGCAAAGACCCGACATTACCGCTCGCAGATTGTTTTGCTGATGTTCAATCGTGGACATTCCATCACTTGTTGCTTGCAGCATCTCGTTTTAGACTGCCCTCATTCGAAAGGGCGCGCGCCTCAAAACGCCCTGCACGTGACGTAATGACAATCCTCGCCAGATATATTCTTCATATAGGAAGTCAGTTCGATTGAACGCTGTTCCTGCTTATGCAGATTGACCAACCACCGGAAGCGGTCGAAATCTTAGCTTGTACGCAGTCTCGCATGGGCGGTCATGTCCATGCGAGACTGCGCAAAGAGCGTTAGCTTCCAAACTTGTACTTGAGCTTGACACCGTACATCCGCGGCTCGCCATAGAGGCTGCTCCACGCCCCCACGCCCGCGAAAGAGTTCGTATTGCTAACGCGATAAAGTTTGTTCGTCAGATTGTTGCCGAAGACGGTGAGATCGAAACCGCTTCCTGCGACATTGCCCCACCGAAGCGAAGCGTTCAGCAGTCCATAGCCTTCGAGCATGCCGCCAATTTCGTTCGGTCCGGGCGCGGAATACTGGCTCGAGACATGGGAATAGTTGGCGAACAGCGACAGTTCACCCATTGACTCCGGAACGGGTAGGTCGACGGTAGCATTGAGGCTGTAGATCCATGGCGTCAGGAATTGGAACGGCGCGCAGCTATAGTCAGCTGTTTGCCCGAATGTGGCACCATTACAGGAAGGTTCCCCAAGTGATATGAGTTCGTACTTCTTATAGTCACCGTCAGCGTGGCTAACGGTTGCACTGAACTCGATAGCATTTGTGGGACGTACTGACGTCTCAATTTCAAAACCCTGGATTGTCGCCTGCGCTGCAACAATCCTCGCTCCGCCGGCACCGTTGTTGGTGTTGAAGTCGCCACCTGGACGCTGGATATTCTTGTAGTCGGAATAATAATATGTGGCGTTGAAACGGAAGGGGACTTCACCCAGCCGCCAATCAGACTTGAAGCCTGCTTCATATGTGGTCAGCCTCTCGGGAAGGAACGTCTGCGTTTCCGGCCGAACGGCAAAGGTATTGAAGCCACCTGCCTTGTAACCGCGGTTGACCTTCGCATAGACGAGGAGGTCGGGAAGGACCTTGTAGTCAAGGCCGATCGTCCAAGTCGGCGCTTTGCTCTTGAGCGTGTCTTCGAAACGACATGCGATTGCGGGATCTTGGTCCGCGGGTTTGATCTGCCCGGCGGGAGGTCCGAAAGTGCAGAAATTTCCGAATGCTCCAAGTGGGGCCCAGGCGCTGCTGAACCCTTGGATCGTATCCCAGGTATAGCGATAGCCAGCAGTGAAGCGCAGCTTGTCAAGCGAAGGGGTGAGTGCTCCCAGGTCGAGCGTGGCCTGACCATAAAGGGCACGCGACTTGTTCGTCACACCCGAAACACTGTTGGTTCCGCCACATGCCAGGGTGCCTGTATTCTGAGCCGCGCAGAACTGTATCGAGCGAGATCCCCAGAGGCCAGCAGGCTTGGCGTCGAAATAGAAGCCGCCCACTGCAAAGTTGAGCATGCCGTCGAGCATCTTGCCTTGAAGTTGTAACTCCTCGGTGAATTGTTTCACGTGGTCACGCGGATATTGGCTCTCGGAGCCGTTCAGATAGACGTTGCCCGGAGTAGCCGGCAGCCCGAACTCGTCAGTGAAACCTGCTATGGGGAAGTCGGGGAACCGCGCATCCTGAGTTAATTGATACTGCTGGATCGGCGTGGCATCACTATCGGCCGCATAATCGTCCTTCAAGCGCTGATAACTGATGATGTTACGAAGGGTAAGCTCGTCGTTCAACTCGATATCAGTCGTGTTGATCAGGCCCCAACCGCTGATCTTGCTATATCCATCAACGTCGCCGCGCGTCGCGCGCGGACCGATCTGCCCCGCGATCTCCGTCTGCCTGCGGTAAACGTCGCAGGATGCGACGCCCGGTAGCGGCGCATCGGAGCATTTGGGGCCTCCACTTTGAAATGGATTGGACAGGAACGGGATGTTGAAGCCCTTGTGGATGTATCCGGCACCGTTGTTCGACGATTTGGCGCCATAAGCGAGCAAGTAGTTCTCGATGCGCTCGGTCGGCTTCATAATAATGCCGATACGGCCTGAATACCAGTGCGTGTCGTCCCGCCACTTGTCCCATACGAGATCCTTCGTGTAGCCGCGACGGTCGCGGTAGGCTCCTGCAATGCGGACCATCAGCTTCTCGCCAGCAAGAGGCACATTGATTGCCCCTTCCACCGCGCGGAGGTTGTAGTTGCCGATACTCCCTTCAATATATCCTTCCAGGCGGTCGACTGGCTTGTGCGGCTGGAACAGGACGGCGCCGCCAGTCGTATTACGCCCAAATAGGGTGCCTTGCGGGCCCGAAAGCACCTGGACATTTTCCAGGTCAAAGAACAGGCCTGGAGGTCCTTGGAGGCTGAGCGACACCGCTGCCGTCAGCGGAACCTCGCTCAAATACAGCTGGACACCTGGAGACGCGAGGAAGCCCGTGGACTGTCCTCGAATGGCGTAAGCCTGCACGTCGCGACTTGCTTGCCCCTGCGTGCCTGAGGTGAGTGACGGGACCGTCCCATAGAGGTCCTGAGGCTCACTGACGTCGAGCTGCTCAAGCCGTTCGGGCGAAAACGCGGTCACGACGACCGGCACATCCTGAGCTCGCTCCTCACGCCGTTGCGCGGTAACCACGATGTCACTGACGCTTGGCGGCGAGTTGTTGGCACCCTCCTGAGCCGCCGCCTGAGCGGCAAGCGGCGGGCTTGCAAGTGCGGCTAGCGCCACCCCGAGCAGTAAAGCGTTAACTTTATTACGGCTCTTCATACCCTCTCCCTCTATATGTTCGTTGTAATTATTTATTATCTTGCATTAATCTGTAGTCCGTACGATCAGGTTACATCATGTCGGCGAATTCGCAACTGCTATTCTCTGTCCCCACTTTTGATAGCGACTACAAGATTGCGGGCCCAGTTCGAATTGGGCGTCCATATCGCACGAGGACACAGCGCTGCGAAGGTGAGGTTGGGCCTTCCTCTAGACCGAGGCGCGTTTCGCATTGCCCAGCGCCACCTGTAATGCGGATGGTCAACCGCGAGCTTTAGATTGCCAAGCCATTGGTCTTTCGAAATGCTGCCGAGTACCGCTCCAAGTCTGTTAACCATGCGATATCACTACCTTGCCGACATGTTTGCGATCTTCGAAGTGGCGGTAAGCAGCAGCGGCCTCTTCGAACGGGAAAACGGAATCGATGACGGGGTCGATGCCGTTGACGGCGACGAATTGCAGCATCTCCTCCAAGTCGCGGCGGCTCCCCATGCCGTTGGCAAACAGCGTCAGGACCTTGTGATTGATGGGCAGCATATCCACATAATCGATCGAACCCATTCCACCCACGATGCCGACCATGGCGATGCGTCCGCCAGCCTTGGCCGCAACCAGCGACTGCGGCAGGGTGTTGGGGCCACCAACCTCGACTACCAGATCGACGCCAATACCGTCCGTCAACTCAAGAACTTTGCCGCCCCATTCCGGTGTTTCGACATAGTTGATGACAGCGTCTGCCCCCATGCTCCTGAGCTTCTCCTCCTTCGCCGCCGAAGACGTTGTAGCGATCACGCGACAGCCAATCGCCTTGGCAAATTGCAATGTGAAAAGGGCGACGCCTCCAGTGCCTTGGGTTAAGACTGTGCTGCCGGGAACGACAGTATATTTCCCCGGACCTCCCATGAGGCTGTTCCATGCGCTCAGGCCAGCGCAGGGTAGGCTGGCAGCAGCTTCAAAGCTGATATCCGCGGGCACGGCCACCAACCACTCTTCCGGCACAATGACTTCCTGTGCCAGCAACCCATCGGCCACGATCCCCAGGACCAGCCCGGTTGCTCCCGGCGCAGGCGCACCTGCAATCCAATTGGAGTGCGGATTGGCGACGACCCGATCGCCTGCCTTGAAGCGCATGACGCCCTCACCGACAGAGAGCACCACTCCTGCGCCATCCATGAGCGGTACGCGGCCTTCCACCGGGAAATTGCCCCAGAGGTTCAACGTATCAACGAAGTTCAACGAGTTATACTTGATCGCAACCCGAACCTGTCCTGCCCCTGCATCAGCGCGCGCACCTTCAATCAGCGATAGCCCAATGGGATGTTGATCCCTGATCCTGATATCGCCCGCGCTTGAAAGGACATATTTTTTCACTCGTGACTCCTGTGTGGTGGGATGCTGGGACCTATTTAGCATCAGTTGATTTGTAGCTTTGTCGAGGACGCCCAAATGGGTGCGATAGGCAGTTGGCGATTGCTACGCACCGGGATGGGCCATCAAGTTGCTTCCTCGGCAATCTCGTCAAGTGCATGGATATCGCCGCGCCCCCATGCTGCAACGCGCGGGTCGCTGAGGTCGAACTGAGGACAGAGTTCAAAGAAACTCTTGGTCGCGAGCGCTATTCGGCGCAGTCGGCGCGGCGTGTGTGCGGTCAGATCCGGCCGACTATGCTGAAGCGCGATATTGTCCCAGATCACCAGGTCGCCATTATGCCAGCGGTGCTCATAGACATTATCCGGCGCGTAGAGTGTCGAGAAAAGCTCGTTCAGGAGGCTTTCGCCTTCCTCCTGCGGGAGTCCGCCGATCCGCGCAGTCTGCATCTGGCTGACATAGAGTACCGGCTCCCCGGTCTCCGGGTGCGGCAGGATGGCGGGGCGGGACTGCTGGGGGAAGAATGGCGGAAGCCTATAGGCAAGCTGACGATGCGATTGCACCGGCGATATGAGGGCAACCGCGTCCATCCCCATTACGCGCGCGCGTAGTTGATCGGGAAGCAACTTCACTGCGCGCGTCCCGCTGGCAAAACGCGTGGCGCTTTGTCCTGGATTCACCTCCAAGGCATAGAGTGAAAGTCCCTTGAAAGGTTCAGGTGTGAAGGAGAGATCGCTGTGCCAGCAAAGCGGCCCCGCGCCAAGGTTACCATCCGACGATATCTCCCGATACTCGCCCCGAGATCCCAGCACGGGTCCGATATGGGCCAGAAGCGCCGCATGCTGATCTTCCGTGATGGATTGGTTACGAAAGACGAGCAGCTTTTCTTTGTAGAAAAGTTCGCGAAGCGCCTTGCCCTCTCCGACGCCCATCGGGACCGACAAATCATGGACAACCTCGACCCCGAAGGGCTTCAGAGATTTGGTCTCGAACGTGAACTTCTCTTGCATGCTCCATCTCCAGTTCGGCGTCGCCACCTGTCTGACCTGACTCACTGCTGCCATGTGAATCTAATGTCCTGCGGTCGATCAAAGCTCACGCGAGCCCGTACTTGTGTCAGGGCTGACCTGCACGAGCAGCTTGCCACCTCCCGATCGCCCACTCAGACAATCCGCCAGCGCCCTCGGCACCTCTTCGAGGCCGTGATAGACTTTTTGGCGATAGGCGAGCGACCCCTCGCGCCACAGGCGGACCACCTCCTCCCGGAAAGCGGGATAGTCATCCTCATAGTCGAGTACGACAAAGCCTTCGACGCGAAGACGTTTGCCAAGAATGGTGCCGGTCGGCAAAATGCTCTGCTCAGCCCCGCCATATTCGGCTGCCATCCCGCACACGACCAATCGGCCGAATGGCTTTAGACGGTCGAACACGGGACGCTGGAGTAGCCCGCCGGCATTGTCGAAATAGATGTCCACTCCCGCTGGCGCGAGCCGGTCCAGCGCTGCGCCTACGTCCTCCGTCTTGCGGTCGATGCACGCGCGCGCGCCAAGCTCTTGCGTGACGAAAGCGCATTTGTCGGCGCCGCTTGCTATGCCGATGACGTCCAGACCCTCGCGCTTGGCAAGCTGCACCACCATCATGCCGACTGCACCGGCAGCCGAAGATACCACGATGGTCTCGCCCGGCTTGGGGTTCGCTACCCGTCGATATCCGCACCAGCCGGTGAAGGCTGAACGACCAAGGAGGCCCAAGTCGGCTTCAATCGGCATTTCGGCCGGATCGAGCTTGATTGATGCGTCGCCGTTTATCGCTTCATAAAGCTGGCAATAGCGCCCGCCGAAGACGAAGTCGCCGGGCGCATAGTCCGGGTGGCGTGATTGCACCACTTCACCAACCGTGCCGCCGGCGAATTTCGACATGGACGGGACAATGCCCGATCGCATCCGCTCCCCGATGCTGATCCGGGTCGGGTTGGGCACGTCATCGTCCGCCCCGCCAATGCGGCCAGCGCTCGCCCCCTGCGCGACGTTTGGCGCTTCACCCTTATAAGGCAGCAAGGGCCGAACTCCTGGCGCTATGCTGATATAGATAGTGCGCACCAGAAGCTCTCTGTCCCCGATTTCGGGCATCGGCAGCGGCTCGACGACGAAATCGTCGGCGACGGGCAGTCCGTCGAGGGGACGGGCGACGCGTAATACCCGGTTCGCGTCGGCAGTCGGCGTGCTCATGGCACGGTCGCCGGCGTGACGAAGTCGATCTCCGCCTTCACGATATAATCCTCCACCGCCTGTCCCTCACTGCGCGACGCATCGATCGAATAGGCCCCCGTGTCAGGGTCATAGTCGGTCCGGCTGACCGACTGGCGCTCAGGATCGGCATAATAGCGCGCGGCTCCTTCCGCGAAGTTGTCGTGGCTGATCGCCCAAGTGAAGATGTTGTTGTTGCGATCGGCATAGGCGAAGGGAATGTCGAAGCCGCAGCGGCGGCGGATCAGGGCTATCCGCTCCCAGATCGTCATAAAATCGTCCCATCGGTCTGGGGTGATCCAGTAACGCTTCAATTGTGTCGCGCGGCCCGCAACGGGAGGTTCATTCATGATGATGCTCCTTGGAGAAGCTGATCCCTGGATCCACGCACCAATCTGCCGGGGCGGGCATTCGTCGGCCGATCGTTCCGGCGGATCAGCACGCCCGATACGAGCGTCGCGACATAGCCTTCCGCCTCCTGCGTCACTCGACGCCCGCCAGCCGGCAGGTCATGGCTGACGCGCGGTGACAGCAGCTTCAGACGATCGAAGTCGATAATGTTGAGATCGGCTTTAAGGCCCGGCGCAATGCGCCCGCGATCGCTAAGCCCGACCGCGGCCGCCGGGTCGGAGGTGAGCCCCCGCACCACCTCGGCCAGCCCAAGACGCGGGCCCTTCTGCCGGTCGCGGACCCAATATTGGAGCATGAAGGTGGGCAGACTTGCGTCACAGAGGAAGCCAAGATGCGCACCGCCATCGCCCAGACCGTAAACCGTATCCGGGTGCGACAGCATCTCGCGCGAGGGCTCCAGATTGCCATAGGCGAAGTTGACGCTGGGAAGCATCAACACGCCCTGGCCGTCCTCTGCCAGCATGGCATCGTAGGCTTCCGCCTCGGGCGTGGTGCCGCGCTTCGCCGCGCGCGCCGCCATGCTGTCGTCGACGTCAGGCTCATAATTCGGCGAGGCGCCTAGCGCATACATGTCCCCGAAGCCGCGAATGTAGTTCGCAGCGACATGATCGGACGGATCGGGCGTCTCGCTGATGATCGCAGCGCGCGTCGCCGGATCCGCCAACGCTCGTCTCCGGTCACTCTGGCTAAGGTTCGCCAGCCGCTTGAAGCTTGGAGTGAAGCTGAACGGGTTCATACCCATTTCAAACCCCAACAGCATACCCACCGGGCGACCGCTGACCTGCCCTTTGATCGGCAGTCCCGCTTTACGGCACCTTTCCAGCCAGCGCAGCACCGTGCGCCATTTTTCCGGCGAATGGTGCCACTGCATCAGCGATACCGAGAGTGGCCGTCCCGATCGCTCCACGATGCGGCGCATCATCGCGAGCTCACTCTTTACATCGTCGAGGTCGGACACGAGTTGCAGCACTCCATGGCCGCTCGCCGCCACCGCGTCGGCGATGGTGGCAAGCTCTTCCTCACCCGCTTCCAAGGTCGGAATGTGCGTGCCGTCGCTCGATCGATGGTTGATCGTGCGTGAAGTGGCAAAACCGAGCGCCCCCGCATCCATCGCTTCCTTCGTGAGCCGCGCCATCAAGTCGCGATCTTGCGCTGTCGCAGGCTCACGCCGCACGGCACGCTCACCCATGACAAAGACACGCAACGCCGCATGAGGCACCTGAGCGGCGACATCGATATCGAACTGCCGCCCTTCCAGAAAATCGAGATAATCTGGAAAGCTTTCCCAGCGCCACGGTAACCCTGCGGTCAGCACGGGTTCGGGCAGATCTTCTACCCCTTCCATCAGGTGGACGAGCTGCTCGCGGTCTTCAGGTCGACAAGGCGCGAAGCCAATCCCGCAGTTCCCCATGACAGCCGTCGTGACGCCATGGCCGGAAGACGGCGTCAGCGTCTCCTCCCAAGTGACCTGACCGTCATAATGGGTGTGGATGTCAACGAAGCCGGGCGTCACGAGCAGACCTGCGGCGTCGATCTCCTCCGCGCCGTGCCCCTCCACCCTGCCTACAGCCGCAATGCGGCCAGCCTTGATCGCGACATCGCCAGTAAATGGCTCAGTTCCCGAACCGTCAGCAATCGTGCCGCCGCGCACAACCAGGTCATAGACTACTGTCACTGCGGTGCTGCAGGTCCCGAAGAGCTCCCCGCCGCTCCAATAGAAAAATGCTCAGGATCAGGCTTGCGGGTTAGCTGCCACATATCGACGATGCGCCAGGGACTGGACAGATAAAGCCGTCCCTTACTGTTCTGATAATAGCTTTTCACTCTCGGGTGGCCCCAGAACATGTTGTCCAGCTGACGATCCAATCGATCATTATAGGCGTCGAACGCATCCTGCTTCGGCTCGATCGTACTGCCATGGTGGGACAGCATCAGATCGAGGCAGCCAATGGCGAGATTGGACTGCGCCTCCGACAGGATGTTGATGCCAGCGCCATGCTGCGGCACGCTGTTGGGACCGGACAGAACGAAGAAGTTGGGAAAGCCCGGAACCGTGAGGCCCAGATGTGCGCGCGGATCCTCATGCCCCCACAATTCGCGGATCGTCTTGCCGTCCTTCCCCTCGATGTGCATCGGCGCCAGCATGTCCGCGAGCACATAGCCGGTGGCGAATATGATGACGTCCACCTCGATCAGGCGACCATCGCGTGCAACGATGCCGTTTTCGACGATCCGCTCGATCCCGCTTGTCTCCAGTTCGACATTGTCCTGCTTGAGCATGTCGAACCAGCCCGCGTCCAGGCACAGCCGCTTCGCCCCCGGCGGATAGTCTGGCGTGACCTTCTCCTTCAGATCGGGACGATCGGCCAGATGCTCGTCGATATAGGACAGCAGGAACTGCCGCATATGTTCATTGGCCTGCGACACCGACACGTCCGGCATGTGCCAGTCAGGGTCCATGACGACATTCTGGTACAGCCCGTCCGACGCGTTCCAATAGGTGTAGAGGCGCCACCACTGACCATAATGGGGAATGTGGCGCATGGCCCAGCGCACCTCGTCAGGCACCAGAGCGTTCAGCATCGGGTTGGGTGCGACCCAGTGCTTAGACCGCTGGAAAACCGTAAGATGCGCGGCGACCTTGGCGAGCGTTGTCGATATCTGCATCGAACTGGCGCCTGTGCCCACAACGGCGACCCGCTTGCCGTCCAGCTGGGCGCTGCCATCCCATTTGGCCGAATGCATGCTGACGCCCCGGAAGCTCTCGTGCCCCGGAATGTCGATGTCCTTTGGCCGATTGTTAAAGCCGATCGCGGACATGACCGCATTGACCCGTCGCTTTTCCACCCGCCCCGTGTCGAGTGAACGGACCGTCACGTCCCACATCGATCCATCGGCATCCCAGATGGCAGAGACGACCTCGGTGCGGAAGCTCGTCCGGTCGCGCACGCCATATTTGCGCGCGCAGTGCAGCAGATAAGCGTGGTTCTGATGCCCCCGCGAAAACCAGCGCGGCCAGTCGGCATTCAGTTCGAAGGAGAAGGAATAGAAGTGGCTTGGCGTGTCGACGCCAAGGCCGGGATAGCGCGTATGATACCAGGTGCCGCCTACCTCGTCATTGCGCTCTATGATCTCATAATCATAACCGGCCTCTGCCAGCTTCGCTCCGAGTGCAATGCCGGTCATGCCCGCGCCGATCACCAGGACCTTGAAGTCCTTGGGCGGCCTCTTCCGCGCAGCGATATCCACCCCCTGTGCGCCGGTAAGGCCGGACTGTTCCAAAAGGAGCGGCACGAACTCTTCGGCGACATGCTCGCCCACATAGACGTCCATCATGCGCCGGATCGTCGCATGAGACGGGAAAGAAACGGACGGCGTGACTTCGCGCGTGAGGAGCGCGAAAAACGCCTCGCGGAGTTCGGCGCCCAGCTCAGCCGGGATCCCGCTCCCCCCGCCCTGAAACTGCGGCCGGATATAGGGTGCGAATCGGTCGAGGAAACTGGTGTCACCGCTCAGCTGTGTATAGGCCATGAGCAACGTCGGCAGATCTGCCCCGGCCAATGCGCTGCCTAGGGCTGCTTTGTCGCGGATCGGCAGATGACCCTCCACGCCGTTCGCGGTAGGCAGCACTCGAAAGCCTTCGCGTTCGGCCAATTCTTCCGGCGTCAGGGCATATGTCGTCGCCTTGATCATGCCGCCGCCCGATAGACGGGAGCTTCGGCCGGATAGATTTTGGGCGAGCCGATTGCGTAGTTCCGCAGCAGCGTCATCTTGAACTCGTCGTCGTGCAAGGGGTCCGACGGCGTTTGTATGGCGATCCCCTGCGCACGAAGATCGCGGAGCAGCGTATCGACCACGCGCTCATGCGTCAGGTCGTCGAGATGGTCCACATGACGCTTGAAGTCCTGATAGTCAGTGAAGGTCAGCGCGGTCCAATGGAACAGCCAACGCAGCTCCTCCGTGGCGAACCGCCCGATCACCTTGTCGCCGCTGCGCATCCGCCAGTCGGAAGCAGAGCCGGGATCGCCTTCAAATACGGATTCGAAAGTAAGGCCAGGCACGCCCCATTGCTCTGGCCTGCCAACGGACTCGCCGCGATGGAACATCGACTCATTCTCAGCGACGATCCCTCGGTTCCAGAAAGGGGCCGCGATGCGCTGCGGCGCCTTGTCCGCACCATCCGGCCAATAGGTAAAGCCGCCCTGGTCGGAGCTGCGCCAGAACCATGTCACGACGGCCACGAGCTTCGACTTGAACTCTTCGAACAGGCGCGAATTGGCCATCACCGACAGCAGCCAGATGGGCGTGTTTGTATGACTGAGCCCACGGAAGGACGGGGAGTCATAATGGCCCGGATCTTGGCACTTCATGGGTGATGCGACGTTGAAGTGCAGCTGACGCGCGCAGACATAGTCAGTTTGGCGATAACGCCGGGCCCAGTTCAGCAGCTTTTCATTATAGAGAACGGCGTCGGCAGAAGGATGAAAGCTGACGCCATGCTGGCCAAGGTCGCCCCGGAACATGGGATCAAGAAACATGTCGAGGCTCACGCCCTCGGCGACAGAGCCAGAGGTCGCGATCATCAGCTCTTCGGCCGAGGAAAACAGCTCGGCCGTCAGCAGCCGCCGCGGCGGACCGGCGCGCACTGCCGCCAGCAGGCCGTCAATCTCCTCCGCCGTATAGACATCGTCCACCACGATGGGCGGCGCGCTGGGAATGAAGGCTGCAGCGCGCTGGTCTGCGTGGATCATCGGAGACATCCTCTCTCAAGCTCGATCTTCGTGACCGAATCTCTTCGTGAAAAGTCTACGTTACCGTTTCCGGTTGAGCAAGAGGAGGCTTGCTTTCCCTAAGCGTCGGTGTGAGATGGCTTGATGAAGAGGAGCGGTCGACCGACGAAACAAGGGTCCAGAGAGCTGGTCGCGGATCTGCTCACCGTGGCGGGAGAGATGTTTCTTGACCAGGGATATCGTGCCACGACGATCGAGGCGATCGCCGCCAAGGCAAAGGTGGCGAAGAAGACGATTTATGCACAGTTTGGCGACAAAGCGGGCCTTTTCCGTGCGGTGTATCAAAGCATCGCGTCCAAGCGCGGCAGACTCCTGCCGTTAGGCGATGCTGGGCCAGGCCGCGATGGCTTGATCAGGCGGGCCGAAGCGATCGTCGAAGGAGCATTCGAGCGCTACGCGCTTCAGTTCAACCAATTTCTGATGCGGGAGGGGGGCTCTTTTCCCGAATTGCAGCAGATCACGGTCGAGATCACCAACGACCACATCATCGCGCCCCTCAAAATCTATCTCGCCCGCGAGTTGCCTGACGCTTCCGATGAGCGACTTTCCTTTCTCGCTGAATCCTTCATCAACATCCTGCTCGGAAGATATATTTCCCTGGTAGCGCTGCCCGGAATAGCCACGCTGCGGGCCTGGTATACCAGGGAACGGATCGAGGAACTGTGCGACCTCTATTGGAGCGGCTGTCAGGCTCCCTGATTGATGTCCTTCGCACCATATACTCACGCCGACGGCAAGCGCTGGCGATCTCCACCAGCCTAAAGTTGGGTGCGCGGTTCTGCGTGCTCTGTCCGGCCGCTCATTGGAATGGTAAAGGCGGGTTTCGGCAGGAGCGGCCATTCAAGCGGGGACGCGGAGCGGCTTGAGTTTGGGC
The DNA here is from genome assembly GCA_023433445.1 of Pseudomonadota bacterium. Taxonomy (GTDB): domain Bacteria; phylum Pseudomonadota; class Alphaproteobacteria; order Sphingomonadales; family Sphingomonadaceae; genus Sphingobium. The sequence goes on along the minus strand of JAEZCS010000011.1, from coordinate 26,136 downwards.
TTGGCGGTCACTTATCTGCCAGTTCGTTTTGTGGAGCCGACATAGCGGCCATCGCCAACAAAGCAGTCGCTCGACCTTATTTCTGATGGATGTGAAAGCAGCCCTTCAGCCAGGCCTTATTATGAAATGCTTCGGAAGTGAAAATATCAGACAGAAAGTCCTTGATGTAATAAGATATCATATCTTAAGAGTGGCGCTCATTTCGAAGTTGGAGCAACGCCTTTGCATTTCCGGCATATTTCTCGTCGCGCGGCGGCCTTTTTCGCAACAGCGGCCGTCTTTGATCCCTACCCTGTGCTGGCCCAGGAACCAGTGGTCGAGCAGGGAGAAGGCGCTGCAGGCGAACGTAGTCGCGGTCGTCCCAACGACATTGTCGTTACGGGTCGATCACTCGAAGTCGACCAGCCGGCCCTCCCCGTTCAGGTGCTGGCAGGAGATGATCTCGCCCATCGCCGACAGGGAGGCCTGGGTGAGACACTTGCTGGCTTGCCGGGTGTGCATCTCGATAATTTCGGCGGTGGCGCATCTCGTCCGGTCATTCGCGGTCAGACAGTACCCCGGATCGAGATCCTGACCGACGGCGCCAATATGTTCGATGCCTCATCGGTTTCGCCGGATCATGCCATCACCACCGACCCGTTGCTGCTGGACGCCATCGAAATTCAGCGTGGCCCTGCTGCGATCCGTTATGGCGGCAGTGCCACCAACGGCGCGATCAATCTCATCGATAGCAAGGTGCCCAAGGCGGTGCCCACCGATGGACTGACTGGCGCAACCGAGGTCCGTTTCGGAACGGGAGACGAAGAGAAAACGATCGTCGGCCGTGTCACGGCCGGCGTGGGTCAGTTCGCGCTTCACGCCGAAAGCGCTCGCCATGTCGCGGAGGACTATGACGTACCAAGCAGGTATGGCTCGGACAGGCTGCGCGACTCCTACGCTAAGAGCGTGAGCTATTCGGTCGGCGGGTCCTGGATCACGTCAAAGGGCTATCTCGGCGCTGCCTATAGCCGCATGGAAAGCGACTACGGGCTCCCCGGTCACAGCCATATCAACGGCGTCTGCCATACCCACGGTCTGGACCTGCATTGCGCGGCGCATGGCGGGTTCGAGGATCCGTTCGGCGGACCTGACAGCCATACCGCGTTCATTCGGCTGCGGAGCGACCGCTTCGATGTTCGCGCCGACTATGACGATCTGCTGCCGGGCCTCGCCCATGTTCGGGCGCGTGGCTCCTATACCGATTATGCGCATGACGAGATTGACGGCAAGCTGCTGTTCTCACGCTATACCAACAAGGTCTGGGATGGCCGCCTGGAGTTGACTCACAGGCCCCTCTTCGGATTCATTGGAACTCTGGGCGTCCAGTACGCCGACGGCACATTTGGGGGCATTAACGTCAACAACCTGCATCGCCCCTTTCCGGATGGAGCTTATGGCTTTGACGGTAATCCCAGCTATCAGACCAAAAATGTCGGTGTGTTTCTGACCGAAAAGCGTTCCTTTGGCGCTCTCGATATCGAAGCCGGATTTCGCAAGGACTGGCGCCGCATGGAGGTGGGCGCGCCACCTTGGCGCTCCACCGTCGGGCCAGAGCTCGCCGCGCTGTTCATGGGATGGTATGGCCCTGAGTGGAAGCAACAGCTGGAGAGCGAAGACCTTGCTCGGTTCCGCGCGCGCAATCCCACCGTTCGACATGATCCATTCTCTGCCTCGCTCGGCGCGACGTGGAATGTCGGGCAAGGCTATGCCCTTGCGCTATCCTATGGTCATACCGAACGTGCGCCCAGCGTGCGTGAGCTCTATGCCAGAGGGAATAATCTCGCCACCAACAGCTACGAACTGGGGTTGGCTGTCGGGAACCCCGCGCTTGATCAGGCGGGACTTACGGCCGAAGATATCATGGAACGGGCCGACGCGATCAATCTGACGCTTCGGCGCTCAGGTGGCACCTTTGAATTCGAGATCGGGCTCTTCCACCAGAGCATCAATGACTATGTGTTCGCCCGCCTGATCGAGACGGAAACCGAAACGGGCGTGCCACACAATTTCCTTCTCTACACCGCCGCCGACGCGCGCTTCACCGGCATTGACGGCGAGGCGAGCTATCAGCTGACACCGCGATCGCGCGTCACAATCTTTGGCGACTATGTCCGCGCGACACTGAAGAGCGAGAACGACAATCTGCCGCGTATTCCGCCGGGGCGGCTTGGCGCGCGCTACGAGCATGCTGTTGGCCCGCTTTCAGGCGACATCGAATATTACCGCACCTTCCAGCAGGACAAGGTTGCCTCCTACGAAACGCCCACGCCAGGTTACGATATGCTCAACGCGACGTTGAGCTACCGGTTCGATCTGGGGCAGACAAAGTCAGTCGAATTCTACCTGCGGGGGACGAACCTGCTTAACGAACTGGGTTTTGCACATACTTCGTTCGTGAAGGATCAATCGCCGCTGCGAGGTCGAAATGTGGCAATCGGTATGAGACACGCGTTTTGACTAGTCGGAGGCAACGGGCGTCAAGGCGTTTGTCGTCTCATTAACTCCGCGAGATGATGGGTCGGTGGGGCAAGTGCCCTCTCACCTAAGCAAAATCCGCCAACTTCTTTGCCCTTGGAATACTAGGATCAGCCTTTAATTGCAGATGTTTAACATGCTGCTATTATGTGCTGATGGACGGACGCGAATGAGAGCTGTAAACCGGTTTTTTCAACGATATGCTTTTGGCTTCTCGTTATTCGTAGGATTGTTAGCGCAGAACAAGTTGCTCCCTACCCAATCTCCTTGGTGGCAAGGCTGCTTAGTCACCTTGATCGTCGGTCTTCCGCTATATCTCTTGCTGCACAAAGTGGCGTAACTTCCAATCGACCAAAACGAAACCGCCACAACCCCTTCCAATGAGCCTCCGTGTCAGGGTCCAGAAACCGCGTAATGTCATGCTGACAATTGTCCGTTTCGAACTACTCCCAGCGCGAAGCCGACCATCCGCTCCCCACTCCTTATCAGACATCCCGGGCGCGTCCGCCTCTCTCGAAAACGGTTCGACGGCTTTAGAATAATTGATGCTGTCCGGGATAATCCGGAATGTCGATCATGGGTAGGTAGCGGACTGACCGGTTGTATCGAAAGCTAGGAATGAAAACGGCCCGAGATACCGTATCTTCAAACCTAGCAGATTTGGCTAGGATCTTGTTATTTAAGTAGCGATGTACCCGATCGAGTTTTCTCTACGCATGAGCCTGCGAGACGCGACACCGTTAGTGCCACGCCTGCATTCCAGCGCTCACCGCTGATTTCACCGGTGTTACGGTTGATTGTGAACGACCCGCCATACGCCATGCCTGGCCCGCCATCGCCATACCGGCCGGTGACGATGCGATTTCGACTTAGCTCTTCCAATCTATGAGCCTTGGTAAATTGGTTGCACTCTTCGGCGCAGAATTTTTTTGCATGTACGTCGACCACGAACGTGATTGTGGACCTTTCGGATGGGCGCGAAACGGAAGTGACTGTGCAAACCAGACTTAGTAGCCCTGTCGTCGTTGCATTCGCATTTGGCGTTCCTGCGAGGGTGGCAATTAAAGCTATGAACAGCCGGACCTCATGACTCATATGACCCGCGCCCTTGTCGATAATCCAAAGCCTTATAGTGGCTAACAGTCTGCTCTCAATCAAGCCTGCTACAAAGGAAGGTTTGCTAGTGGTCGTTTGCTGCTGGCCAGGTTACCGCTCTTTGCCTCGCTTCTTCAGACTGACCTTCCCAACTTGCCATGTCATGACGTCGGATTGACCGCCGGCTAACCGCACGAGATGCCTCTTCCTCATGATCCTGGGGTGCCCCAAGGTGGCCGGCAACGGTTGAACCATCCACTGCCACGCGATCGCGAAAAAAGAAGCTGAGTATCTCATGGAGCCACACCCGACGGCCCATCCGATAATACCAGCGGATGGCATGCCGAATCTTCGGATCGGGATGCCAAACCCACCGGAGCAGCGCACGGGGACGTAGCTGTGCCACTGCTTCGATCAGCTTCACCCACAGGAACAGCCGAAATGGTGACATCTGCGCCATGCCCAGAACCTGATGCTTATAATCCCATTTGGTCGGGTCGGCCTGCACGACGGGGCGATCCTTCGCGATACGGAAGAAGGGCGTCCACCGGTGTGGCGTCACGTAGAGTGCTTGGATCTGGTCGGCGTCATAGGAAACAAGCTGCCTGAGGCTACGATACATGTCTGCGTCCGTCTGGTCGTCGAACCCTGCCACCCAGGTCACCATTGACAGGATGCCGTGGTGGCGAAGAAGTCGAATCGCCTCACGGTCACTGGCCGTTGCCCCGCCCTTTCTGATCAGCTTCAATGTGGCTTCGTCCGTATTCTCCATTCCCATCAGGAACCGCTCAAAGCCGGCCTTCTTGTAGAGGTGAAGAATGTCGGCATCCCGGACAATGTCGTCGGCCCGCGTTGATCCCACCAGCGTCACCGAAATGTCCTGGGCGATCAGCGCCTCCAGAAAGGCCTTCCACGGCTTCCTACCGGCGCTGGGATTTTCGTCCGCGAAATTGAACACCTCCACCCCGTGATCGCGATGAAGCCGCGCAATCTCTCGGGCAAGCAGAACGGGGTCGCGGTGGCGCCAGCGCGTCCAGAAGCCGCGTTGGCCGCAATAATTGCACAGATGAGGGCAGCCTCGGGAAAACTGGATGACGACCGCGCGCTTGCCCCCCCAATAGCTGTAACGCGCGTGATCGATGAGTTCCCATCCCACGCGATAGGCGTCGAGATCGGTGATCACAGGCGCTGCGTCAGTGGCGACAGGCTCTCCTTCCTCGCGATAGGCGATGCCGGGCACCTCTGATAAAGGTTCGTTTCGTGCGATTGCCCCCATCAGGCGGCGGCCCGTCTCTTCGCCTTCTCCCCGTACAATCGCATGCACATGAGGTTCCTGCGCGAGAATTTCGCGCCAGAAATAGGTAGGATGAACGCCGCCATAGATAATGGCGGCATGGGGCAGCGCTCGGGAAACCGCTGCCGACACCTGTGAGATGATCGGATGTCCGGATGATGAACCGGAATGGCCGAAGAGCAGGGCATCCGGCGAACGGCGAACGATCTCCGCAGTGAGATCCTCGAGCGGCATCGGCCCGAAATCCGCGTCGATCAGTTCCACGCTATGGCCGTCATCAATGAGGGGACCACCGACACAGAGCAATCCGAAGGGCGGCAGTTGCTCCCTGGGGATGCGGCTTCCGATCGCCGGATGGGGGACGTTCACCAGAAGGATATACAAATCAGCTACTCTCGGCCTGTATTGACTGCTCTTTGCCATGGCGTGGTCAAGGGATGATGAACATCCAAAGGAGAAAAGATGGATAAGCAGGAGGCCAGATTGGTCCAATATCGGGTCTTGGCTGATCATCGCCTCCATTTCGGCAGGCTCTATTTCCTCGTGATCGCGACCAACCTGGCGATCGTGACCGGCGTCACAACGGCGATCGCGATCGGTCGGCCCTCATGGTGGATCGCCATGCGGGTCGTAGCGGGCATTATGATGGCGGGAACCGGCTTCGTTGCGCAGCGCCTCCATCATCAAGGGGAGAGCTATGCCGCCGCGCTCCGGACAATCGAGCAAGAAGAGGACGGCTTACTCACGCTCTCCAGCGCAGGCGGCGTCGGCGCTCGCCGACTAGTGGCCATTGCCCTCATCGCGGTTGGCTTGCTGATATCGTCCGAGGCGGGCCGTCATCTGATCTGAGTGGGCGACTGGATCGCAGGCGTCGTTTCTCCTGAGGCCGCATTGGCCGATGGAGATGTGTCATGGGACATTCAGTATATGATCCTGCTTTTGGAGAGCGCCCCGCCTAAAACGCAGAGAGGAAGATCGGTTCGAAACGTGCCTTGAAGCCAAAGCAGATTTGGGAAATTCGCTTTTTAGCTCAATAGAGAGAGGCGCCTGCGCGACCGCACGCTGTTCGATCTGGCGATCGACAGCAAACTACGCGGCTGCGACATCGTGAAAATAAGGATTTTGGATCTGGTAAGCGGCGTCGAACTGGATTCAGGGTCAGGCTCCCAAATTCTAGCACTAAGTCGCCTCGAACAACTCGGTAACTGCGAAACTCGTACTTGATGTTTCTATGGCCGCCTCACCACACGGTTCTTCGAGGTATCCCATTGCCCTCATCTGCGAATACTTTATTTCCATGCCCCTTTTAGATATGGTGTAGTATCCGTCTAGGCCTACCGTTTCATGCGACAAACATTGGCAGGGAGTGCTGATCCGCCATGACGCGATTGACTTATCTTGGACACGCCTGCTTTTTCTTCGAAACCGATAAGGCCGCTGTACTGATTGACCCTTGGCTAAGTCCTGCAGGTGCATTTCTTGGTGCATGGCGCCAGCTTCCTCCAAACGCTCATGCGCTTGATTGGGTGTTGGCAAAAATGCGCGAAAAGCCCGTGATGGTTTATACGACGCACGAACATGAAGACCATTATGATGAGGAAACTCTAAGAAAAATTCTCCCTTATGCAGATCATATGTGTATTCCGGCATATGAAAATACATTTTTGAAAAAGCTGATCGTAAATAACCTCGGAGTGACACCCCAGATTCTGTCTAAAGATGACCCGCAAAAATTCCATGATATAGATTTTCGTATCTTTATTGATGAAAGTGGCATCAATCGTGATAGTGCGATTTTTTTGCGTACTGAAGGCCTGTCCTTCTTCGATAGTAATGATTGTAAGATTTTTGATCGGGCAAAATGGCTGGTTGAACGTTGCGGCTCTATAGACATTATGTCTTCGCAATTTAGCGGTGCGAATATGCACCCTATATGTTACGAACTTACAGAGGAAGAATACAAAAAATCATCACGCCAGAAAAAAATCCGCAAGTTCATCGCTATACGTAATTTTATCCACAACATGAAACCACGCTACTACATGCCATCCGCCGGCCCTGCCGTTTTTGCGTTCCCAGAGCATGAGCATCTTAACTTTGAGGATGACAATATTTTCCCGAAGTGGTGGGAATTCCACGACTATATAAAGGATAAAGAGCCAGACGTTTCTTGCGTACCTCTTGATGTCCTTGGTAGTGTCGCCCCTGATGGTAATGGCGGCTTTGTCTTCGATAGGATCGCGAAGCCTTTATCCAATGACGATATAAGGGATATGATTCAATATTATCGCGATATCGATTCGAAATCTCCGAAGCCGCCAGCTTTGGATAGGGATTACATTCTTGATTATTTCGAACATGAAATAATCAAGAAGATCGATGTTTTGAAGAATAATCCGAATCTCACTTTAGGTTGCGTGCTTTACTTCGATGTGCGCGATGCAAGCGGGATATCTAACATTTACGCTATCGATCCTCAAAACCCTTCATTGAGCAAAGTAAGCGCCGTCGATATTTCGAAACCTTATTATCTGCATACGACTGATGTAAGCGCTATTGAAAAGCTCATCCATTCCGGCAAAGGGTGGGGCACCTATTTCCTGTCATTCCTGTTTCGTAGCCGCCGCGTGCCGGACGTTTTCGATTCTGCTATGGGCACGTTTTTTGTCGCTAACGATGATGACGACCTTGATTTCGGGCTCAAAAAGCTTGTGCAATTTCGTAGCAGCGACGAGTGCATCACGATATCCAGTGCGGATGACTTGACCAGTGTCACTTGTCGGCGTTTTTGCCCGCATCAGGGAGCCGATTTGAAGTATGCAGCCTTTGATGGCAAATATGTGATCTGCCCACGCCATCAATGGCGGTTCGATTGTGAGAACGGCGGCAAAGCAGATAACAGCATGGATACGATCGACGCCATCATTACCAAGAAAATCGTAGATTGAGGCGATGAGCCATGCGGTTGCTTCCAGCGGTTGCACACCGTCTTGCACGGCCCATAATATTTCGCCCTATTCTGTGAGCGCAGCCCATTGCGGCTCACGAAGATAATCCCGGTCAACACCCTGCGGTGACATACTCGCCCATTCTTGCGAGCTTTCACCCTCACGAAGCAGGGCGATCGGCAGGATCGACCAAATGTCGCCGCTTTATTGCCGAAATGTAAAAACAGGTAGCGTCGGAACCCATGCCGCCCTGGAGCATCTTGATAGATTGCTTTTAAAGGAGTGACCGATGGCCGACCAGACGAAGACGGTCGAATATGATGGGTCTTCAGGTGGCTGGGGATCGCTCCGTGGCATCGTGGAAACCATTGCGCGGGAAATGTCTTCTCCAGGAGCGTTGGCAACGCTGCGTACGCAGAACAAGACCGGCGGCTTCATGTGCACGAGCTGCGCCTGGGGCAAACCCAAACATCCTCATGCTTTCGAATTCTGCGAAAATGGAGCAAAGGCGACGTTGTGGGAACTGACCACGCGCCGCTGCACGCCAGCCTTCTTCGCGAAACATAGTGTCGCCGATTTGCGTAGCTGGAGTGATCACGACCTTGAGCAACAAGGGCGCCTGATTCACCCCCTCCGATACGACCGGGCAAAGGATCGCTACGTCCCCTGCAGCTGGGAAGAGGCCTTTTCCGCGATTGGCGCCAAGCTGAACGCGATAGATCCGAAGTCGGCGGTCTTTTACGCGTCCGGGCGGGCCAGCCTGGAAACCTCCTACCTCTATGCGTTGTTCGCGCGGCTGTATGGCCATAATAACCTGCCGGACAGTTCCAACATGTGCCACGAAACGACGTCGGTCACGTTGAACAAGCTGATCGGCTCGCCGGTCGGCACGTGCGTGCTCGACGATTTCGAGCAGTGCGATGCGATATTCTTCTTCGGACAAAATACGGGCACGAACAGCCCACGCTTCCTGCACCCGCTGCAAAAAGCGGTGGAGCGCGGCTGCCGCATCGTGACGTTCAACCCGATCCGCGAAAAGGGTCTGGTCGAATTCGTTAATCCACAACGCCCAACCCAGATGCTGACACGCCGCGAAACGCCGATCAGCTCGCAATATCTTCAGGTCCGCGCTGGCGGAGACATCGCGGCGATTATGGGTCTGTGCAAATATGTGTTCGCGGAGGACGAGCGGCGCGGCGGGACAGTCATCGATCACGCCTTCATCGCTGAGCATTGCTCCGGGTTCGACGCCTTTCGGGCCCGGGCGGCCGCCACGCCATGGGAGCAGATCGAACAGGAATCAGGGCTCAGCCGCGCCGACATCGAGGAGGCCGGTCGCGTCTATGTCGAAGCCGACCGCGTTATCGGCGTTTATGGCATGGGCCTGACCCAACATGTGCACGGCTTCGAGAATATCGGGATGCTCGTGAACCTGCTGCTGATGCGCGGGCATATCGGGAAAGCCGGTGCAGGCATCTGCCCCGTTCGGGGGCATTCCAATGTGCAAGGGCAGCGGACTGTAGGCATTTCCGAAAAGCCCGAACTGGTGCCGCTCGACAAGCTCGCCGAACAGTTCGGTTTCGACCCTCCTCGCGACGAGGGCCGGACCACGGTCAAGGTCTGCGAAGGCGTGCTCGATGGCTCGGTTCGGGCGTTCATCGGACTGGGTGGCAATTTCCTGCGCGCCGTGCCCGACCAAAGCCGGATCGAGCCCGCATGGGAACAACTCGACCTCACCGTGCAGATCGCTACCAAGCTCAATCGCTCCCACCTCTTCATGGGTAAAGCCGCCTATCTGCTACCCTGCCTTGGTCGTTCCGAAGAGGATATGCAGGCGAGCGGCGCCCAGACAGTGACGATCGAAGACAGCTTCAGCCACATCCACGGTTCGCTCGGCCACCGCAAGCCTGCCAGCGAGCATCTCAAATCCGAACTGGCGATCGTGGCCGGCATGGCCAAGGCGACGCTCCCATCGAACCCCAAAGTGCATTGGGACGAGTGGACCGCCGACTATGGCTTGGTACGTGATCTGATCGCAGAGACCTACCACGAACAATTCCATGACATGAACGCGCGAATGTTCGAGCCGGGCGGTTTCTACCGCGGCAACAGCGCGCGTGAACGCATCTGGAAGACCGAGAGCGGCAAAGCCGAATTCACCGATCCCACCATGCTTGCGGCCACCGATGTGGCCGATGAGGATGGCCGCTATCGCCTCGTCACCGTGCGATCGAACGATCAGTTCAACACGACCATCTACGGCTATAGTGACCGGTTGCGGGGAATCGAGGGCAAGCGTGATGTGGTCCTCATCAGCCCGGCGGACATTGCCCGCGCCGGGCTGACTGCCGGGCAGCGGATTTCGCTTCTGGGGGACGCCGAAGACGGACATGCGCGACGCATTGATAATCTTGAGGTGGTGTCTTTCGACCTGCCCGATGGCACAATCGTGGGCTATTATCCTGAACTCAACCCGCTGATCAGCCTTGCTCATCATGATCGGCACTCGATGACGCCCGCCAGCAAGGCGGTGCCGGTCAGGATCGAGGCTACATCTTGAGCGCCACCGTCCAATGCGGCGACGATCCCGTTGGCGATGCCATTGCGCAAGGTGCGCCCGCTGCACTCGCGGCCAAGGCAGAACAACCTTGGCTGCGCATGCTCGTACTTGCTGTCTTGGCAGGCGCTTTCATTGCGTTTGGCTCGGTGATCTTCCTGGTCGCACAGGCGAATATGGAAGACGCAGGTCTGGTGCGCCTCGTCTCTGGGGCAGCCTTTTCTGTCGGCTTGGTGATGGTCATGATCGTTGGTGCCGAACTCTTCACTGGCAATACGATGATGGTGCTGCCCACGCTCACCGGTGATCTGGCCGGCGGCCGGCTTGCCGGAGCATGGGCGACTGTCTGGGTCGGCAACCTCATCGGTAGCGTGGCGATCGCGCTGTTGTTCTCGGCGGCTGGGGGACTGTCGGACGGCGTGGGTGAAGCGGCGGCCTCGGTAAGCGATGGCAAGCTGGCGAAGACCCCTGTCGCCGTCTTCTGTTCGGGGATCCTGGCCAATATGCTCGTTTGCCTGGCCGTCTGGATGTCGATGTCGGCGCGGACCATTTCCGCAAAGATTCTCGCCATCGTCGGCCCCATCATGGTGTTCGTCGCCGCCGGTCTGGAACATTCTGTTGCCAACATGTCGATATTGCCGCTGGGCGGACTAGCTGGCACTGGTACCGAGGTTCCCCTCGCAGGCGTTCTCGTCAATCTGGCCGCCAGCACCGCGGGAAATATCGTCGGCGGGGCGTCTCTGGCAGTCGCCATCGCTTATGGCCATGATGTTCTGCGCGATATGCGTTAGCGCACACGCTTGCAGGAGGGAAGCATGACAAGCTATTGCGGTCCGCCGCCAGTTCCCGCCGAGGCGATGTTGGCCTGGAACCTGGACCCGGCCTTGCTCGCGATCTTCGCCGCAAGCGCCGCCCTCGCCTCGCGCGCGGGATCGCCGCGGCTTGCATTCGCCGGGGTCGGCGTGCTGGCGCTGGCATTTTTGTCTCCCTTATGTGCGATCAGCGTGGCCTTGTTCTCCGCGCGCGCGCTGCACCATGTCCTCCTCGTCGCAGTGAGCGCCCCGTTGCTGGCGCTGGCCTTTCCCGCCCGCAGGCCTCACGCGCTCGGCATCTCCTTCGTGGCGGCCACGACGACGCTGTGGCTGTGGCACGTGCCATCCTTCTATGATTCAGCACTGGCGAGCACGCCTGTCTATTGGCTGATGCAATCAAGCCTTCTGACCTCCGCCATCTGGTTTTGGCGATGCCTGTTCGCCGCGCCTCCGGTTGCTGCAACATCCGCGACGATTGCAGCGATGGCGCAGATGGGAATGCTGGGCGCCCTGCTGACGTTTGCGCCTTCCCTCCTCTACGCGGCGCATGCCGGCACCACCGTCGCCTGGGGGCTCCCGGCGCTGGTCGATCAGCAGCTTGCCGGGCTCGTCATGTGGGTGCCGGGCATCATCCCTTATGCCATCGCCTTGGGGATCGTCGCCCGGCGCGGCTGGACCCAGACCATGACCGCGCCGTGATCGCGACGGTCAAGTTCCTGCATATCGCCGCGCTTTGCATCTGGTGCGCGGGACTGGTCGGTTTGCCGCTGGTGCTGGCGAGACACGATACCGCCCATGACCAACCGGAATATGGGCGTCTGCGCGTATTGACGCATAAGGCCTACACGGGGATCGTCACGCCCGCTGCGGTGCTCACGATCGTCATGGGCACTGCTCTCGTTTTCCTGCGAGAGGTCTTCGTGCCCTGGATGTTCGCCAAATTGGTCGCTGTCGGGGTGCTCGTATTGCTGCACGCCTGGATCGGGCATGTCACCCTGGTGGTGGGTGAGCAACGGGGCAGCTACGATCCACCACGGGGTTGGCCGGTGGCCACGGTCAGCATCGCGGCTCTGGCATCGATCACCATCCTGTTACTGGTACTGGGAAAGCCCCTGCTGGCTGACAGGCTCGCGCCTCGCTGGCTGACCCACACGCAGGATCAACCCTTGCCGGTCGACGAGGTGCCCAATTGATAGTCGAACACCAGCTTGCCGCCATGCCAGCCAGTGATGGCCGTAAACATCGCTGCGAATGCGGACAGCAGCAAGCCCCAAGGCAGGACCGCTTGTTCATAACCCTGCGTCAGCCGATAGCCCCAGTTCGCGCCGAGGATCGACAGCAGCATGACGGCGATGACGAAATGGGTCCAGCTGGCTGCACGCGCTCGGATACCAGGCACCAGCAACAGTTCAACCGTGCCCGACACGCCCGCCAGCAATCCGAGCAGGAACGCCATGCCGCTCGCCCAGAGCGCAGCCCTCGCCCAGAACGGATCACCCGTCCACCAGTAGAATCCGTCCGCGCCCAGGGTGCACATGGCGAGCGCGACGGGAAACGCCACCAGCATCGCATGAATGGGGTGGCCCGCAACCGCGATCTTCGATTCAGTTCGGTGGAAATGAGGTTGCGCCGAGATGGGATCGACCAGCGGGGCTTCTGTCTTCACGGTATCGTCGGTTACGCTCATCGGCGCAATATTCACCGTTTGGCGTCAATTGCGCCACCTTTCATCGTGCGCGGGTGCGGTGGACCACTTTCCACCCTCGACGCGGGTGGACCGGCATCGGCGGGCGTCGCGACGCTATGGTGGGTAATGCTGGCGGGAGCTTCCGCGCTTACGATCCTGGTCCTGGCCTTGCTGGCACTGTCCTTTCGCCGACGTAGCCGCGACAGCGGCGGAAGCGAAGCGCTGTGGATCGGCTGGTTGGGTGTCGCCATGCCGGGCGTGGTGCTAACGGCACTGTTGGGCTACGCCCTTGTGCTGGGCAACCGCTCCCTCCCCCATCCCGCACCCGAAGTCCTGACTGTGCAAGCGACGGGGCAGCAATGGTTCTGGACGTTCCAGCAACCCGGCGCCAACGGACCGATTGTGACGCGTGGCACACTCCACATCCCCGCCGGACGGCCAGTGGATGTTCACCTTGCCTCTGCCGACGTGATCCACAGTTTTTGGGTGCCGCGCCTTGGCGGCAAGATGGATGCCATTCCTGGCCAGGTGAACATATTGCGGATTCAGGCGGACGAACCGGGCGTGTTCGCCGGACAGTGCGCCGAATTCTGCGGGCTGGACCATAGCAATCACCGCTTCCAGGTGGTTGCACATGATCCCCGTGGCTGGGCGGCATTCCGCCAAGGGACGGTCCAGTGAACGTTCTACGCCGCCACCAGGCCCTGATGGCCATCTGGGGCACTCCCAAGGGCTGGCGAGGCACCCTGTTGTCGGTCAACCACTCCGACATCGGCAAGCGCTTCATCCTCGCCGCGTTCGCGTTCTTCGCGATCGGCGGGGTTCTGGCGATGTTGATACGCGCGCAACTGGCGACGCCCGACAGTGCCTTCGTCGGTCCAGCGATCTACAACCAGCTGTTCACGATGCACGGCAGCATCATGATGTTCCTGTTCGCCATCCCGATGTTCGAGGGACTGGCGCTTTATCTGCTCCCCAAGCTGCTGGGCAGCCGCGACATGGCCTTCCCGCGTCTCTCGGCCTATGGCTGGTGGTGCTATTTGTTCGGCGGCACCATTCTGCTTGCAGCGCTTGGCCTGGCCGTGGCGCCCGACGGCGGCTGGTTCATGTACACGCCTCTGTCATCCAAGGTCTATACGCCCGGCATTAATGCGGATGTCTGGTTGCTCGGCATCACCTTCGTGGAGATTTCCGCGATGGCCGCAGCCATTGAGATCGCCGTCTCGGTCTTGAAGGTGCGAGCACCCGGCATGCGGCTCGACCGGATGCCCCTGTTCGCATGGTATCTTCTCATCACCGCGCTGATGATGATCGTCGCCTTTCCTCCGTTGATCCTGGGATCCATCCTGCTGGAGGTGGAGCGGGCCTTTGACTGGCCGTTCTTCGACCCCGCACGCGGCGGCAGTCCACTTCTGTGGCAGCATCTCTTCTGGTTGTTCGGGCACCCGGAGGTGTACATCATCTTCCTGCCGGCGGCTGGCGTCGTTTCGACCGTCCTGCCCGTCATGGCGCGCACGCCAATCCTGGGTTATGGCTGGATTATCGCAGCGCTGCTGGCACTTGCTTTCCTCAGCTTCGGGCTTTGGGTCCACCACATGTTCACGACCGGCATCCCGCATATGGCGCTGGGCTTCTTTTCGGTCGCATCTGCATTGGTCGCGGTCCCCACCGCTTTACAGGTTTTCGCATGGATCGGGACGCTGTGGAAAGGCCGACCGGAACTGAATCTGCCGATGCTTTATCTGCTAGGGTTCTTCCTCGTCTTCGTGATCGGGGGACTGACCGGCGTGATGCTGGCGATGGTGCCATTCGACGCACAGGCGCATGACAGCCACTTCGTCGTCGCACATCTGCATTATGTGCTCGTAGGCGGATTTATCTTTCCCATGTTGGCGGGGGCCTATTACTGGTTGCCTCACTTCACTGGCCGCTCGCGTGTTCCCCGGCTTGGCGAAGCGGCCTTCTGGCTGATCCTCATCGGTTTCAACCTGACCTTCTTTCTGATGCACCTGACCGGGCTGCTGGGCATGCCGCGCCGGATCTACACCTATTCCGCCGAAATGGGCTGGACCTCGCTTAACCTGCTGTCTTCGGTCGGAAGCTTCATCATGGCTTTCGGCTTCGCGCTGTTCGCGATTGATGTCGGCATGCAGATCTTCCTTTCGCGGCGCAGCCCGCGCAATCCATGGGCGGCCGGCACGCTGGAGTGGGCCATGCCGATCCCGGCCCCCGCCTACAACATCGCCAGCCAGCCAGAGGTCACGGACCGTGAACCGCTTGCTTTGGACCCCACTCTGGCATTGAAGCTCGCCCGAGGGGAAGGCTATCTGGCAGAGGTGCGACATGGCTGGCGGGAGACCATGGCGGTGGCCCCCACGAGCGGGGCCATCGACCATGTCCTGGTCCTGCCAGGAAACAGCCGCCTGCCGATCATCACCGCAGCCGTCACGGGATGTTTCTTCCTGTCGGTACTGCTTGGATATTACTGGTTCGCGCCGGTGGCGGTCATCGGTGTCATCGCGCTGGGCTGGCGCTGGGCATGGAAACTGGGATCGCGCAACGATGTCGGCCAGGTGCCCATCGGCGGCGGACGGACCGCGCCGATCCATCGCGAATGCCCCGGCGCGCCCGGCTGGTGGGGCGGCCTGTTCTTGCTGACCGCAGATGCCGTGCTGCTGGCCTCCCTGATCTTCGGCTATGCCTTTCTGTGGGTCGTCGCGCCCAACTGGCCCCCGCCAAACATCCTCGAGGGAGGCTTTGTGACAGGGGCGATGACCGGCGCCGTGGCGATTGTGGCGGCTCTCCTCGGACGGCGCGCTGAAGCGAAGGTTCAGTCGCAGTCCATGGTGGCGGCAGGGCAGATGAGCGTGGCCGCCGCAGCAGCCCACGCGGCGACCATCATCGGCCTGTTGGCAATGGGCGTCACGTCGCTGCCCGCCCCATCCAGTCACGCCTATGCCGCGACGGCCTGGATTCTGATCGCATATGCCGGTCTCCACGCCCTTGTCGCGATGACGTCCACCGCTTTCGCGAAGGCCAGGATCGCCGCCGGATTCATATCGAAAGCCCGCGCCCTGGACGTTTCGGTTGCTCGCCTCTTCAGCGACTTTTCCGCCTTGGTCGTACTGGTCACCCTCGCCTGCCTTCTTGGCCCCGCGGTCGCGCCATGAAGTTGCTAGCCCGGGCAAGCGCTGGACTGCTGCTCTGGGCAGCCGGCTTTTCCCTGCTCTACGCGGTTCACGGTATAGGATGCTCCCGACGATGGGACGCCATGCCTCTGGCCGGGGGGACCCTGTTCTCCTGGGCGCTTGGCGTTATCTGGCTTTTCGCCTGTTGCGCCGGCATGGTGACGATCTGGCGGGCTTGGACAAGGCTGAGCGGCTTCGAACGCAAGCTCGCCACCACCACCGCACTTGCCGGCTTTGCGGGAACAGTTGTTACCGGTTTACCCATATTCCTGATTTCGACCTGTTTGTAATAGCGGCGCCCACGCAGTTCCTATCACTTCAGAATCGGACGACCTGCAGGCACAGCCAGCGCGATCCACACCGACGGCGTGATTTCCTTACCAGCCGCTCTCACTTTGCGTTGCAATACGATGTTGAGAGAGGCAATACCGTCCCTGGGTGCCCTAACGATATCGTCGGGGGCAGGTTATGCGTTGGTCGGGCCGCCAGCGCCGTGGACCTGCGCACTGATGAATTGCTTCCTATTGCCCAATGCTTGTGATCGCCAGGCGTTACCTCTACGTGATCCTTTCATTTCAAATTCCGACCTCAGCCAAGCTATTCAGTCATTTACGGGTGTGCCTTGCAACTGATCCTGCTTGCCCTCTTGCCATTCCTGGGCGCGGCGTGGCTGGCTCTGCTGCCGCGCGCGAGCCGGAACATCCAGGCATTGCTCGCACTCGCCCATGTTGTCGCAGCCCTCGCCGTGCTACTCTTTGCCGCGCCGTCTGCGCTGGCGGGCATAGCCGACCAGATCCAGTTGCCTTGGGTACCGACCATAGGGCTCAATCTCACACTGCGGCTCGACGGGCTCGGCCTATTGTTCGCCGGCCTGATCCTTGGGATCGGGCTGCTGATCGTGATTTATGCGCGTTTCTACCTGCCCGCCAACGAAGCGATGGGCCAGTTCCTGTCGCTGCTCCTGCTGTTCCAGGGTGCGATGTTGGGTATCGCGCTATCGGGTAATATCCTGTTGCTCCTTATCTTTTGGGAGCTGACCAGCCTGTCGTCCTTCCTGTTGATCGGCTTCCGCAGCGACAAGCCCGAGGGACGGCAGGGAGCACGCATGGCGCTGGCGGTGACCGGCGGCGGCGGATTGGCGCTGATCGGCGGGCTGCTGCTGCTGGGCCATATCGCCGGTTCCTACGAGCTTGCGGATATTCTGGTTCGCGGCGACATCATCAGAGGCTCGCACCTCTATCCGGCGGCTCTGGTACTGATCCTGCTGGGATGTTTCACCAAATCGGCGCAATTCCCGTTCCACTTCTGGCTGCCGCACGCCATGGCCGCGCCGACGCCAGTGAGCGCCTATCTCCACTCGGCCACCATGGTGAAGGCTGGCGTATTCCTCTTGGCGCGCTTCTGGCCGGTGCTGTCGGGCACCGATCTCTGGTTCTATCTGGTGTCGACAACCGGGCTGGTGACCATGCTGATCGGCGCTGCCATCGCCCTATTCAAGCACGACCTGAAAGCGATCCTCGCCTATTCGACGGTGAGCCAGCTTGGCCTGCTCACCATGTTGTTCGGCTTCGGCACACCAGTGGCCGCTCAGGTGAGCATCTTCCACCTGCTCAACCACGCATTGTTCAAGGCGGCTCTGTTCATGAACGCCGGCATTGTCGATCATGAGGCGGGCACGCGCGACATCCGCCTGCTGGGCGGATTGGCGAAGCTGATGCCGATCACTGCCGCCGCCGGCATCATTGCAGCTGCGTCGATGGCTGGCCTTCCGCCGCTAAGCGGATTCCTGTCCAAGGAGATGATGCTGGAAGAGGCGGTGCATACCGTCTGGGCTGGCGCGCCCTGGATCGTGCCGCTGCTCGCGCTCGTCGCCGCAACGCTGTCGATGGCCTACTCGTTGCGCTACATCGTGCATCTCTACCTCGGTCAGCAACGTGAGAGCTATCCCGCCCGACCGCATGATCCTTCTCTGGGTCTGTGGGGCTCGTCTGCCCTGCTGGCTGCGATGAGCATTCTGGTCGGCCTGTTCCCGGGCGTCATGACCGCCTGGCTGATCACGCCCGCCGCATCCGCCATCACTGGCGGCACCGCACCTGCCTTCCACCCCATGTTATGGCATGGCCTGACCCCGGCACTGGCCATGAGCGTCAGCGCGATCATCGTCGGCATAATGTTGTTGTGGCGACATGGCGGGCTCCAGCGCGCGTGGGATAGCGCCCCGCTTGTCGATGCCAAGCGACTGTTCGACCGCGGGATCGCGCAACTTGTGGATCTGGCACGCCTCGTCAGCGACTCCATCCACAACGGATCGCTGCAACGGCAGCTATCGCTGCTGTTCCTGCTCGCGGTGGTACTGGGCGTCGAGGCCATCTGGTCAGGGGGCTATGAGCCCGGCACACGACAGACAATCCCGGCTCCGCCCGTCGCCGTCGTGGCCTGGCTGCTGCTGCTGGCTGCGACGGCCGCCGTTGCGCTGGGCCAGCGGCAACGCTTCCTGACGCTCATCTATATCAGCGTCATCGGCCTTATCGTCTCTCTCGCCTTCGTCTACCTGTCGGCGCCCGATCTCGCCCTCACTCAGATTTCGGTCGAGGTTGTGACGATCCTGCTGCTGCTGCTTGCGCTCAACCTGCTGCCCAAGATTCCCGTCCGGCTGGCAAGCAATGTCGAGCGCCTGCGCGACGTGGGGCTTGGCCTTGCAGGTGGCTCGGCAGCGGGCTTCGCGGCCTGGGCGATCATGACGCGGGAGCCCAATCAGCCCATCTCCGCCTTTCACTGGGCCAACAGCTATTCGGGCGGGGGCGGCACCAATGTCGTCAACGTAACGCTGGTCGATTTCCGCGCGTTCGACACATTCGGTGAGATCACTGTGCTGGGCATCGCCGCGCTCACCATTTTCGCGCTGCTTCAGCCCGCCGCGCGGGGTGTTTCCGGCCAGCGGCTGCGGCAATGGGTCGCCGACCTGCCGCGCTCGCCAGAATGGCACCCGATGATGTTCGCTGTGGCCACCCGGCTCCTGTTACCGCTCGCGATAATGGTCGGCCTCTACATCTTCCTGCGCGGACACAACGCGCCGGGCGGTGGGTTCATTGCCGGGCTGGTGGTGTCGATCGCCTTTCTCATGCAATATATGGCGTCGGGCTTCGAGTGGGCCGACCAGCGGCGGCAGATCGACGAACATACGCTCATCGGGTGCGGCGTCACCATCGCGGCGCTGACGGGTGTCGGCTCGCTGCTGTTCGGCGCGCCTCTGTTCACCGGCGCCTTTGGCTACTTCACCCTGCCGATTGTCGGCACGTTCGAACTGGCGACAGCAATGCTGTTCGACATCGGAGTCGCGATGACGGTGATCGGCGCGACGATGCTCGCCCTCGCCGAACTCAGCAATATTGCCCAGCGCGCGCAGAAGGAGGAGCCGACAGAGGTCGGCCCAATGGATGTCGATCCGGCCAGGCTCCGGGAGGCGCAGCGATGAGCATCGAATTCCTCATTGCCACCGCGATTGGCGCGCTGACGGCGGCCGGCATCTACCTGTGCCTGCGCGCGCGCACCTTCCCCGTTGTGCTCGGTCTCGCCATGCTGTCCTACGCGATCAACCTGTTCCTCTTCGCGATCGGGCGGCTGGCTGTCGATCGTCCGCCGCTCTACGACAAGGATGTCACCGTCTATACCGATCCCCTGCCCCAGGCGCTGGTGCTGACCGCGATCGTGATCTCTTTTGGCATGACCGCGCTCACGCTGGTGTTGGCGCTGCGCACTTTCCTGGAGATCGGCACTGACCAGGTCGACGGCAAGCCCGACCCGGACCTGCTTCACCGTGAGGATCGCGCATGAGTGCGCTGATCGCCGCGCCGCTGCTGCTGCCAGCCTTTGCCGGAACCGCGACGCTTCTGTTCCGCCGCCGCCGCCGGACCATTGGCGCCGGCATCTCGATCGGCGCGACCGCCTTGCTGCTGCTGATTGCAATCCAACTGATGATGCAGACCGCTTCAAATGGCGTCGAGGCCTATGCGCTGGGGGGCTGGCCAGCGCCGTTCGGCATCGTACTGGTCCTCGACCGCCTTGCCGCGATGATGCTCGTGCTGACCGCCGCGCTGGCGCTGGCGGTGAACGTGCATGCCGTGTTGACCGGCCTAGATCGGCGAGGCTGGCACTTCCATCCGCTATTCCAATTCCAGATGCTCGGCGTGAACGGCGCGTTCCTGACCGGCGACATGTTCAACCTGTTCGTCTTCTTCGAAGTGCTGCTGATCGCCTCTTATGGCCTGCTGCTGCATGGGCAGGGCGCGCGGCGGCTGACCGCCGGCCTGCAATATGTGATCGTCAACCTCGTCGGCTCCACGATATTCCTGATAGCGCTAGGCCTGCTGTACGGCATCACCGGCACGCTTAACATGGCGGACATGGCCGTGCGGGGCGCAGCGCTGCCGACCGGCAGCCAGGGACTGTTCCGGGCGGGAGGAATGCTGCTCATGGCCGTCTTCGCCCTGAAGGCAGCGCTGCTTCCGCTTCATTTGTGGCTGCCCCGTGCCTATGCTGGCGCCGCCCCTGCCGTCGCAGCGCTGTTCGCGATTATGACCAAGGTTGGCGCCTATGCCATCATCCGCACCGGCCCGCTGATTTTCGACGGCGCAGCGGGCCCGTATATGCTCCCGGCCGCGCTCGGCACAATGCTGCTCGGCTTCGCGGGCTTTCTCGCCGCGCGCAATCTGCGCGCGATGGCTGCCTTCGGGCTGATCGGGTCGACCGCCATTCTTCTCACCGCGATCGCCCAGTTCGATCCACGCGCAATGGCGGCGGCGCTCTATTATCTGCCGCACACGACCATCGCCGCCGCACTGCTGTTCCTCGTCACTGATCTCATCATTCGCTGGCGCGCCATGGAGGGCGATGCGATCGTGAGCACACCGCGTTATATCAGACAAGCCGGGCTGGCCTTCCTCTTTCTCGCCAGCGGTGTCGCGCTGGCAGGCCTGCCACCATTGTCCGGCTTCTTGGGAAAGCTGCTGATCCTCGATGCAGCACTCGGATCGCGGGCGTGGCCGGCGATCTGGGCCGCGATCCTGGGCACCAGCTTGATCGCGGTGGTCGGCTTTGCACGTTCGGGGAGCATCTTGTTCTGGAAGCGCGACGATAGCCCATCTCCTCCCCAAAGTGACACACCGAACCTGATGGAAGCGGTTCCCGCCATCGCCCTGCTCGCCATGCTGGTTGCGATGACTGTCGGCGCCGGGCCGGTCACCGCCTATATGGGCGCGGCCAGCCAAGAGATCTTCGATAGCGCGGCTTATGTACGCACCGTCCTTCCGGCGCCAATGGGAGAAAGCGAGTGAGACAATTGCTCCCCCATCCGGGCCTCAGCGTCCTCCTCCTGTTCATCTGGATGCTGATGCTGAACGCCTTCAGCATGGGCTGGCTGGTCCTCGGCATCGCCTTTGCAATCCTGGTCCCGCTGTTCACCGCGCCTTTCTGGCCCGACAGACCCGTGATGCGCTGGGGCTTTCCGCTGCTCGCCTATGTGCTGCTGGTCCTGTGGGACATCATCGTCGCCAACTTCCACGTCGCCAAGCTCATCCTGTTCCGCCGCAATCGCGACCTGCGGACCTGTTGGCTGTCGGTCCCGCTCGACTTGCGTTCGGCCGAGGCGATTACGCTGCTTGCCGGTACGATCAGCCTTACGCCCGGAACAGTGTCCACCGACATCTCGACGGATGGACGCCACCTGCTCGTCCATGCTCTCGACGTTGTCGATCCGGCCGCCGAGGTCGCCCACATCAAGGCGCGCTATGAACGACGCCTGCTGGAGATTTTCCGATGATCGCCATCGCACTCTCCGTAGCGATGAGTTGCATCGCGCTTGCCGTGCTGCTGAACCTCTATCGCCTGTTCCGGGGACCGACTGCGCCCGACCGCATCCTGGCCCTCGACACCATGGTGATCAACGTCATCGCCTTCATCATCCTGTTCGGGATCATGGAAAGCAGCACGACCTATTTCGAGGCTGCCTTGCTGCTCGCCATGGTCGGGTTCGTGGGCACAGTCGCCTACACCAAATTCCTGCTGCGCGGGGATCTCGTCGAATGAGCATGCTGGCGACCATAGCGGACACGGTCATCGCAGCCCTCGTGCTGCTGGGGGGGGCATTCGCGTTGATTGGAAGCTGGGGGCTCACCCGCCTGCCGTCACTGATGACGCGCCTGCACGGGCCGACCAAAGCGACGACGCTCGGCGTGGGAAGTTGCCTGGTTGCCTCTATGGTCTATTTTCCGACCCATGCAGATATATGGACCGCGCATGAATTGCTCATCACGCTTTTCCTGCTCATCACCGCGCCGATCTCCGCCAATATGATCGCCAAGGCCTATCTCCACACCTCGCGCGACGCCTCTGGAGAAGGTCGG
Organism: Pseudomonadota bacterium; assembly: GCA_023433445.1. Classification (GTDB taxonomy): domain Bacteria; phylum Pseudomonadota; class Alphaproteobacteria; order Sphingomonadales; family Sphingomonadaceae; genus Sphingobium. Next base: position 3,640 of record JAEZCS010000011.1, on the reverse strand, counting down.
GGCATCGAGGGGACACCGGCCGCCCCTACCCCGAACGCCGACTGGGCGACCTATGGAACGCCCGCGAAAGCGGAGGAAGACATCGAACAGCCCATGGGGAGCGGTTCCAGCCCGCCACTCTAGGCGTCATTCTGAAGACGAGACCCAGACTGCCGTGCGGGCGGATGTGTTGAAAGGCCTGTTCGTCATCAGCCCCGCGCGGCGTTCAGAAGTTGAGCCACACTGGCCTACGCTCCCTCCATCCTCCTGCAAGATCAGCCGACCTGAAAGCTGGCTGCATCACTCCGCCGTCCAACCCGAAAATCCGTCCCTTTATGTGAGTTTTCTGAAGCCTGCGCATCTTTGTTACGCATTGATCGAACAAACTGGCGTCTCTGTCGTTTCACACCTGTCGAAAACTGGAGACCAACCATGCGTAACACAATTTTACTGATTGCCGGATTGGCAGCCGCAGCCAGCGTTGGCGGTTGCGCGCGTGAAACGACGCGTGATGGCCTGCGGGGTGCGGGCATCGGCGCAGTCGGCGGCGCGGTGGCTGGCGCGATCGTACCTGGCCTCGGCGTTGCTGAAGGTGCGGCCATCGGCGCAGCAGGTGGCGCTGTCGTAGGCGCAGCGACCTCAGACGGCCGTCGTTGGGAACGCGATCGTCGCGGTCGTGAATATTATATCGATCGCAACGGCCGCCGCGTTTACCGCTAAGCTGTAAGGCTGCCGCGCTACATGCGCGGTGACAGATGTCATGACGACAGCTCAGGCGCAGCGACGGCGGGGTCTGGACAGGATCGTCCCTGCCATCGCTGCGATCCTGGTCAATGCCCTCATCGGCTATGCTCTGATTGTTGGCCTGCGCGGACCTTCATTATGGCGGGCTGCGATTGATAGTTCGCCACTCACGCTATTCGATCTGCAACCTCCCGAGCCGGAGCGCCCGGATCCTCCCCGACCCCCAAGGGTAGAGGACGCGGGCGGAAGCGGCTCAGCTCCCTCGGCTGCTCCCAAGCAACAGCAACCGGCACCGCCAAGGCCAACTGTTCTTACCGCGCCCACGCCAATCATCACGCCCCCTCAACCCATTCTTCCGGCTGCGCCATCATCTGCGATGACCAGTGGTATAGGAAACGCGGGCACAGGCGACGGCTCGGGCTCAGGTCAGGGATGGGGAACCGGCGGCACCGGCACTGGATCAGGCCAGGGAGATGGCGACGGATCCTTTTCAAATGCGCGCCAGACCGGTGGCCGCTTCCGCAATTCCGATTTTCCAAAATCCTTGCGCGGCGTCGGTAGAGTCAAGATCGGCGTGCGATACGCCATCGGGCCTTCCGGGCAAGTTGATAAGTGCGAAGTGATCGAAGGAAGCGGTTATCCCGAACTCGACACGATGACCTGCCGCATCATCATGGAACGCTATCGTTTCCGCCCGGCCCGCGACCCCGATGGCTATGCCGTGACGGAAGTGCGGGAGGAAGATTATCGCTGGCGCGTGCGCTGACCGCGAAGCTCCTCAGCGGACCAGCGCCACTGCCCACCATCCCGGCAGCGCAGCAATCGCCAGAAATGTACCCAGCGGCACCCGCGAGGCCGCCGTCATCCTCCGCCCGCCAATCATGCCGATCAAAACCACCAATAATCCAAGGCTCGCCGCCATGAGCAAGATGAAGGGCAGCGCCTGCCAGCCAAACCATCCGCCCAACGCACCCATCAGCTTGGCATCGCCCAGGCCCAAGCCTTCACGCCCGCGCGCCGCGCGATAGCTGACGGCCACCAGCAGCAACACGGCATACCCGGCCGCCGCCCCTATCAACCGGTCGACCAACGTCACATCCGTAACCCATAGCCCTAGCGTCAGGCCAAGAAAGGCGAGCGGCAACGTCAGCGCATCCGGCAGCCAGAAATGCCGCCAATCCAGCACCGCCAGCGTAAGCAGCAGCCATCCGAGCAAAGCCCAACCGGCACCGGTCAGTCCTGGTGCCGCCCCGCACGCCAGCGCGCCGATCACCGCGCAGGCCGCCTCCATCCGCCCATGCAGCGTGTCGATCTTCGCACCGCAGGTCCGGCACCGTCCCTGCAACATCAGGCCGCTGATCACTGGCACCAGATCGATCGCGCCCAGCACTCGGCCGCAACCATCGCAGGCTGATCGCCCGCGCGCGACCTCCCGACCTTCGGGCCATCGCAGCGCCAGCGTGCCCAAAAAGCTGCCCGCTATTGCGCCTGCAACGCCGCCCAGAATCGTCCACATCGGATCGATCACAGCGTCCCTTCGACCTTCAGAACCCGCGCGCCACTTGTCCCGGCAAAGCCAGCCTTCGCCAGCGCATCGCCGAGCGCTGCGTCCGCCGTCTCCACCCGCATTTCGGCGACATAGCGACCAGACCGCCATATCCGCAGGTTGATCTTTTCCAGCCCGGATTGGCTCACCAGCGGCAGCAGCAACGCTTCGCCATCGCAACTAGCCACGCCGGACAGCCCTTGCGTCAAATTCAGGCCCGGAAACTGCCCCGCCATTTGCGCCCGCACTCGGCCCTCGGCATGACCGCAGCGGTCGCCGGAAAAATAGGCTGAAACATCTTCCATCGCCAAACTCGCGATCGGCAGCGGCGCGAAGGTTCGGCCAAGCGGCACGGTCCCGGTTACATCATCGATGCCGATGCGGCTGAACCCGACAGTCAACGCACCGCTCAGATCATCCGCCGCGCCGACCTGCCGCCATATGTCGAACCGCGCCCGTCCCATCAGCAGTTGTACCGGCGATAAGGCAGCATTTACCGATCCGACCTGCATAGTGCCGAGCATAAGCTGGTCGATCCGCCCGCTCCAAAGCGTCCCCCGCACATCCCGTGCAGCCACGCCCAGCCTTTCAAGCCCGGACAGACCCAGTGCGATTCGCATCGGCATGAACAGGATGAGGCCGAATATGAACAGCAACAGGATCGCAATCCGCGTCCGACGCGACCAACCGAGCCGGCTCATTGCCCTGCCTCCCGCACCAGCACTGCCTGCACCGAAACACTCCCCGCCGTGGGCGAGGGCCGCGCGCTCATCGTGTCCACCCGCACGCCTTGCGCCTCGAGGGCCGCCAGCCAGGAAAACAGCGCCACCGGCCGCACCGACGCCATCGCAATCTCGATCCGCGCTGCGCCCTGAGCCTCCGCCCGCTCCAGCGTCAGCCCCGCCTCGCCGGCGCTCTGGCTCACCAACTGGTCGATGGCGACCGTGGCAGAGGCAGTCGCCATGTTGCGGGGCAATGTCTTGAGCAGCTTGACCTTCGCACGGATCGCCGCGTTGCGGTCCGTCGCCTCGACCAGCGCCTCCCGTGCCGACCGTTGCGCCGCCGCCAGCGGGTACAGGACGCCCAGCCACAACACCACCACTGCCAGCAGGGCGAACATCACGCCCAGCATCCATTGCTCGCGCGGCGACCTCTCGCCCCACATTGTCTTCACCGCGTCCATCATGATCGCACCGTTATGTCAGCCAGCGCCCGCCCGCCCGGGTCCTGCGAAGGCGTCGCCGTGATGGTGAAGCCCGCGCTCTGCAACGCCAGCAGCACCGTGTTGATCTCATCCACCTTGGCCGCCGCCAGCGTAGCCCGAATCATCCCGTCGGGGTCACGCGACAGCGCCATCATCGACACGCCGGG
>JAEZCS010000001.1 GCA_023433445.1 Pseudomonadota bacterium | reverse complement strand
CTCTGGGTGTTGACGCATATCGCGATGAGATGGGGATGCTGCCTGAGGCGGTGCTCAATTATCTCCTGCGCCTTGGCTGGGGCTATGGCGATGAGGAAACCATTTCCCGGGATCGAGCTGTGGAATTGTTCGACCTTGGCGGCGTAGGCCGGTCGCCATCTCGTTTCGACATCAAGAAACTGGAAAACCTCAACGCATTCTATTTGCGCGAAGCGGACGATCAGCGTCTTGCGGAACTGGTTTTGCCCCGCATCGCGCAACGGCTCGGCACGGCGTCGGGCGCAGACGCCCTGGCGCTGCTTGCGCAAGCCATGCCTTCACTCAAGCCGCGCGCCAAAACCCTGAACGAAATAGCGGAAGGCGCCGAGTTTCTGTTCAAGAGCCGCCCTCTGGATTTTGACGAGAAGGCAATCGCTCTGCTAGACGACTCGGCGCGCGAGCTGCTTGGAAAGACGGCCGACGCCCTTGATTCCGTCCAGTCCTGGACGATCGAGGCGATCGAGGAAGCGATCCGCCGCGTGGCAGAGGAAGTCGGATTGGGGTTGGGCAAGGTTGCCCAGCCGCTACGCGCGGCGCTAACCGGTCGCACGGTTTCGCCGGGGATATTTGATGTTCTTTTCCTTCTTGGAAAGGACGGGAGTTTGGAGCGGCTCGCGGATGCCAAACAGGCAGCGCCGGCCGTTGGCAATTAAGGAGAACGAGATGTCGGACAATAATGCCACTTTGACAGTCGGCGGCGATGCCAAGGAATATGGCATCCTGAATGGCACTGTGGGGCCCAAGGTCATCGACGTTCGCAAGCTCTACGCCAACACGGGCATGTTCACCTATGATCCCGGCTTCACCTCCACGGCAAGCTGCGATTCGGGCCTCACCTACATCGATGGTGACGCTGGCATCCTGTTGCATCGCGGATACCCGATCGATCAGCTGGCGGAGCAATCGAGCTTCATGGAAGTCAGCTATCTTCTGCTGAATGGCGAGCTGCCTTCGAAGGGTGACCTGGAAGACTTCACCCACACCATCACCCGCCACACCATGGTGCATGAGCAGCTGACCACATTCTATCGTGGTTTCCGCCGGGATGCGCACCCGATGGCGATCATGTGCGGCGTCGTCGGCGCCCTCTCCGCTTTCTATCATGACTCGACGGACATCAATGATCCGGAACAGCGCAAGATCGCGAGCCACCGCCTGATCGCGAAGATGCCGACGATTGCGGCGATGGCCTATAAATATTCGGTGGGCCAGCCCTTCGTCTATCCGCGCAATGACCTGAGCTACACCGCCAACTTCCTGCGCATGACCTTCTCGGTCCCGGCTGAGGAATATGAGCCCGATCCGGTCGTCGTCGATGCGATGGACAAGATCTTCATCCTTCATGCCGACCACGAGCAGAACGCGTCGACCTCGACGGTCCGTCTCGCTGGTTCGTCGGGCGCCAATCCCTTCGCATGTATCGCGGCCGGCATCGCTTGCCTGTGGGGCCCCGCCCATGGCGGCGCGAACGAAGCAGCGCTCAACATGCTGCGTGAGATCGGCACCGTCGACCGCATCCCTGAATATATCGCTCGTGCGAAGAACAAGGATGACCCGTTCCGCCTGATGGGCTTTGGCCATCGCGTGTACAAGAATTACGATCCGCGCGCGACCGTCATGCAGAAGACGGCGAAGGACGTTCTGGAAAAGCTGGGCGTCAACGATCCGGTGTTCGACGTCGCCAAGGAACTGGAGCAGATCGCGCTCAACGATCCTTACTTCATTGAAAAGAAGCTCTACCCGAATGTCGACTTCTATTCGGGCGTGATCCTGTCGGCGATCGGCTTCCCGACCGAGATGTTCACGGTGCTCTTCGCCCTCGCCCGCACTGTCGGCTGGGTCGCACAGTGGAACGAAATGATCTCCGACCCAGCGCAGAAGATCGGTCGCCCGCGCCAGCTGTACACCGGCCCCGCGCAGCGCGACTATGTGCCGGTTGGCCAGCGCTGATCAGCACAAGTTCGAAAAACAAGGAAACGGCGCCTGATTGGCGCCGTTTTCATTTTCGGCTTATTCGCTAGCCGGAAGGGTAAGCATGAAACGCGCGCCCCCTTCAGGGGCATCGCCGATGTGAATATCTCCGCCCATGGCAAGCGCCAGCCGCCGCGAGATATAAAGGCCAAGACCACTACCGCCAGGGTCGCTGCGGCCAAGCCGCTCGAACTTTTGGAAGACGCGCTCCCGCATATCCTCAGGGACGCCAGCGCCCTGATCCATCACGGCAATCCAGGCTAGCCCCTCGTCAATGCCAGTCTCGATCCTGACCTCACTATCCTCTGGCCCGTAGCGCACGGCGTTGCCGACAAGGTTCATGAGAATCTGCAAGGCGCGCCGAAACTCACCTGTTGCAATGGCCTTTTGATCGGGGTCTGGGGAAATGATCCGTATCTTTCGGCTCATGGCCTTGACCAGGAACAGGCCCGCCGCGCGCCGCCCTATGTCAGCGAGGTCGACATCCTCGGTAGCGACGGTAAAATCCAGCCTGTCGATCGCCTGCAGGTCGGCCAGATCGTCGATCAAAGCCATCAGATGGCGCCCGGCGGCTGCAATGTCCGACGCGTAACCGGCATAGTCTGGCCGCAAAGGCCCATCAAACTGGGCGTTAATGGAATCGGCATTGGCGATGATCCGCCCCAGTGGCTGGCGCAGCGATCGATCAAGGCGCCGACCAAATTCCGCGGGATATATGACCACGGCAGGTGCAGGCGGGACATGCGGCGCCAGGATAGCGCGGTCCAAGGGAAAAGCCTTGCCCCGATAGCCCAATAGCTGCCCCGCCAGATCGAACATCGGAAAACCGGACAGGCGGAAGCATTGTTCCGGCTCCGCGATCAAGGTCGCAATCTGGTCGCGAAAGGCACGCCGCTGCGCGAACCCCCGCAAAATGGCGAGGTCGCCTTCCTCATCAGGGCGCAGTTCAAAATAGCTGGTCAGTCGGCTGCCGGGCAATGGCGGCGTCTGCGGCAGAGCACTTTCCGGCCCAGCACCCTCCAGAACCATCTGAAACCGCAATTGCGTATCGACTTGCCAGGTCCACCCCTCGGAAACCGCCGCAATGTCAGCTTCACGGCGTATCATGTCCGTGGGGGCGATTGCCGCGGCGCGTTCGTTCCATTCAATGACGGACAGCTGCACGCCGTCAGCTTCCGGCTTCGCGCGTACCCACATGTCAACATCTCCGCGTTCGGTCGCTGCGGTGACCGCACGGGACAAGGTAATGGACAGGCGCGACGCCAGCCGCGCGAGCGCCGCGAGTTGAGGAATGGCCAGGACAGCCCCGACATCCGACCCTGCCTCCCGCTGCAACGCCAGCAACGGCGCATCGGCGCTCAGCAGCAATCCATTTGCTGCCACGGTAGCGCGGATGATGGCGGGATGCGCCGGCATGTTCATCAGGTCGTGATCCGCCGCAAATGATCGATTTTCGCGCGGAGCGATCGAGGCGCGCGCAAGGCGTTTACCAAAGCGTCTGCCTGCCCCTCTGTCAACGACTGATAACGCTCGGCCTCGACGATGATCGCGGCATCGGTCAGCGATGGCCGCACGGGGCGCAGCGCCAGCAACAGGTGCCGATAATCCGCATCGGAACCACCGAGCGACCGGCAAAGCGCCGCCAGCTCGCTCAAGGGGCCCATCACCAATATATCCGCCACATGCGCGCCATCCATGCGGAGCCGGCGTGCTGCCAGCGAGGCGAAAAGCAGGAAGCGGCGTTGGCTGAGCGCTGCACCCATCAGCTCAGGCATGTCGGCGCGCGACCCGAGGCGCCGCACCAGCCTGTCCGCTGCCGCCATGGGACCATGCGTTTCATCATGCTCGGCCAGCAGAGCCCAGCCTGCCTTTTCAAATGCGGGCAGGATGTCTCCGGCGTCCAGCAGCGTGGCACGCTGAACGACTGCCATCAGGCAAGCAGCCGCCGTCCACATGAGTTCGGCATAATGCTCGGCCGGAAGGTCCGGCTGCATTGCGTCGTCTTCTCCGCTCAACGCGAGCCAACGCCCTTCCGCCATGGCAAGCGCGACCAGCGATTCGGTCACCGCAGGGTCGTCGGCTGGGAAAAGGATTTCCGCTTCTGTTTCGTCCAGACGGTCATCCGGCTGTCCGAATTGCCTTAGCAGGAGCGTCACGCCAGCACGCATCTGCATGTGGGACAGCAATGCTGGTCCCAGCAGCGTGGGTTGTGCGCAGATGGTGGGCCAACAGACAGGGTCTGGATGCTGCGCCAGGATATTCGCCAACTCGGGCCGCTCCAGCGCGACTCGCAATGCCTGCTCAATGCCAGCGACACAGCCGCCAAGATGGCGACGCGTTTCCGCCATCAATGCATCGTGCCGCTCTCGCCCTTCATTGGGGAAGAAAAAGGCCAGATCAATGGCATGACCTACAGGAACGGCGGACATGCCGGCCAGGACGGGAGCCGCAGGCCAACTGTCCGCCGCAGTCGGCCCGGTAAGGAACGAAAAGGCGCTCATGACGGGCAACATAGCTGCACGTCCTTAAAATGCACTAAACCCTACGATCGAAATAAATTCAGGCCGTTTTGCGCAAGATGATCGCGCCTGCCGAGGCGATCGCGGCCAGCATCGCTATTTCAAAACCCATCATCGTCGCCCCTATCAGCGTGCTCAGCAGCAGCAGGACGACAGCAGTTGCAGGCGTGAAGATCATCCACGCCCTGGCACCCCCAGTGCGTTGCCAGCGATCGGCCAACTGGATGATGGCAAGCAGCAGCGCGAGACATGTTGCCAGCACGCTTCCACCGGCGAGGGATATTCCTCCGACTGCAAAGAAGGGAACGACAAAAGCGATCCACCCTGCGGGGGGTGCGCGAAGGGCCAGCTCATCCAGCCGGTCCGCAATTTCCGCGAGCAGCAGGGCAGCCAACAACAACAAAAATCCCGTGGCGGGCCAGAGCAACTCGATCGGCACCATGGCGATTGCGCCCAGCGCCATGGCGGCAATACGCACCTGCGTCGCGGGGACCTGCGTGCGCATCAAAGCGGGACTGAACAGCCGAGCAGCAGGGCACAGAAGATAATGTTCAGCCAAGCCTCGCACGCGCTTCGCGAGAGATCCGGCCGACATCACCGCTTGAGCCACAAGATCCGCCTGCGCCTGCCCGTCGACCAGCGAGACGCGGCCGGTCATCAGATCGTCCTGCGGCACAGTGATGCGCCGCGCGCCATTCTGCACTGCTGCGCGCACGAGGGTCAGCGAAAGGTCCCAATCGCCAATCATGTCGAGTGTGCCGAAGAGCAGATCCGGACTTATCCGGGCAAGGCCAGCCCATCGCTGGCCCGCATCAATCCTCTCGAAGGGAGCGCTGGCGCGACTGTCGTCGGTGACCAGGAGCGCATTGCCTTCCCGCTCGGCAATCGCATCGAAATGCGCCTGCGCGATGACGACCCCGTCAGCGACAAGGACAACGTCAGCGTCGCGCGGCGCGTCCCGTACCATGGAGACCATATCGCGGATCAGGGCGACGGCGATGCCATCGGCGCTCAGCCGGTCGACGGCCTGCGACAGAGCGGGCGTAATGACGCTTACCAGAATCATTATCCGGTCTGCCCCGGCCCGTGCAGCCTGCCGCGCCTGATATTCCACCAGCGTCTGACCCGCGAAATGCAGGCTGGCGCGAAGTGCACCCGAAGGATCGCTGGACGTCCGGCTGGCGCTGAGAATGGCGGCAAAAGTCATGCTGAGATGGAACTGACCCGTTCTTGTGTTAGCGCGCCTTTTCGCAAGGCTGTCGCCATCACGCAAGCTTGCTGCGACTCAGCTCTGCTGAAGCCGGTCTATCGCCATCCTCAATTGACGCAAAATGCGCGGGTCGCCCGGCGTACAGTCCGCTGCCTCATCTGCCAGCGCCATCAGGTGCGTGAGGCCGAAACTTGCCGCCAAACCCTTCAGCCGCCACGATGCGACTTCCCAGCCGGCATCATTCTGCGCGTTGCGGAGAAGGTCCAGCTGCCTTTCGGCACTTTCCATGAAGGCCACGCGCAGATCCGCAATCAGCGCGAAATCTTCGCCGACAGCGGCAGCAAGAGCAGCATTCAAGGCGCCGGGATCATAGGACATGGGCCGAACGCTATCGGGCTTGCGTTAAGTTTTGGTAACAGGGCATTTTGTTGCGCCGAAAAGATGATAGGATGGGGTCATGAACGGGGGCAGCACCATCGTCGAATTCTGGCGAGACAAGAGCATTGCGACTTCTGACGAGTCGCAAAAGGACGAAACATTGCTGTTGGAGCAGGTCGTCCCGGACGTGGAACCGGATGACGAAACCGCGGAGGGGCGCGATCCGTTCGGCCGTCGCACGCAAGCGATCTTCGGCTTGGCCGCGCTGCTGTGGCTCGGTTTCGCGGCATGGGCAACCATATCCACCGACCAGTGGCAAGCAGGCCCGGCAGCCTGGCCCGGCCTCGTTACGACCGTTCTCCTGCGGGTCGTTGCTCTCGGCGTCTGCTACCTGTTGCTCGCTCGCACCAGCAGGGCCGAATCGCGCCGCTACCTCGATGCCGCCCGCCTGCTGCATACGGAAGCAGAGCAGCTCGAAGCCCGGCTGAGCCGTATCAACCGCCAGCTCGCTACCGCGCGCGATGCGATGCAGGATCAGGCGGAGTTGCTCGACAGCTACGGCGCAGCGGCAAGCAGCAATATGGAAGCTTCGGCCGAGTTGATCGCCAGC
>JAEZCS010000180.1 GCA_023433445.1 Pseudomonadota bacterium | reverse complement strand
GTGGAATCGATGCTGCCATAATAGTGGCGGAAAGGCACTTCGCCCAGTTCCGCCATCTCGCCATGGCGGACCTCATGCAGGATCTTTCCGGGTTCAGCATCCGCAGCAGGGTCAAATTGCGTCGCCTGATGCTTGGCCAGATAGCCCAGCACGCCCCGGCTCATCGCCGGATCAAGCCAGAGCGTCTCCAACGCTGTGATGATCGCGTCGCGGCCGAACACGGTGCTGAACCAGGGGATACCGGCATAAGGGTAGGGGCCATATTCGGTATCGGTGGACAGCATCGTGATGTCCGCGACGGAGCGGCGCGTGACTTCGTCAAAAAGGGGGTTGGATGACCGGACCGTCGCGCCACGCGTTCGCGCCTGTTTCAGCGACTGCATGGACTCGCGCAGGGCTTTCAGGAAATGGCGCGAAAATGGCTCGGGCGCGAGTTCGATGCGTTCGCATGCGATCCGCATGTACAGGGTGCGGCGTTCACCGGCTGGCACGACGACTTCGAACGCGGCGTGGCTGTCGGTAAGTTCCTTTGGCTGCGGTTCGAAGCAGATATGGGTTTCGCGCGTCTTTCCGTCACGGCCTTCATAGGCCAGCAGCACGTCTGCGGGGCCGAACACTGGCGGCTTCATCGACCCTTTCCGCAACCGCGTCATACCGCGTATTTCGAACAGGTCTGCAAAATCGGCGGCAAAGCTCATTTCCACCCGCACCGTTCGTGCTTCCGCATCGAAGTTGCGAATCGTGATCCGCTCATGAATTGCCGATTCCCACAGGAATCGGGTGCGGCGGAAGTGGATCAGGTCATGTTCCACCGCCACCCTGCCATCATCGCCCGCGAAGTCGGGATTGGTGAGGTCACAGGTCAGGATGGCGTTGTCGTCGCGCAGCGCCGAACTCAGCAGGATCGGTCGCTGCCCGTTGATCGTCAGGTACAGGTGCGACAGGTGCCGGGTGTCACGATGATACAGCCCTTCCGGACTGCCGGGCCCGGCAATCGCGTCGCCGCTATGGTCGAAGACCGCGAAGCTGTCGCCATGCTTCAATGTTCGCGGTCTCCGCTCGTGGAGCGATGCGGTCGCCGGGATGAAGAATTGGGTCTGCTGCTGGGACAGGGACTTTGCCGGTTCGGCTGCCAAGGCTTCTGGCTGCAACTGGCTCACTGTCATGCAACGCTCCTTATCCCACTGCCTGCAAATGAAGTTCGGCTTCGTCCCCGCGCTCGCGGCGAAGCCTTGCGGCATCGGTTCGCGCACCGGGCAGGGCATGATAGAGCGAGACATAGCCCGCCGCCATCCGGTCTGCCGTGAAGCGTGCGTCAAAGGCGGCGCGCACGGCGCTGCGATCAAGTTCGCCGAGCCGCCCTACGGCTTCCACCGCCTGGTCCTCCGTATCGACGATGAAGCCGGACACGCCATGGTCGATAATTTCCGGCACCGAACCGCAACGGAATGCGATGACGGGCGTCGCGCAGGCCATCGCCTCGATCATCACGAGGCCGAACGGTTCGGGCCAGTCAATCGGGAACAGAAGCGCGCTGGCGCCACCGAGAAACTCGGCCTTCTGCGTTTCGTTGATCTCTCCGATAAATTCGATGTTGGGATAGAGGGTGAGGAGCGGTGCGATCTCCGCTTCCCAATAGCCCTTGTCCACATTGTCGATCTTCGCTGCGATCTTGAGCGGCTGGCCCGAGCGCGCCGCGATACGGATCGCGCGGTCCGGCCGCTTTTCCGGGGATATCCGGCCAAGGAAAGCGAGATAGCCATCGTTACAGGAGATTTTGGGCGCCAGCAGACCGGCGGGAAGCCCATGATAGACAGTGCCCGCCCAATTCACCGGCGGCATCGGCAGCCGCTGGTGATCGGAAATCGAAACCAGGCTGTGGTTGGGGAATGTCTGGTAGAAGGGAAGCAGGTCGGGCAAGTCCAGCCGCCCGTGCAATGTGGTGATGCATCGGCCGATGATGTCCTGGAACAATGGCATGTGGACAAGGTCGATATGAAAATGCAGCGCGTCGAATTCGTCGGCCCGCTGACGCACTGCGTCGAGCAGTATCATGTGATAGGGAATGGCATCGCGGACATGCGGATTTAGCCGCAACGCCATGTCGGTCACCGGCACCAGTTCCGCACGGGTGATCGAATCTCCGCTGGCGAAAAGTGTCACGTCATGACCCTGGTCGATCAGGGCTTCAGTCAGGTAGGAAACAATGCGCTCGGTTCCGCCATAAAATTTTGGCGGGACGCTTTCGGCCAATGGAGCAATTTGCGCGATTTTCATTCGGGGAACCCCATCAATGGAGATGAAAGCGGCCAAGGCCCAAAAGGCCCTGACGTGGGGTTAAAAACCTGAATGCAGGTTAGGTTGCATCAGATAATGCAGCCGGTCGCGGTTCCGGGGCAGGCCGCTCCAAAGTGGGTGTCGGGCGTCCGGCAGACCGCTTCACGCGGGACCGGGCAACAATTTGTAACATTCGGCAAATTTCAGAGACATTCGGGTTGCCTATGCGGGAGCCGGTCGTATCACATTGGCAGGAGGAGTTTCGGATGTTTCCCATCGTCGTGTCATCCGCAGCCATGCCCTTGCCCAAGGCGCTCATGGCAGCGCAGCAGAATAGCGCGAATGTTTCTGGAGAGCTCGCGGCCCTCCGCAGCTTGTCAGTGAAGGGTGGATGAGCGCACCTGTGATCCTGATCGCCGAGGAAAAGCCGGACCTGCGCCAGCAGGTGCGCGAATATCTGGAGCAGAGCGGTTTTCGCGCGCTGCCCGCCGGATCGGCAGCAGACATATTCAACGCTATCAAAACGGCTCCCGTGGGCGCCTTGGTGTTGGACGCCGCCTTGCGAGGTCCCGACGGGCTTGATCTTTGCCGCGACGTCCGGGAACGGAGCGACGTCCCCATCATATTGGTCGGCGCGGGAGGTAGCGAGGTCGATCGGGTCGTCGGGCTGGAACTGGGCGCCGACGACTATATGACCAAGCCGTACTCGAACCGGGAACTCGCCGCTCGGCTGCGCGCGGTGTTGCGCCGCAGCAACAAGGATCGTCTGATCGGCTTGAGAGCAAGCACGCTTGCGCGGTTCGATGGATGGCAAGTCGACATTGCCCGACGCGAGGTGAGGGATGAAGACGGTGTCCTCATCGCCCTGACGGCCGCGGAGTTCGCGCTGCTGCAAGTATTGCTGGATCATGCCCAAACGGTGATCCCCCGCGCCAAGCTCATGGAATTGGCCGGGGTTCGCGATGCGCCCTCGTCTGATCGGAGCATTGATGTGCTGGTGAGCCGCGTGCGCCGAAAGCTCAGCATCGGCGGCAGGCCGGCGCCCATCGTCACTGTTCGGGGCGCCGGATATATGCTGAGCGCTGCGGTTGAACGGCAGTAACGCAGAAAATCTGGCCAGACACATAATTTAACAAGAGCGCTGCGACGCAGCAAAGAGCCGTTCCTATCCTTCAAACTACGCCGGTCTGCCCCCTGATCGGCACCAGTAAAAAAGGATAGAAGCGATGAACGAGCTTATCGGTCGCGTCTTCAGTTTCGAAAGCCAGGTCTTTTCGAAGAAGAGCGCGCTCTACAATCGGCTTGCCAGTCACGGCCAGAGCCCCAAGGCGCTGATGATATCCTGCGCGGATTCCCGCATCGTGCCGGAACATATCATGCAGGCGGATCCGGGCGACCTTTTCGTGTGCCGCAACGCGGGCAACATTGTGCCCCCGCACGCCAGCCAGCTTGGCGGTGTGACTGCTACGGTCGAATATGCTGTCATGGTTCTGGGCGTTCGCGATGTCATCGTGTGCGGTCACAGCGATTGTGGCGCGATGAAGGCGCTCGCGACTGAGGCGGACCTGACGTCGATGCCTAATGTGGCCGCTTGGCTGCGCCATTCGCACGCTGCGCAGAAGGTGTGCAAGGAAAACTACCCTTCCGACCTCAGCGACGCAGAAAAGCTGCGCAACATGGCGCTTGAAAATGTCGTGGTGCAGCTCAACCATTTGCGCACCCACCCCTCGATCGCTTCTGGCGTCGCGCGCGGCGAAATCGCTCTGCATGGCTGGTATGTCGACATCCACGCCGGCCAGGTGCTGGGGCTTGATGGCGAAACCGGCCGGTTCATCGCGATGCGCGAAGGCCAGCCGCTTCCCGTTGCTCAGGCGCAGTCGCGCCGACTTGCTGGCGACACCAGCATCGCCGTGGCAGCGGAGTAACTCATGCTGAAAGCTTTTTCCGGCGGCACCCTGAGCCGCGACTTCACTGCTTCCATCGTGGTCTTCCTGGTGGCGATGCCGCTTTGTATGGGCATTGCGGTCGCATCCGGCGTGCCCCCGGAAAAGGGCCTTATCACCGGCATCATCGGCGGCATCGTCGTTGGTATGCTGGCGGGCTCTCCCTTGCAGGTCAGCGGGCCTGCGGCGGGTCTGGCCGTCATCGTCTTCGAGATCGTGCGTGAACAGGGATTGTCCGCCCTCGGGCCGATCCTGATCCTGGCGGGCGCGATACAGGTCGTCGCTGGCATCCTGCGCGTGGGCGGTTGGTTTCGCGCCATTTCGCCTGCGGTGGTGCATGGCATGCTGGCGGGGATTGGCGTCCTGATCGTCGTGGGTCAGTTCCACGTCCTCTTTGATGACAAGCCGCTGTCGAGCGGGCTTGCCAACCTGATGGCGATGCCGGGGCAGATCTTTGGCCTCAGCAATCAGGACGCAGCAACCGCCTTCGCCGTCGGCCTTGTCACCATTGGCGGCATGCTGGGTTGGGAAAAGATCCGGCCCGCGTCGATGAAGCTGCTCCCCGGCGCCCTTGTCGGTGTCGTGCTGGCAACTTTGGTGGCTTTCCTGCTCAGCTTGCCGGTGGCGCGCGTCGTCGTGCCGGAATCCATCGTTGCAGCCGTGGCTTTGCCGGGTGAAGGGCTGCTCCAGCAGCTGATGAGCCCGGCTGTCATCACCACTGCCATTGCGATCGCCTTCATTGCCAGCGCGGAAACGCTGTTGTCGGCCGCTGCGGTCGATCGGATGCATAATGGCGTGCGCACCAACTATAACAGGGAACTGAGCGCGCAGGGTGTCGGCAACCTGCTGTGCGGTGTTGCCGGTGCGCTGCCGATGACCGGCGTTATCGTCCGCAGCTCCGCCAACGTCCAGGCTGGCGCCAAGACCCGGCTGTCGGCAATCCTGCACGGCTTCTGGATACTCGGCTTTGTCGCGTTGCTCCCCTGGCTGCTCCGCGAAATCCCGATGGCTGCACTGGCAGGCATATTGGTGGTGACGGGCGTCCGGTTGGTCAGCCTGGATCATGCCAAGCACCTGCTGCACCGCTACGGCCCCTTGCCGGTCGTGGTGTGGGCGGCGACGTTGATCATGGTCGTGGCTACCGACCTGCTGACCGGTGTGTTGGTAGGCATCGGCCTGTCGCTTCTTGAACTGCTGCCCCATGCCCGTCGTCTGAAGCTGGGTCTCGAAGACGAGCAGCGTGGCGACGCGCATGAGTTGGCTCTGCATGGCACCGCGACCTTCCTGACCTTGCCGAAATTGTCGGCGAAGCTGGAGGCTGTGCCCGCCGAACGACCGGTCATTCTGAACGTCGAGCGCCTGCTTCACATTGACCACACCTGTGCCGAGATGATGCGGGAGTGGATCGACCGCCGCCGCGGCGCTGGCGACAGCGTGGAGCTAGCAGGAGCTGCTGGACGTTTACGCAATCTCGCCGCCTGAACCATCACCCCCATCAGGCGACGTAGCCGCCGCGCCCCACACGAGGCGCGGCGGCTTTTTTATATTATGTTGCGATACGGAAACATCATAGAAATATATAGAACGTGTTTGGAAAATAACAGTGCCTTTTGCAGCACGCTTTCGCGATCGCCTTCGCAGGTGCAATAAAAGTGCATTCCGCTTTCTGCCGGGCCGTTTTAGTTTGCTTTTAATCCGCGGGTAATCGCAGGCAAAAAGACCTTCGAACCAGAGCGGACGCAGGACGGAACATTCTTACCGAAAAAGGGGAATGTTCATGAAGTACCAAATCGCCTGTGCGGCCCTCGCCCTCTTGTCGAGCGCCCCGGCCTTTGCCCAGGAAGAAGCTGAAGGTCCCGTCACTGTTTCGGGCAGCGTTGCGCTGGTTTCCGATTATCGTTTCCGCGGCGTATCCCAGACCGACAAGGGCATGGCGATCCAGGGCGGCCTCACCGCCACGCACGAAAGCGGCGCCTATGTCGGCACCTGGGCTTCGAACCTCGCCGGCTGGGGCACCTTTGGCGGCGCCAGCATGGAGCTGGACCTGTATGCAGGCTATGCCATTCCGCTTGGCGGCGCGACGCTGGACGTTGGCCTCACCTGGTACATGTACCCGTCGGGCGCGGACAAGACCGACTTCGCTGAGCCCTACATCAAGCTCTCGACCGACATGGGCCCGGTCAGCGCGCTTGTCGGCGTTGCCTATGCACCCAAGCAGCAGGCTCTGGGCAAGTGGTGCAGCGACGCGGCATGCACCATTGCGAACCCCGGTGACAAGGAAGACAATCTCTACATCTGGGGCGACATCAGCGGTTCGATCCCGCAGACGCCGATCACGCTGAAAGCGCATCTGGGCTATTCGGACGGCAATTCGGGCCTTGGCCCCAACGGCACGTCGATCGCGCCGACGGGCAAGTATCTGGACTGGCTGATCGGTGCGGACCTGGCGATCCCCGGCACCCCGCTGACGGTGGGCGTCGCTTATGTCGATACCGACATCAAGCGTTCGGAGGAAAACTATATCCGCCCGAACTTCATGGTTCAGGATCCCGATAATTTCGGCAAGTCGATCGCTCGCAGCCAGGTAGTCTTCTCCCTTTCGGCCGCCTTCTGATGAGATCATGCCGGGCTTGCCATGCGAGCCCGGCATGACAATCTGCTCGATGTGGCGGGGACGATGTCCCTCTTATGACAAAATATTGCTGAACCTCCTTCCAAGGGTTTCTACAGCAAGCATCGGTTGACCCTCTTGGCGGCCCTCTCTATCC
>JAEZCS010000160.1 GCA_023433445.1 Pseudomonadota bacterium | reverse complement strand
CGCCAACACCACCTTCAAGCAGGCGTTCGAGCTTGCCGACGAGGTGTTGCAGCAGGGCGTTCGCGGCATCACCGACCTCATGGTCATGCCGGGTCTCATCAACCTCGATTTCGCCGACGTCCGCTCGGTGATGCAGGAGATGGGCAAGGCGATGATGGGTACGGGCGAGGCGGAAGGCGACGACCGCGCGCTGGTCGCCGCGCAGAAGGCGATTGCCAACCCGCTGCTCGACGGCGTGTCGATGCGTGGCGCAAAGGGTGTTATCGTTTCCATCGTGGGCGGCGACGACATGCGCCTGATGGAAGTCGACGAAGCCGCCAACCACATCCGCGAACTGGTCGACCCGGACGCGAACATCATTTGGGGTTCGGCTTTCAACGACGGTCTCAACGGCAAGATCCGCGTATCGGTCGTCGCCACCGGGATCGACAGCGAAGCGACGGGTGCCGCTGCTCCGCTGACCCAGCCGTTCAGCTTCGCCAGCCGTCCCGCTGTCGCCGTTCCTGCCGCCGCTTCGCGCCCCGCGCCGCAGTCCGCTCCGGCTGCAGCACCTGAGCCTGAACCGGAAACGCTCGAACTGGATGTTCCGGCTGCTCCGGCACCCGCTCCCATTCCGGCTCCGGCTGAAGAGCGGGCGGCTGCTCCTGCTCCCAAGCCAGCCCCGGCGCCTGCGCGGCCCGCTGCTGTATTTTCGGATGAAGACCCGTCGCAGGATGAACTGCTGCTCGGTGCCGAGGAGGCCGAAGCGCAGCCCGTCCCGGCCCCTGCTCCCGCGCCTCAGGCTGCGCCTCGCGTCACGTCGGGGGGGACTTTGTTCGAACGTATGGCCGGACTTACCCGTGGCTCCGACAAGAATGCTGGCCTCAGCGACGATGCGGCATCGACACCGGACATTCCGCGCTTCCTCAACCGCCAGAGCAATCAGTAAGTCCGCGGTCTGAAGCTGCAGTTCAGTAAAAAGCGCGCCATCGTCTGCATCGGGCAGCCGGGCGCGCTTTTCACCTCGATAAATTTCCCATTCACCCATCGATCCGGTAAAGGGCTAGTGTGAAACGCTCAGCTTTATGGATCCTTGGCGGCCTGCTTGTTGCAGGGACCGCGCAGGCACAGCCCGCTCAAATCCAGTCCATCCGACCGTCAAGCGCTGAAAATCTCAGTCGCAACTTATCTCGTCTGGCGTCTAATCCGCGCGATGTTGATGCACTTATCGGGGCGGGCGAGGCTGCGATCGACATGGATGACATGCGTGCTGCGGCAGGTTTCTTCGCGCGCGCCGATGGGGTCCAGCCCAATAACGGGCGCGTAAAGGCGGGACTTGGACGGGTTGCGCTCAAGGCGCAGAATCCGGCCGAGGCGCTCCGACTATTTGATCAAGCGACCCGCCTTGGCTTTGGCGAGGCCACGCTGCTTGGAGACCGAGGGCTAGCGCGCGACATGACCGGAGACCAGGCCGGGGCGCAACGGGATTATCAGGCGGCGCTCGCTCGTGCCCCAGAAGATTCTGATCTCATTTACCGCTATGCCGCGTCGCTTGGCATTTCAGGTCAGGTTGATGCTGCCGAGAAAGTGCTTCAACCGCTGCTTTACAAGAGCGACCGGGCCGCATGGCGCTATCGCGCATTCATTCTGGCCATGAACAACAAGCAGGCTGATGCGCGAAAGATTGCCAGCCAGACCCTGCCAGCGCAGCTGGCATCCGCGCTGGCGCCCTATATGGAGAAGATGCCCTATCTGACTCCCGCGCAAAAGGCGGCGGCAGTGCATTTCGGTCATTTCCCGACAACGGTCGGCACGTCTTTGGCAGCTGCTACACCCAGAGCAAATCCTGTGCCTGCGCCGATGGCCACGCCGGCTCCAAGCCTTTCAGCGACACCAGCCCCGGCGGCGACGTCACCTGCCGCACGGCGTGCGACGCGTGTACCAGGCGCGCAGGTGCAACAGCGGAGCAGGCCTTCCGTCACGGCGACGCCGTCACCACCTCAGCCCTCCGCGACAGTTGCTCCGCCAGCGCCGACCAGCCCCGCGCCGTCGACTTTTGCGCAAACATCGACGGAAACGCGCCCGGCACAAGTGCAGGGCCCGCCTTCGCCACCGTCCGCTCCGGCTGCTGCGCTACCCGCTCAGACACAGCCGCCTAGCGTGGCTATGGCAGCGCCAACGCCCGTGCCAACGCCGCAACAGACCGCTGTAGCGTCGGCCTCGCGCCCGCAACCCAACCCGGAAGCGACGCGAAGCCTGGCCGACATCATCCAGGCCATCGATGTTCCTGCATCTGAACGCCAGGTCAGCGTAGCAGCGGTCAATCTTTCAGAGGTCGAAGCGATTCAGGCCGCGCGCCGCGCAGAACAAGAGGCAGCGGCGGAAAAGGCGAAGAGGGCAGCCGCCGTCGCCAAGGAAAAGGCTGATGCAGCCGCAAAGGCCAAGGCGAAAGCGGAAGCAGACGCCAAGGCGAAGAAAGCGGCCGAAGAAAAAGCGCGGCTCGCTGCCAATCCGGCACGCAGTTGGGTACAGATCGGCACGGGCGCGGATCGCGGTGCCTTAGCCTTCACGCTCAATAGTCTCCGCCGTAAATATGAGGATGTGAAGCCGCAGGATGGCTGGGTGGCAAGCTGGGGCCGCACCAATCGCCTGTTGATCGGACCATTTGTCAGCTTCACCCGGGCCAGGGCAGTCGAAGCCAAGCTGAAATCCGCCGGTGCAGATGCCTTCGCCTGGCAGAGCAACGCGGGTGAGGTAGTCGAACGGCTGGGAGGGAAGTAAGGGCGTCCCCATGACGATCCTTGCCCCCTATGCTTCGCACCCCAGCCGCAGCCGCGGCCGCCTGCATCCCGAACCGGGCGGCGAGTTGCGTGGCCCGCGTGACATCTTCCAGCGTGATCGCGACCGCATCATCCACTCGATCGCCTTCCGCCGGTTGCGGCATAAGACCCAGGTGTTCGTATCGCCTGATGGAGACCATTTCCGCGTCCGCCTGACCCACAGTTTGGAGGTGGCACAGATCGGTCGGACGACGGCACGCACCCTCGGCCTCAACGAAGATCTGACCGAAGCGCTGTGCTTGGCCCATGACATTGGCCATCCGCCCTTTGGTCATGCAGGGGAGGAGGCGTTGGAGGCCGCGCTGGAAGGTCATGGCGGTTTTGATCACAATGCACACACGCTCCGTACGCTCATGCTGCTGGAATCGCCTTATCCTTGTTTTCCCGGCCTCAACCTTAGTTGGGAGATGTTGGAAGGGCTCGCGAAGCACAATGGGCCGGTTGATCATCCCGGCTGGGCAATGCGAGAGGTGGATGGACTCTTTCCGCTCGAACTGTCGTCTCACGCGTCGCTGGAAGCGCAGTTGGCCGCGATCGCCGACGACATCGCCTATGACAATCATGACATCGATGATGGATTGCGCGCTGGTTTGCTGACGCTTGAGCAACTGATGGAGGTCTCGGTCGTCAGGCATTGCTGGGAACGGGTGCGGGCGCGCTACCCTGATATTCCCCAGGAACGCCTGCTGCGCGAGCTGGTGCGCGAGCAGATTGGCCTCATGGCGAATGATTTGATTGCGTCCACCCGGCGGAACATCGCGGACGCGCGCGTCGAAACTGTCGAAGACGTACGGAGCGCCGGATGCGCCCTGGTCTGCTTTTCCCCCGAACTGGCCGCGCAGGAGCGTGAATTGAAGCGCTTCATGTACGCGTCGCTCTATCATCATCCGTCCCAGCTCGCTGCCGCCAACCGTGCCCGCATCATCGTGCGGGACCTGTTCCGGGCCTATCAAGATGAGCCGCAGCTGATGCCGGCCGAATGGCAGGATGATCGTCTTGGGCATGAACCGAGTCGCAGCAGGCACATCGGCGATTTCATCGCGGGCATGACCGATCGCTATGCGGAAAAGCGCCACGCTGAGATTTTCGGAGAAATGGCGCTCGCCTGACGCGGCGGTTGCGCAGGGCTGGAATGCGTCCTAGCCTCGCATCATATGGCCCTCCATCCGCAGATCGCCGCGCTTGCGGCGCAACTCGAAGATCTCGCCGCATTTCTGCGCAGCCGGGGCGATCGCCTATGGTCGGGCAGGGTAGAATTATGCGCCCATCTGGTGGCGGATTCCAATTTTGCCGGCGTCGAGCATTTCCTGCGCCTGTTCGAGGGCGATGACAGCCTCGCGCATCTCACCCTGGCAGATCCTGAAAGTGATAACAGGCTGAGCGAGCTGCGTAAGGTGACGCGTTCACTCGCGGAAAGGCTGGCACGCGAAGAGGGCGGAGCCGATTGAGCAATTGACGGCGCACGTCATTTCCCGCAATGCAAAAGGGTCACCGGCGCTCGGCAGATTCGGGCCCGGACATGATGCGGGAGAGCATGGGAAGCCTTTCAGGCCACCCCGTCGCCGAAGGAGCAACCGCCCCGGAATCTCTCAGGCTAAAGGACCGCATCATGGGCAGGCACTCTGGAAAGCGGACGGTTCGCGCCGTCCCACCGAAGGGGTAAGCCATCCGGCCGCGCGGCTGGTGGTCAAAGCTCTCAGGTTCCGTGACAGAGGGGGTGGCAGACGTCACGAGTCCGTCTCTGGACCCACGCGTTTGTCGCCATATCCTTGCCACGAAAGGCCGCTCTCATGTCCGGCAATGACGACATCGCCCATATCGAAGAAGAATTGCCGCTGCAGGAACTGCCGCTAGATGCCTGGCATCGTGCGCGCGGTGCGCGCATGGTCGGCTTCGCTGGCTATCATATGCCGATCCAATATGAAGGCATCATGGCCGAACATGGCTGGACCCGCGAACATGCCGGGCTGTTCGACGTTAGCCATATGGGCCAGCTTGCCTTTTCGGGCGAGGGCGTGGACGAAGCGCTGGAATATCTGCTGCCGAGCGACATCAAGGGGCTGAAGCCCTTCCGCCAGCGTTATTCGATGCTGCTTGATGAAGAAGGCGGCATTCTCGACGACCTTATGGTTTCTCGCCTCGGTGCTGGTGCGTTCGACGGTGCAGACATTTACATGGTCGTCAACGGCGCGACCAAATATGACGATATCGGGTGGATGATCGAACATCTGCCTGATGAGGTCGTCATGAACCATATGGACGAGCAGGCGCTGCTCGCTCTGCAGGGTCCTGAAGCAGGCGAGGCGCTGGCCAGCCTGATTCCGGAAACCAGCGACCTTGTGTTCATGCAGTCCGGCCTCTTCACTTGGCGCGGGGTTCCCCTTTGGATCAGCCGATCAGGTTATACGGGCGAGGACGGTTTTGAGATCAGCGTGCCGGCCGACAGCGCCGTGCTGCTGGCGGACGCTCTTTGCGCTTTGCCTCAAGTCAAACCGATCGGCCTTGGTGCGCGTGATTCTCTGCGGCTTGAGGCGGGGCTACCGCTCTATGGTCATGACCTGACGCCCGCCGTCAGCACGATCGGCGCGGATCTTGGCTTCGCTATCCAGAAGCGCCGCCGGGAGGAGGGCGGTTTCATCGGCCATCCGCGCGTGATGAAGGAACTGGCCGACGGGCCAGGTTCCAAGCGCGTCGGTTTGAAGATCGAAGGACGCCTGCCGGTTCGCGAAGGCGCGCCGATCTTCGCTGACGGAATACGGGTGGGAGAAGTCACCTCTGGCGGCTTTGCACCGACAGTGGGTGCTCCCATCGCTATGGGCTGGGTCAGCTTGCCGCATAGCGCGATCGGTACCGCATTGGAGATTGAAGTGCGCGGCAAGCGTGTTGCAGCAACCGTCGCGTCCATGCCGTTCGTGCCGCATCGTTATCGCCGCAAAGCCTGATTTCCTGGATTTTTTTGGTCCAAGCAAGCACTCCGAGGGGAGCAGTAAGATGAGCCGTTATTTCACCGACGAACATGAATGGATCGACGTAGAGGGCGAAATCGCCACCGTTGGCATCACCGACTATGCGCAGGAACAGCTGGGCGACATCGTGTTCGTGGAACTGCCCGCCGAGGGCACAACATTCGAAAAGGGTGATGACGCGGCCGTCGTAGAATCGGTCAAAGCTGCGTCTGACGTCTATGCGCCGATTTCGGGCGAGGTCGTGGAGAGCAACGGCGCGCTGGAGGATGAGCCTGCCCTGGTTAACAGCGACGCGGAAGAAGATGGCTGGTTCTTCAAGCTGCGCGTGACGGACGCGAGCGAGCTGGAAGGCCTGATGAATGAAGCCGCCTACAAGAAATTCGTGGCGAGTCTTTAAAGGATAGGCCCCTCCCGCGACCGGGAGGGGGGAGTTTACGGAATATGCGCTACCTACCCCTTACCGACACCGACCGGCAGGATATGCTGTCCGTCATCGGCGCGTCTTCGATCGATGACCTGTTCGTCGATGTGCCTGTCGAAGCTCGCCTTTCTGCCAAGATCTCCGGCTTGCCCGATCATGCCAGTGAATTGTCTGTAGAACGGCACATGGCGGCCTTGGCGGGCAAGAACCTGTCGGCAGGGGAGGCGCCCTTCTTCCTCGGCGCGGGTGCCTATCGTCACCATGTCCCGGCCAGCGTCGATCATCTGATCCAGCGCGGCGAATTCCTGACGGCCTATACACCCTATCAGCCGGAAATCGCGCAGGGCACGTTGCAGGTGCTGTTCGAATTCCAGACGCAGGTCGCGCGCCTGCTCGGCTGCGACGTGGCGAACGCGTCCATGTATGACGGTTCCACCGCCTGCTGGGAAGCGATCGGCATGGCTCGCCGTATCACCAAGCGCGGTAAGGCGATCCTGTCATCCGGTCTTCACCCACATTATGTCTCCGTCGCGAAAACTATGGCCAAGTTCACCGGCGATGCGCTCCTGCATGAAGCGCCCACGCTTGACGCCGCGACCGACATCGACGCGCTGATTGCCGGGATCGACAAGGATACAAGCTGCGTCGTCGTCCAGTACCCGGACATATTGGGCCGTATCGCTGACCTCACCCCGCTCGCGGACGCCGCCCATGAAGCCGGCGCATTACTGGTTGCGGTCGTGACCGAACCTGTGGCTCTGGGAGCAATCAAGGCGCCCGGCCATATGGGCGCCGACATCGTGGTAGGCGAAGGTCAGTCGATCGGCGTCGGCCTGCAATTTGGCGGCCCCTATCTTGGCCTCTTTGCCTGCAAGCAGAAATATGTCCGACAGATGCCCGGCCGCTTGTGTGGCGAAACAGTGGATGCCGCGGGTAAGCGCGGCTTCGTGCTTACGCTGTCCACCCGTGAGCAGCATATCCGGCGTGAAAAGGCGACGTCGAACATCTGCACTAACTCGGGCCTCTGCGCCTTGGCGTTCAGCATCCATATGACGCTGCTGGGCGAGAAGGGGCTGCGCGAATTGGCGATGTTGAATCACGGCCTTGCTGTTCAGGCCGCAGAGCGGCTGGCGAAGGTGCCGGGCGTCAAGCTGCTCAACGACAGCTTCTTCAACGAATTCACGCTGGTCCTTCCAAAGGATGCTCGGGAAACCGTCCGTAGGCTGGCTGATAAGGGCGTACTGGGCGGCGTGTCGCTCGGACGCCTTTTCCCGGATGCTCCAGAGATCGGGAACGGCCTGGTCGTCGCCGTGACCGAAACCGTCACGCCGGAAGATATCGAAGCTCTAGCGCAATCGCTTGAGGAGGAGCTGGCATGACCATGCTGAAGGAAGGGCGTCCCACCACGCCGAAGCCCGCCCTTGAAACCGTGAGCGCGCCCGCCACTGTCACCGGCAACCGCGCGCTCATGCTGGAGGAGGCGCTGATCTTCGAGATCGGCTCGACCGACACCACCGGCGTTGATTTTGCAGAAGCCCCCAAGGTGGAAAGCCGCCTTGGCAACCTTGACCGGATCGACGGGATCGGCCTGCCCGGCCTGTCCGAGCAGGAGACGGTGCGCCATTATACCCGTCTCAGCCGTCAAAATTACGCCATCGACCTCGGCCTGTTTCCGCTCGGCAGCTGCACGATGAAGCATAACCCGCGCCTGAACGAGAAGGTCGCGCGGATGCCCGGCTTCGCTGACCTGCACCCGCTTGCGCCGCAATCGACCGTGCAGGGAGCGCTCGCTGTGATCCACGAGCTTGCCGAATGGCTGATCAAGCTCACTGGCATGCACTCTGTCGCGATGAGCCCCAAGGCGGGCGCGCATGGCGAGCTATGCGGCCTGCTGGCGATCCGTGCGGCGCTGGAGGCCAGAGGCGATGCGCGCAGCGTCATCCTCGTCCCCGAAAGCGCGCATGGCACCAATCCCGCCACGGCGGCCTTCTGCGGCTATAAGGTCGAGGATATTCCCGCGACCCCGGACGGCCGCGTCGATCTGGAAGCCTTGAAGGCCCGGCTCGGCCCGGACGTCGCGGCGGTGATGATCACCAACCCCAACACCTGCGGCCTGTTCGAGCGTGACATGAAGACGATTTCCGACGCGGTGCATGCCGCCGGAGCCTTCGTCTATTGCGACGGCGCGAACTTCAACGCCATCGTCGGCCGGGTCCGCCCCGGCGACCTTGGCGTCGACGCGATGCACATCAACCTGCACAAGACCTTTTCGACGCCCCATGGCGGCGGCGGTCCTGGTTCTGGGCCGGTGGTGCTCAGCCAAGCGCTCACTCCTTTCGCGCCGCTGCCCTTCGTGGAGCGTCAAGGCGACAGCTTCGTGCTGATCGAAGAAGAAACGGCGGACGAACATCATGCCAGCAGCTTCGGCCGCATGGTCGCCTTCCATGGCCAGATGGGCATGTTCACGCGCGCGCTGACCTACATCCTCAGCCATGGCGCGGACGGTCTGCGTCAAGTGGCGAGCGACGCGGTGCTGAACGCCAATTACATTCTGCGCAGTCTGGACGACGTGCTGGATGCGCCGTTCGGCCAAAGCGGCCCGTGCATGCATGAGGCGCTGTTCAGCGACAAGGGCCTTGCCGAGGGCTTCACCACGCTCGACATCGCCAAGGGGCTGATCGACGAGGGCTTCCACCCGATGACCATGTATTTCCCGCTGGTGGTTCACGGTGCAATGCTGGTCGAGCCGACCGAGACGGAAAGCAAGGCCGCCCTCGACCAGTTCATCATGGCGCTGCGCAGCCTGGCCGAACGGGCCAAGGCAGGGGACGAAGCGTTGAAGGGCGCCCCCTATTTCGCGCCCCGCCGCCGGCTCGATGAGACGCTGGCTGCCCGCAAGCCTGTTCTCAGTTGGACAGATCCCGCGCTGGCGCAGGCAGCCGAGTGAGCGCCTGGGTTCCCGACGAAGCTGGGGCTGTGAGCGCCAAGCTCCACGCCCCCGCGACGTTGCGGAACCGCGATGCTATCCTTGCGGTGCTGCGTGATGTGCTGCCGTCGTCCGGGCTTGTGCTGGAGGTCGCGAGCGGTAGCGGTGAGCATGCCGCATATTTCGCCGCTGCGCTGCCTCACCTGAATTGGCAACCCAGCGATCCCGACCCTTCGGCACTGGCATCGATCGACGCATGGCGTGTGGAAACCGCTCTCAGCAACCTTATCCCACCGGTCATGCTCGATGCGGCCGTTCCGTGGCCGGTCAGCAAAGCCGATGCGATTCTCTGCATCAACATGACGCACATCAGCCCTTGGACTGCGACTCTTGGCTTGATGGAAGGCGCTGGGAAAATGCTTCCTGCGGGCGGCCTGCTCTATCTCTATGGCCCCTTCATTCGGGACGAGGTCGAAACCGCTCCCAGCAACCTTGCCTTCGACGCTTCGCTCAAGGCGCGCGATCCGCGATGGGGCCTGCGCCGCGTGGCGGAGGTAAACGCTGCCGCAGAGGCGCAGGGCCTGTCGCTGGACCGGCTGATCGAAATGCCGACCAATAATCTATCGCTGTTGTTCCGAAAGGTTGCCCCTGGCGGCGTTGATTGCTGAGCCTTCGACAAGCTCCGCTGGACGGGATATGGGAAGCGCGATGCCCAATCAGC
Organism: Pseudomonadota bacterium; assembly: GCA_023433445.1. Lineage (GTDB taxonomy): Bacteria > Pseudomonadota > Alphaproteobacteria > Sphingomonadales > Sphingomonadaceae > Sphingobium. The sequence continues at coordinate 35,815 of JAEZCS010000160.1, read as the reverse complement.
TCCTCCGCCTTGTCACAGCCGAACTCACGGCACCCGCCGACCCGCGCGCTGCGGCGATGGCCGGAGCGCTGGCGGCGCAATATCCTGACGCGGCGCGAGCGGTGCTCTTCTACGGCTCTTGCCTGCGTGAGCGGAATCTCGACGGGCTGATGCTCGACTTTTACCTCATCGTATCCGACTATGGGGTCGCTTATGGGAAAAGCTGGCTCGCCACCGCCAACCGGCTGATCCCGCCCAATGTCTTTCCGTTCGAACATAATGGCCTGATCGCCAAATATGCCGCGCTCTCGGAGGCCGACTTCGCTCGGCTCAACAGTCCTGCGGCGGACAATGTCTCGGTATGGGCCCGCTTTGCGCAGCCCGCGCGATTGCTCTGGGCGGCCGACGATCTCGCTCGTCAGCGCGCGATCAGCGCGGTAGCGGGCGCTGCCCCCACGCTCCTGTCGCTTGCTCGCCCGATGACTGACGCGCAGGACGCGTTGTCGCTCTGGAAGGCGGGTTTCACACTCACCTACAATGCTGAATTGCGGGCGGAAAAGAACGGGCGTTCGGTTTCGATCGTCGATGCCGACCCTGATCGCTATCTTCGCTTCGGAGAAGCCGCCTTGGCTCAAGGGCTGCCACCGTCACCCTCTAACCCGAACAAGCGTTGGCGCGCTTTACAAAGGCGCGGCAAATATCTGTCCGTTGTACGGCTGGCCAAAGCAAGCTTCACCTATGCAGGCGGCATCGATTATCTGGCCTGGAAGATCAACCGCCACGCAGGCACCAGCATTCAGATCAAGTCCTGGCAGCGACGCTGGCCGCTGATAGGCGCGCTCACTCTGCTGCCGCGGCTGTTCCGGGGTGGTGCGATCCGCTGAGCGCGTTGGACAGAGCGTGCGACAGGCCCATCAGGGTATAAGGCTTGCGCAATACCTCATGCCCGCCAAAGTCGGCGCCCTCGGCCATGTCGCCCGCATAGCCGGTAACGAACAGCACAGGCAGGTCGGCAAAAGCGGGGGGCAGGGTACGGATCATTTCCGGACCTGTCATGTCCGGCATCAGCACGTCACTCATGATAAGGCCGATGTCGCCATGGCTGGCTAACAGCTTTGTAGCCTTAGATGGATGATCGCAGGCGACGGGCAAATGGCCCAGTTCAGCAAGCGCGGACATGGTCTGGTTGAGGACGCGCGGATCATCTTCCACGACCAATATACGTGTGGGCGGGTGCAGCACCGGCTCGCCTTCGGGCAGGGACTGTTCCAAGCCGGCTTCTGCCTCCATCCCCATTTTCCGGGGCAGGTAGATGTGCACGCAGGTCCCTTCGCCCGGCTCTGATTCGATGCGGATTTCGCCTTGGCTCTGCCGGATGAAGCCGAAAATCTGACTTAGCCCCAGGCCCGTTCCCTTGCCCACCGGCTTGGTGGTGAAGAAGGGCTCGAACACACGCGCCAGGACTTCCGGGGCCATGCCGCAGCCATCGTCCTTAACGCTCAGCGTCACATAGTCGCCCTCGGCGCATTCGCCGATTTCGTTGTTCGCCAGATGTGCCTGCCCGGTACGGATCAGCAGGTGCCCGCGACCTTCCATCGCGTCGCGCGCATTGACGCACAGGTTCAGCACTGCATTTTCCATTTGATGCTGATCGACGAAGATGCGCCAGCCTTTCGCCTGCTGGTCGATCGAGACGATGATCTGATCGCCGATCGACCGGTCGATCAGTTCGCCCATGCCGCCGACCAGCGTGTCAACATCGACCGCGCTGGGAAGCAACGGCTCTGACCGGGCAAAGGCAAGCAGGCGGCGGGTGAGGGCAGCGGCCCGGTTTGCGCCCTCCATCGCATTGTCCAGATGACGCGCCGCCTCCTGCGGTTTCAGGCGCAGCCTGCGCTTGGCCAGTTCCAATCCGCCGACCACGACCGCCAGCATATTGTTGAAGTCATGGGCGATGCCGCCGGTCAGCTGTCCGACAGCGTCCATCTTTTGTATCTGGCGCAGATTTTCCTCAGCGGCCGCGCGCTCCGACGCTTCTGTCTTCAACCGCTCATAGGCATCGGACAGCTCGGCTGTGCGAGCCGCTACAGCCTCTTCCAACCTGTCCGCCCGCTCTGATTCCGTTTCAGCCATGCGTCGCGCCATGCGTCGCTCACTATAGGCGGCGTTCGCGACCCACAGCGCGAAGAGAACGCATACCAGCAGCACAAGTCCGAAAAGTCTCGACGTGCGATCGACAAATTGTGTCCGGTTGCCCGCCAGCGTGACGGCCAGGCTGCGCTCCTGCAGCCGGGCATTTTCCGCCTGGATCACCCGGTCGAGCAATGCCGTGATATGCTTCAGATCTTCCGAACGGCCGGCGCGATGGAACTGCGCCAATGCCGCCATCTTCTGGTCATAGGTTGTGCGCAGCCCGATTTCGCTTAACGTCTTGCCCCGCTGCTCAAACGCTTCTCGCAGTTCTCGTACGTTCGCGCGCTGCCAATCAGACCGACGGGTGGCGTATTTCAGTAGCTTGAGCTGGCTGGATGCAGTGCGCCATTGATCCTGAAAAAGGCGGCCCACGTCTGGATCCAGGCTAATAACATAGCGCGCCAGTGTCACCTCGGCGCGTGCGGTTTTCGCCTCGAATGCACGGGCGAGCGCGATGATCTCGAAGCTGCGGCGTTGTTCCTGGAGCGCTCGCTCATGGTCGCGCGACGCGCTACTGGCGCTGTAGAGGAGGGTGCCCAAGGACCCTATAAGCAATATCACGAGGACGAGCGGAAGAGAGCGTCGCACCGCAGCCCGCCAGCCAGAATCCTGGTCGTCCATGTAATAGCCGTCTGCCATCAGCCCCTGATCTAAGACGAACAGCATAACCGCGAAAATATCAAGGCACAAAAAGGCCCCGGGCAATTACCTATGTTGTCACCCGCTCGCTCGGCCGTCCTTGCCGGCCCCCAGTCTCGCGTGATCAGGCGATAGCGCCCGTGGCTTTGCCCGCCGCCTCGAACATGCCGATGATCTGGCCGACCTGTTCGTCGCTATGTTCGGCGCAAAGCGAACACCGAAGGAGGAAGGTCCCTGCCGGAGTGGCCGGAGGACGAGCCATGTTGACGTATAGCCCCAGTTCCAGAAGCGCCTGCCACATCGCGACCGCCTGTGCCTGGTCAGTGAGGATGACGGCGATGATCGCGGACTGCGGCGTTTCCGTGCCCAGCTTGAAGCCAAGATCGGCAAGACCTTTGTGTAACCGCTGGCTGTTCTTCCACAGATGTGCGCGTTTCTCGCCTGCGTGCATCAGCTTGCGGATGGACGTCGCGGCGGTGGCGACGACGCTTGGCGGCAGCGAGGCGGTAAAGACATAGGGACGGCAGACAAGGCGCAGCACTTCGAACTTGGGGTGGTTCGACACGCAAAAGCCGCCCACCGTGCCGACCGACTTGGAGAAAGTGCCGACAACGAAATCGACGTCCTTCTCGACGCCCTGTTCTTCATACACACCGCGGCCATTCGCGCCGAAAAAGCCCATGCCGTGCGCTTCGTCCACCAGGATCATGCAGTTGGCATGCTTGCGCACCGCAGCCACCATCTCGGGCAGGGGGGCAACGTCGCCCAGCATCGAATAGACGCCTTCCAGCACCACCAGTTTCTGCGCATCAGCAGGCAGGCGGCCGAGGCGCTTGTCCAGATCCTCGACACTGTTGTGGCGGAACCGGACGATGTCAGCATCGCCAAGGAAGCAGCCGTCATAGATGGACGCGTGGCTGTCTGCGTCCAGCACGACATAGTCGCCCTTACCGGCCAGCGTCGAAATCATGCCAAGATTTGCTTGGTAGCCAGTCGAAAAGACCATGGCGCCCGATGTGCCGTAGAATTCCTGGAGCGCGTCTTCGACTTCCTTGTGCCCCTGATAGGTGCCGTTGAGCACGCGGCTGCCGGTCGTTCCCGCACCGAATTCGTCCAGCGCCTTCTTGCCCGCTGCAACGACATCGGGATCGAAAGTCATGCCCATATAGTTATAGGTGCCAAGCAGGATCGTGTCCTTGCCCTTGATCACTGCCTGAGTGGGCGATTTCACCTCGTCCATGACGATCGCGAAGGGGTCTCGGACGCCGGTCGCCAGCAGCGCTTCGCGCTCGGCAATCAGCGCATCAAATTTGGAAAAGAGGTCGCGTGCGCCGGCGACTTCAGCGGGCGTATGGGCGTCGGTTGCGGTCTCTACGGCGTCAGTCATGTATATTTCCGTTTGGGTTCGAGCAGCATCGAACAAGTCGAGATGCGTCAGTCGAGCAATCTTGCCCCGTCTTCTCGATCGCCAGTCCTGCGCAAAGCCAAACCAGTTCGATCCGACCGGATGTGAGGCTGGATCAGCCCTTCAACTTCGCCACAGCGTCCACAAGCTGACCGATATTTTCGATCTCAGCCTGCATGTTCATGGTGATGATGATGTCGAACTCATCCTCGATCGCCGCAACGAAATCCATGACGGTGAGGCTGTCCCACTCCAGGTCGCCCGCGAAGGTCGTCGCTTCGCTGAGGTCGACGCCCTTCTTGTTGAAAGGCGCGATCTGCGCGGCGATGCTGTCGAAAATCTGCTGGCGATCCGTCATGATCTGTTCAAAGCTTTCCCATGAAAGGGCGGTTTTTGCCCCCAACTCCCGCCCTTTGGCAAGGGAATAAGGCGTCAATCGGGCAGCATCGCGCCCGATTATGAGCTGCCTTGCGCGCGCTTAGCGGAAATTGTCGGCGTATGCCTGAATCTTCAGCGTCTTTGGCGGCGTCGGAATGAAGGTGTAGCCGATCTCATATTTGTCGGCATAGGCACGCGCCGCGTCCAGCGAAGGGAAGGTCAGCTTCACCTGGCTCTGCGTATCACCCGATCCGGCCCAGCCGGTCAGTGGGTCCGGCTTCTTCGCCTCGCTCGGCGCAAATTCCAGAACCCATTTATCGGTCCGTGCCTTGCCGGACTGGAGAGCGTTCTTTTGAATTTGGTAGATGCGCGCAGCCATTATCGCGTCAAACTCCTGGGAAGGGCGATCCGTCCGTTGCACCAGCGGGCGGCCGGAAGTCAAGGCTTGGCGCGGGCATCGGCACGTTTCGTGCGGAGCGTGGCTGCGGCGCCGGCTGGATCGTCGGGCCAGGGGTGCCGCGGATAGCGTCCACGCATCTCCTTTGCGACCGCGCTCCAGCTTCCCGCCCAGAAACCGGGCAGGTCGCGAGTCGTCTGGATCGGCCGCCCTGCGGGCGAGGTGAGGGACAGGACCAGCGGAATGCGCTCGCTGCCGACCACCGGATGCTCGGCCAGGCCGAACAATGCCTGCACCCGAAGCTCTACGCGAGGGCCTCCCTCGGCTGCATAGTCGATCTCATGACTGCTCCCGGCGGGCGACTGAAATGCCGGAGGAGCCAGGCGGTCCAGCTGTTGCTTGCCATCCCAGCCGATCAGGCCCTCAAGAATGCCGGACAGTTGCGACCGGTCGATGTCCGACAAGCGCCGCTTTCCCGCGAGCAACGGCGCCAGCCAATCGTCGAGCGTTGCCAGCAACGAAGCATCCGACAACGCCTCCACGCCCGCAAAGCCCGCCCGCATCCGCAGTGATCGCGCCGCTTCCGACCAAGGCAGCATGTCGAGCCCACCCTGCCTGACGCCCTCCAGCAAAGCCGCAACGACGGCATCCCCGTCCGGTCGGTCATCCGATCCCGACGTCAGCCGCACCGCGCCCAATCGCCTCTCGCGCAGAGCCTCGATGCCGCCGGTGTCGGCTCGGAACCGCACTGTCCGATGCTCCTTTATTCGCCCACTGAAGAGGCGCAGCACTTCCGCTTCGCTGATGGGTGCGGCAGAGAGGATGCGCGCACCGGCCGCGCTGCCCTGCACCTCTCCCACCGCAAGCCACGCCTCTCGCGCGAGTGGGCTCAGCGGATCCAGCCGGAAGCCGCGCCCGCCAACGCTGGCCCAATCCGCACCATCGGCGGATCGCCGCTTGGCCAAGCGGTCAGGAAAGGCCAGCGCAAGACATAGCCCCGCATCATGCTCGCCCGCCGCCGCTTTCGATGTGGACGCCACCAGCTTGGCCCAGCGCTTGGCCATTGCGCGAGCCGCATCGGCCCTCTTGCCGCTTTCCCGTCGCCAGCGCAGGCGCCGTTGCGACAGGTCCACGTCCTGCCCGCCAATACCACGCTCTCCCAGTAGCACCGCGGCCTCCGCTGCTACTTCGGCCAGCCCCAATTCGCCCGCGCGAACCAGCATGTGCCCGATCCGCGGCTCCACCGGTAGCCGCGCCAGTGCCCTTCCATGCACCGTTATCGGCCCATCCTCGTCCAGTGCCTCCAGCACCGTCAACCGCTTGCGCGCCTCATCCAGGGCAGCACGCGGCGGTGGGTCGAGCCAGCGCAGGCTGGCCGGGTCGCTCACCCCCCACAGCGCGCAATCGAGCAGCAGGCTGGAAAGGTCGCTTTCCAATATTTCGGGCGGGTCGAAAGGCGGCATCCCCGCCGTAGCAGCCGCTTCCCACAAGCGATAGGCGACGCCCGGCCGCTGCCGTGCCGCACGCCCCGCGCGTTGGGTCGCAGCCGCCTGGCTCGCCCGCTCCGTTACCAGCCGCGTCACCCCCGCCGCCCGATCATAGCGTGGCCGTCGCGCAAGGCCGGAGTCGATCACGATCCTCACCCCATCGATGGTCAGGCTGGTTTCAGCGATTGACGTGGCAAGGATCACCTTGCGCCGCCCGTCCCGCGAAGGGCGAATGGCGGCACGCTGCGCTGCCGGGTCCAGGCTGCCGTGCAGCCGATGCAGTTCGATGCTCACCCCCTCCAGCCGCTCAGCCGTTCGCTCAATCTCTGCCACGCCGGGCAGGAACGCGAGCAGGTCGCCCTCCGCCTCTTCCGCCAGCGCCCGCCGCACGGCCGCGGCCATCTCATCTTCAATCCGCTTTTCCGCCATGCGGCCGATGTGCCGCAGTTCAAGCGGCTGAATGCGTCCTTCGCGCTCCAGCACCGGCGCATCGTCCAGCAACGCGGCAAAGCGCGCACCGTCCAGCGTCGCCGACATCGGCACGATGCGCAGGTCAGGACGCAGCGCCGCCTGCGCATCCAGAGCCAGCGCCAGCCCGAAGTCGCTATCCAAACTCCGCTCATGCACTTCATCGAACAGGACAGCTGATACGCCCGCAAGCTCCGGATCATCCTGGATCCGGCGGACGAAAATCCCTTCAGTGAGGACGAGCAGGCGGGTCGCGGCCGACTGCTTGCTGTCCATCCGCGTGGCATAACCGACGATCCCGCCCGGCACGCCGCCCATCAGTTCCGCTATCCGTTCAGCCGCCGCGCGCGCTGCCAGCCTGCGGGGCGATAGCAGCAGCACCTGCCCCGTGCACCACGGCTCATCCAGCAAGGCGGGAGCGACGGCTGTCGTCTTGCCCGCTCCGGGCGGCGCTACCAGGACTGCGCTGTTCCTGGCGCGCAGGCTACTCAGCAGATGAGGGAGAACATCGTGGATGGGCAGGGCGGCGCTCATGATTTGCTCCTCTCGCCGCAATCGGCATCCGGCGCAATCCTGCTGCGAAAGTCAGATGCTCGACCACATCATGCAGCGATGAGGAGAGGCCTTACCCGAAAAGCAGTTGGTGGATAGGGTTGTTGGCGTCGAGCAGCATCTTTGCGGTCAGCCCCAGCGACATGATGATCAACAGCGGCCGTATCAGCTTGCTGCCGAATCGCATGGCCAGGCGCGATCCTATCTGGCTCCCAGCGATGCTACCGACAGCCATGGCGAGGCCTGCGATCCAGACGACATGGCCCCCCGCGATCATCGTCAGCAGGCCCGCGACATTGCTGGCAAGATTGGCGGCCTTCGTCTGAGCCGTGGCGCGAACCAGGCCCAGTCCGCCCAGCGCCAGGAAAATGGTCGCGTAAAATGCCCCAGCCCCCGGTCCAAAGAAGCCGTCATAAAAGCCGATGGCGCCGATCAACAGGCTTAGCCCTGCCAATCCCATCCGGCTGTGCCGATCCATTTCGCTGATCCGGGGGGAGAAAGCGAAATAGCCTGCCAGCGCAATCAGTAACGCCGGCATCAATCCCGCCAATATCCCCGGATCGACGCGTTGCAGCAGCCACGCACCACCCACTGATCCGATGAAGGCCGCGAAGATCGGCCAGCGATAGGCCTTCAGATCCATGTGCCCGGCGCGCGCATAGGCGACGCAAGCGCCAAAGGTGCCCAATGAGGACTGCAGCTTGTTGGTGCCCACGGCCGCAACTGGCGGCACGCCCGCCGCCAGCAGGGCAGGCAGGGAGATCAGCCCGCCGCCGCCAGCCATTGCGTCGATGCACCCGGCAATCAGAGCTGCCGTCATCAGAAAGGCCAGCGTTTCAGGAGATAATATGATGTCCATGCGCGTCCGCTTCAGCCTCTGCCGCGCCCCAGGTCGGAACTATGGGCACTCGCACGCCTATACGATTGGCGCGTGCCTGTTCCTCAATAGGCGCGGGCGATGGCGAATTCGACGGCTTCGGTCAGCGCTGCCTTTGCCTTGCCCGTATCGAACCGGCCCAGCGCATCAATGGCGCGCTGGCCATAAAGCCGTGCCCGTGCGAGCGTGTCGTCGATGGCGCCGGTCTTGCGCAGCAGGCCGGTCGCTCGCGCCAGATCCTCGTCGCTCACCCGATTTCCTGCGATCGCCTGCTTCCAGAAAGCGCGGTCCTCTTCGGAACCACGCGCATAAGCGAGGATCACCGGCAGCGTCACCTTGCCATCGCGGAAATCGTCGCCTGCGTCCTTGCCCATCGTCGCGCCGTCGGATTCATAATCGATCGCGTCATCGATCAGCTGGAAAGCGATGCCGAGATTGCGGCCGTAAACATCCAGCGCCTTTTCCTCGGCCTCGTCGCGGTCCGCGACGACGGCGGATATGCGGCATGCGGCGGCGAACAGCGCGGCGGTCTTGGCGCCGATGATGTCCAGATATTGCTCTTCGCTCGTGTCGATGCGGCGCTGGGCGGTGAGCTGATTAACCTCACCCTCCGCAATGACGGCCGAAGCGTTCGACAGGATCTTCAGCACCTTGAGCGATTCCGCCTCGACCATCAGTTCAAAGGCGCGGGAGAAGAGGAAGTCACCCACCAGCACGCTGGCGCTGTTGCCCCAGATGATATTGGCGGTCTTGCGGCCTCGGCGCAGGCCCGATCCATCAACCACATCGTCATGCAGCAGTGTCGCAGTGTGGATGAACTCTACCGCTGCGGCGAGCTTGTAATGGCGGCTTCCGGCGTAGCCGACCAGCTGGGCGCAGGCCAGGGTCAGCATCGGGCGCATCCGCTTGCCGCCGCCCGCGATCAGATGGCCCGCCAATTCGGGGATCAGCGGAATGCGCGACTGCATCCGATCCAATATGACCGCATTGACATGGTTCATGCCGTCGGCGACCAACGCCATCATGGGGGTCAGCGAAGGCGCGCCGTTGGCGCCGCCGATGGGGTGGACATTGCCGGAGGTGGGGCCGTGGGCAGGTGCGGTCATGACCCGGCCCATGTGGCGGTGCAAAATGCAGATAGCAAGCGGGAATAGCTTGCACAGAGCGGCGGATGGGGCAAAAAGCGCGCGGATATTCGGAAGGGACGAGCGTGGACGACACTTTAAAGCGGTATCGCGAAAGCATCGACAACATCGACGCCGCCCTGGTGTTCATGCTCGCGGAACGCTTCAAGATCACGCAGGCCGTTGGTGAATATAAAGCCACCCGCGCGTTGCCGCCCGCCGATCCGAGCCGGGAGGAGCGACAGATCAGCCGTCTGCGTCAGTTGGCCACAGATGCCAATCTCGATCCCGATTTCACGGAAAAATTCCTGCGCTTCATCATCGATGAGGTGATCCGTCATCATGAACGGCTGCGGGACGTCTGAGGCCAGAGAGCCTGCTACGAGCGAGCAGCGCGGCACGCCCCGCCAAGGCGCGGGCATTGCTATCACCGTTCGCTCGGAGCTTGCCGAAGGACTCTTGTCCCCTTCGAATGATCCGAAAATCAATCTGTCTTTAAGCCGGCTCGGTAACCGTTTCCCGCTTGCCTTGCGACCGGGCCAGCAGCACTCCGGTCAGTGCCATCACAAAGCCTGTCAGCTGGACCGGTACCAGTTTCTCGCCAAACAGCAGCCAGGCTTCCACCGCAGCGAGCGGCGGGACCAGCAGCAGCAGCATCGACATGCGCGTCGGACCTTGCGTCCGCACGAGCCACACCAGCAGTGACAGGCCCCCCGCTGACAGGCCGAGAACGGACCAGGCGAGCCCCAGCCAGAGGATCGGCGAGCCGTCCCAGCGGGTCTCCCCAGCAATCAAGGCAGCAGAGATCGCCACGACGGCCCCGCTTGCATTTTGGACCGCACCGGAAATCCAGATGCCATCGCCCGATAGTGAACCGCGCTGCACCAGCGTCCCCGCCGCCATCGCCATTACGGACAGCAAGCCCGCCACCGCAGGCAGCAGCGGCACCGCGCCCGTGCCCGATCTTTCGATCGCGGGCAGCAGCACGCAGGCCACGCCCGTAATGGCGATCGCCAGCCCCGCCCATCCGCGCGCAAGCAGGCGGTCGCCCAGCAGGAACGCGCTTGCCACCGCCACCATCAGCGGCTGCAGCGCCCCCAGCAACGACATGATGCCAGCGGGCATGCCATTATACACCGCCCACCAGCTGACGGTCAGGTAAACCCCATGCAGCATCGCGCCTGCCGCCAGATGCAGCATCAGTCGCTTGCCGCGGGGGAGCTTCTGCCCGGCACGCCACGCCACAAATCCCAGCAGCACCGCCGTGAGGGTCATGCGCGCGCTCAGGATCAGTTCGGGAGCGCCGTGCGGCACCGTTCCGCGCGCGACAATGAAACCGGTCGACCAGATCAGGACGAACAAGAGCGAGGCGGCAAAGCCTATCATTCGCTCATTCTCGCCCCGCCCTGATCGCAGCGCCCGCCGCGAAGGGTGTGATGGCAACCAGCAGCAGCGACGCCGCGCCCAGGAACTTAAGCGCCGCTCCACTGCCGTCGCCCAATGTTCCGGCGCCGAATATCAGCAACGGCACCGCGAGCGGCAGCGCCAGCAGGCCCGCTAATGCCCCGCTCGACCGCAGTCCAGCGGTCAGACTCGCTACCAGCAACCCTAATGCCGCCAGCGCTGGCGTGCCGATCAGCAGCCCCAGTTCCAGCATCCAGATCGTCGCGCCATCCAGCTTCAGCAGCGCGCTCGCGGGCAGGGTCGCGATCATCAGCGCGGGGCCGAAACCCAGCCAATGTGCAATCAGTCGCGCTAGCATCACCATTTCGTCGCCCACGCCGCGTAACGCAATCTGGTCAAGCACCCCCGCGTCCCGATCAGGCGCGACCAGGCGGTCGACGGGCAACAGGCTCGCCAACAGCGCGGCGATCCACAGCATCCCGCCACCCGACCGCCGTAACAGCGTCGCGTCCGGCCCGACCGCAAAGGGATACAGGCTCGCCACCAGAAGCAGGAAGGCCACAGGCAACCACAGTCCCCCCGCTTGCCACGCCTGCCTCAAATCGCGCGCCACCAACAGCGCCATTACCCTCACGCCGCCTCCTCCGCGACATAGGCGGCCAGGTCGATCACTACGGGCGACGCCATCGGCAGCGGCTGATGCGATGCCGCCACTACGATCCCGCCTCGGGCAAGATGTGCGGCCACCGCCGCTCCGAGCAGATCGAGCGACGCATCATCCAACCCGTTGCCCGGTTCATCGAGCAGCCACAGCTCAGCGCCGCTTGCAATCACCCGCGCCAGCGCCGCCCGCTTGCGCTGCCCGGTAGAGAGCATCCGAACCGGAATCCCGCCAAGCGGCCCCAGCGCCATTGCTTCCAGCGCCTCGTCTAGCGCGCGTCCATCTGCCCCGTCGATCCGCGCCCAAAATCGCAGCGCGTGCGCTAAAGGCTCTTCCAGATCCAGCGCCAGTCGCTCGTCCGCCAGTGCGATCCTGCCGCGCCGCTCGATCGTTCCCGCCATCGGCCGCAACAGCCCCGCACAAATGCGCATCAGGCTGGACTTGCCGATCCCGTTTGGCCCGCGCAGCAATGCGCTGCCGCCCGGCTCAAGCGCCAGGTCCACGCCACGGAACAGCAGCCGCCCGCCACGCGCGCAGGCGATCCCCGACAGCCGCAGCGCCACGTCGCTCATGGCGCGACCATGTCCTCCAATACCTGCATGTCCACGTCGGTAAGCCCGAAATGATGGCCGATCTCATGCACCACCACATGGGTGATCAACGCGTCGAGAGGCACGCCTGTTTCCACCCACTCATCCAGCAATGGCCGCCGAAAAAGATGCACCGTGGGCGGGCTGTCCCCCGTCTGTTCGGGCTCCCCCACGGGCCGCCCGCTGTAAAGCCCGGTCAGCCCGAACGGGTCATCGATCTCCATCTCCTTCAAGATCCGTTCGTCGGCGAATTCCTCTACGAACAAAAGGACATTGGACAGATGCGATCGGAAAGGGTCGGGCAATCGCCCCAACGCCTCAAGCGCCAGTCGTTCGATCTGCCCCACGGTTGGCGCGAAAAGAGGGGGTTGACCGGCGTCTGACATGGCTGCGACATAGGCGAAACAATATTATGAGGATAGAGCCATGATTGGTAAACTGTCCGGCGATGAACGGGCGCAGGCGCTCGCTTCTCTCCCGGAATGGACATTTGTGGCTGATCCGGAGGGTATCAAACGGCGCTTCACCTTCGTTGATTTCAACGAAGCGTTCGGTTTCATGACCAGAGTGGCGCTGCTGGCCGAACAGGCGGACCACCATCCCGAATGGTTCAATGTCTATAATCGCGTCGACATCACCCTCACGACGCATGACGCCGGCGGCCTTTCAAGTCGTGATATCAGCCTTGCAAAGGCGATAGACGCGCTGCTCTCCGTCTGAGCGGCGACGCAAACGCAGGTCAGGGTTCGCCTTCGATGCGATCCTCATAGCCATGCAGCGCCGCGATCACTGCCCGATCACCGGCATAGCGGCGGCGCAGCATGGCGAGCTTCGCGTCGGTACCGGTGCATAGCTCCGCGATGCTTTCCGTCAGGAACACGCGCCTCTCCCGATCATAGGGTTCCTCTTCCCGGAAATGGTCGCAACTGTCGCGATCGACCATGAAGCTGGTGACTTCCTGCGGGAAGGGCATCGCCAGCGCAGCATCGGGAGAAGGGGGCAGGTCGAGCGATCTGCGCGGCGCGGGCTGCGCCTGCACGGTTACTTCGGCGGAGGGGCGCTGAGGCGCCGCTACGACTTCGATCGGCTCGCCTTCGATCGCATTAACGGAAAGCACGGGTTCCGGGATGGAAGCATTGTCCGCGAGCGCCGCATCGCCAGACGCGTCACGACAACTGGCGATCAGCGCCAGCATCATCACCAATGGAAGCAGTCCCACTCGTGCGCCCACCAATTTCCTCCCGCAAAATGGCAATGAGATCAGCGACATGCGGCAGCCGCTGTTCCTCCTCATCGAGAATCGCCATGAATGCGGTTTGCCTATAATCGCGGACGCGTTCTTCCGATAGGCGGCTTGCTGCGGGTAATGTGGAAATTACGATATCCAGCAGCCGTTCGACACCATGAAGGCGTCCCCACAAATAGTCATTTTCACGGTAGGCCCGGCTGAAAAATGCGCCAAAGTTGTTGAATTCAATGCCTTTTAACGTGGCGTCAGCGCCGCCGGATCGTATGGCGCTGCAATCCTCCGGGGAAATACGGTCCACCTTCACCGGATCATATTCTTCCATGGCGTGGCCTTGGAGCAACGGTAGGGTGGCGATGTCGTAAAAGGGAAAGCCGAGATAGGAGAGCAGCATGATCCGCCGCTCTGCCTTGGGAAGCCCGGCGAGCGCTTCGGCCAGCATCATGTCGGCCACATCATCCCGTGCCTTCAGATCGCGGGCCTGCGCAATAGCATCCAGCGCGGCGGCGGGATCGGACGGCACGTCTCTGGCTGCGGCCCGGATCGCGCCATTGTAGAAATCTGTGCCCTCGCATTCCGTGTAATGCGCGATCGATTGATAAATGGCATCATGCATCTTCTGGATCGCGGCCGCGTCAGCCTGCGAGTCGATCTCCAATGTTTCCGCCAGTCGCCGAGCCAGAAACCGCATGCGCCGGATACGAAAACTGAGGTCATGGGTGCGAAAAAAGGCCACCGGGGGAGAAGCCGCCCCGACATTCTCGGTCAGCTTGTCCGCCCCGATCTTGCGGGCATGCGACCACAATGCCTGACGGAAATTCTCCCGCATCATCGGACTATCTTCGTCGCTGAGGCGGAACAGCAGGGCGGCAAGTTCCTCGACGATGCCTGACAGTTTCAAATGGCCATAGGCCGGAAAAGCGAAACCTGCCGAACTTGCTGCGCGTAGTTGTGCCTTGGCGCGCCACGCGGACAAGCGCGCGGGCGTCGGGCGATCCAGGAACAGCATGCCGCCGATCGTGTTTTCCACCTCCGCTTCGATCCCGGGCCTCAGCGCGTTCAAAATGCGGACCATTCGCCGGATGCGCGAAGAATGCCGGTCGATCGCTTCCAGATTGTCGCGGATCGGCTGCTCGCGTGGAATGTCGCTTAACGCACCGAATATGGTGCGGAAGAAACCAGGCAATTGAGACTTGTCCTCTGGCGTTGCGTCTTCCTGCTCGCCCTCCCGATTGAACCGGATCGATCGTTGACCCGGCTTGGGATCGATATAGACGAAACGCCGGTCGACCTCGCGACGCGACGGGCGATTATGCAGGGCGCCGATCGCCTGTGCGAAGGGTGCGTTGGCCAGCACCGACCCATCGATCAGTATCGCGTCTTCTGCATTGCCCCGCGCCCAATGGCGGGGCAGCGCATGGGCTAGAAAAGTATCGCGGGTCGGCCAGGCGCGGTGGCGCTGCCTCAGCACATGATCCAGTTCCCGCACGGTGAATGGCGGGAAGGCGCCCGGGAAACTCGCTGTGGCGCGTGCGGCGAATACCAACTCCGCTGGATCAGCGAACAGGCGGTCGCCACGCCCGCGCGCGCGGAAGCCGACGGACAGACGATGCTCGGTTTCCACCACCTGAGGCGGGCTGTTGAGGGTCAGGCTCTGGGGGTGACCCTCAAAATCGGTGACCGTGACGAACAGGTCGAGGGGATGTCCATCCGGCAGCAACGGCGGCCCTCGCTCGGCCGCCTCCATCGCATCGAAGGCGTCCAGCAGCATCGCCGTGAAGATCTCGCCGCCAAAGGGCGGCTCGAACCATCTGGACCGAATGAAATGGGACAGCTTCTGCCGCACCTCTTCGCGCGTGTCCGGCGCCACTGTGCGCTCGACCGTGTCGCCAGGCCGCCGCGCTGCCATCCATACCAGCGGGGTGGCCCAGAATTTGCTGATGCGCCTTGCTGGACGAGCGTCGGGATCCAACAGCCGCTCTACATCGGCGTTTTCCAGCCACAAGTCGGTAAGCGGTTCCAGCGATTGACCCGTCTCGATCGCCTGCGCCAGAAATATGCCGTTGATCCCGCCAGCGCTAGCCCCCGCGATGATGTCCGGCATCACACGCAACCGGACGCCGCTTTCCGCCTCCAGGTCCTCCAGCAGCTTCCTGTAGACCGCCTCGCTGCCCTCGCTGCTCGGAGTGCCGTCATGAAACCCCCGGCTCGCCCGCGCCAGCCGCCAGATTTCCTTGGTGATGCCGTGCATGTAGACGGCAAGGCTGATCCCCCCATAGCAGACCAGCGCCAGTCGAAGTTCGCGTTCCTTCATGCGTCGCGCCACCTCATAGCCGGAACTCCGCCCAGATCGGCAGATGATCAGAAGCCTTGCGGGCTGCCGCGCTGTCATGCACGCCGCTGTCCATCAGCTTCAATTGACCGCAATGCATGATCCGGTCGAGCTGCGCCACGGGCCGGCGTGCGTGAAAACTCCGCCCGCACGGGGCAAAATCATAATGCCGGGCAAAGTCCGCCAGACATCCGCGGTTGGCGCTCCATTCATTCAGGTCGCCCATCAATATCGTCGGCATTGCTTCCCGCTGGGCCGCTGCGTGAATGACCGCCGCCGCCTGCTTGCGCCGCCACAACCCCGACAGGTCGAGATGCATGCCAAAGACGCGCAGCTTCGCCTTGCCCAATTCCACCTCCGCCATGGTCGCGCCGCGTGGTTCCAGGCAGGGCAGGTGCAGCACGTCGTAGGTGCGGATTTCGGCTTCCTTCCGCACCAGGATCGCGTTGCCGTGCCACCCCATAGAATCGACCTGCACATTCAGCGGCACCGGCTTGTAAGGGCTTAACGATTCCAGCAGCCAGGGCGGAATGGCCGCCGTGCGCACGCCAAAGCGGCGGTCTGCTTCCTGAAGTGCGATGATGTCGGCGTCCAGTTCGCCCAGCACCTCCAGCACTCGCTCGGGATTGCGGCGGCGGTCGGTGCCAATGGCTTTGCGGATGTTGTAGCTGGCGACGCGTAAGGACTTCATGGCGAAACAATGCGCCACATCAGCGTGAGTTTCCAGCGCGCTCGGGCAGCGTTCTCATATTCATGCCACGCGATCCTGGAAGAGAGGGCCGCTCAGGGCGCTTATTTGTTCTTGAAACGTTCGCTCTCGCGAGCCATAGCACCCTCATGGCCAAGGCAAAGCGCAAATTCGTCTGCCAGCAATGCGGCACCCTGTCGTCCCGATGGCAGGGGCAATGCGACGACTGCGGCGAATGGAACAGCATTGTCGAGGAAGTGGCCGAGACCATCTTTTCCGCGCGTCATGATCTGCAAAGCGGCGGACGCGCGCTGACGCTTGTCGGGCTGAACAGCCAGGTTGAGCTGCCCCAGCGGACAAGCACCGGGATTGCCGAGTTCGACCGCGCGCTGGGCGGCGGCATCGTTCCCGGATCAGCCACGCTGATTGGCGGTGATCCTGGCATCGGCAAGTCCACCCTGTTGCTTCAGGCAGCTGCCCGCATTGCCGCGCGCGGTCTGGCTGTTGCCTATATCAGCGGGGAGGAAGCGGCGGATCAGGTCCGCCTCAGAGCGCAGCGCCTCGGCCTTGGCAGCGCGCCAGTGCAGCTTGCCAGTGCGACCTCCGTCCGCGACATATTGACCACCTTGGGGGAGGGGGAGCCGCCTGCGTTGCTCGTCATCGATTCGATCCAGACGATGCACAGCGACCTGATCGAAGGTGCGCCTGGCACTGTCAGCCAGGTGCGGGCCTCCAGCCAGGAACTGATCCGCTTCGCCAAGCAGCGCGGCACCGCCGTCATTCTTGTGGGTCATGTGACCAAGGATGGCAGCATCGCCGGGCCGCGTGTGCTTGAGCATATGGTCGACACGGTGCTGAGCTTCGAAGGCGAACGCAGCCATCAATATCGCATCCTGCGTGCGATCAAGAATCGCTTCGGCGGGACGGATGAGATCGGCGTTTTCGCGATGGTGGCGGAGGGGTTGGAAGAAGTCGCAAACCCGTCGGCTTTGTTTCTTACCCATCGCGACGAAACCGTGACCGGAGCGACGGTCTTTCCCGCGCTGGAGGGCACAAGGCCAGTTCTGGTCGAGATCCAGGCCCTCGTCGTTCGTCTGTCCAGCGGTGCCACGCCACGCCGCGCGGTGGTGGGCTGGGATAGCGGCCGTCTCGCCATGGTCCTTGCCGTGCTGGAGGCACGCTGCGGCCTCAGCTTCTCGACATGCGAAGTCTATTTGAATGTCGCGGGCGGCTATCGTCTGTCCGACCCCGCCGCTGACCTCGCCGTTGCCGCCGCGCTCATATCGGCGCTCGCGGAACGGCCGGTGCCCGCTGATCTGGTGCTGTTCGGCGAGATTGCGCTCTCGGGGGAAATCCGCCCGGTTTCCCATGCGCCGCTGCGTTTGCGCGAATCGGCAAAGCTCGGCTTCGAACGCGCCTATGTCCCGTCTGCCGTCGCCGACGGGGTGAAGGGGATCGCCGTCAGCGGCTATCGCGCGTTAAGCCAACTGGTTGACCAGATGCTCGGCCGCGGATAGCCCGACGCTCATGAACGCCGTCGATATCCTCGTCCTCCTCGCCATCGGCGGTTGCACAGTCTTGGGCTTGCTTCGTGGTTTTGTTCTTGAAACCCTGTCGCTGATCGCCTGGGTCCTTGGCATCTTCGCCATCCGCCTCTTCCACGCGTCCGCCACCGAACTCCTCACCCCCTTCGTCGGCACGACTGGAGGCGCGGCAATTCTTGCATTCATTCTGGTTTTCGGCGTCACCTTCGGCGCAGGAAAACTCCTCGCCCACGCCATCGGCCGCCGCACGCGCCAATCTATCCTGGGTCCGGTCGATCGCGTTCTCGGCGGCGGCTTTGGCGCAATCAAGGGATTGATCGGCGCAACTCTCGTTTTCCTGGCCTTCAGCCTCGTCTACGACACATTCTACGGCAGCGGCGAGCGCCGTCCGGATTGGCTGTCCGACGCGCGCACTTATCCACTGCTAAACGCCAGCGGGCAAGCGATCAGCGAATTCGTAGCCGAACGCCGCTCCAGAAAACCGTCAGTCGAAAGCAATCAGTGATCGTTTATAGCCAGCCTTTGATACGATAGGCTTCGGCAGTTGCCTTGAGCCCATCTTCAGTGGAAACCTGAGGCACCCACAGCTTTTTGGGAGGCTGCTTGCGCTTGGTCACTACCCAGTCGGGATGACAGAAATAGCTGACACGATCCTGCGTCAGCTTTGCGCTTTTGCCTCGTAACAGGCGGTCCAGCCGGGCACCCAAGCTCAGTGCCCAGTTAGGGGTGGCAAAGGTTCGCACATCCTTGCCGACTGCCCGGCCAATGGCCTGCCCAAAGTCCAGGTGGTCCCACCCCCCAGGGGTCCCGTCATCAGCTTCGTAACAGTGAGCAAGGCTGATCTCCGTCTCGCCAGCAAGCTGCAGCAGCAGTCGACCAAGATCGCTGACCTCAATCAACGATAGCCGTCCACCGGGAGGCAGCAACATGATGCCCCGCCTGGCCATGCGAAACAGCTCGAGCATTTCCCGATCACCCGGACCGTAGATTGCGGGCGGTCGCACGATCGTCCAGTCAAGTCCGCTTGCCTTGACATGACGTTCGGCGAGAGCCTTCGACCATCCATAGTCAGACAGTTTCGGCTCGCGCGCGGCCAGCGATGAGACATGCACCAGCCGCCGCACGCCACGCTGCCGCATGGCATCGACCACGGCCATAGTGCCACGAGCGTTGCCAGCCTCAAAGCCATCGCGATCCCGGGCGTTCACGACACCTGCAATATGAATTACCACATCCGCGTCACGCACCACCGTGTTGAGCGCTGCACGATCTTCAAGCGATCCAGGCACCCACTTCAACCGGGCGCGCGGTGGCTGCGCTTTCCGGGTGATGGCTGTCACATGATGACCAGCGTCAAGCGCCTGATTCAGCGTTTCGGCGCCGACAAAACCTGTCGCGCCCGTCATGGCAATGCGCAATTTCATGGAATGTCAGACCATTGCCATCTGATCGCGATGAACAAGCACGGATCGCGGAAGATGGCCGAGTAGCGCTGCGATATCCTCACTGCGCTTGCCCGCGATCCGCGCCGCTTCCTCGCTATCATATTCGCTCAGCCCGCGCGCGATCACTCGTCCATCCGGCGCAACGATGTCGACGACGTCTCCCCGAACAAAGGCGCCCTCTACCTGGGCTACGCCTGCGGGCAGCAAGCTGTTGCCGCGATCCAACGCCTTCTCCGCGCCCGCGTCAACGACGATGCGACCGCGAACAGTCAGTCGGCCAGCCAGCCAGCCTTTCCGCGCCCGCTTTGCCGGAGCGGCAATGAAGATCGACCCCTTGCCGCCATTTGCCCAATGAGACAGCGGCGCCTCGACCTTCCCGGAAATGATCGCCAGATGGGCTCCGGCCCCGGTTGCAATCCGCGCGGCTTCAATCTTGGAGGTCATACCCCCAGACCCCATCCCTGAGGCCGATCCCCCGTCCGCCATCCCTGCGATCCGCGCATCGATGCGCTCAATTGTATCTATCAACATGGCGCTCGCATCGACATGCGGGTTGGCGGTGTAAAGCCCGTCGACGTCAGAAAGCAGCACGACTGCGTCGGCCCGTGCTGCCTGTCCGATGCGCGCCGCCAGACGGTCATTGTCGCCGAAACGGATCTCGGCGGTCGCCACGCTGTCATTTTCATTGACGACGGGCACGACACCCAGCGTAATCAATCTTTCCAGGGTTGCCGACGCATTGAGATAGCGTCGTCGATGTTCAAGATCGTCCAGAGTCACCAGCATCTGAGCAGCAGTGATCCCCTTTTCCTGTAACAGGCTTGCCCAGCACTGGGATAGCGCAATTTGGCCTGTAGCAGCCGCTGCCTGAGCATCCTCAAGGCTGCCTCGGCCGCCCTTGGGCAGCTTTAGCCGCCGAGCGCCCAGCGCGATGGCGCCCGATGATACGATGATGATCTGCTGCCCTGCGCTTTTGCGAGCGGCAACGTCGTCCACTAGCGTGCGGAGCCATGCTTCACGAACCTGCCCATCACTATCGACAAGCAAGGCTGAGCCGATCTTGATGACCAGCCGCCGTATTTGAGAGGGAGGGAAACCCAAGAGAAGGGAGGTCACGCGATCAGGTCCGTTCGCTTGGAACGCCACAGAGGGTCGGGGAAAGAATGGCTGTCAAATCGGCGACCATGTGGTGTCGTCTTCATCGCCCGTCGTTCCTTCGTCGTCGGCCTTCCCTTGCTCCAATAAAGGCAGGATGGCATCCAGCAACGGCTGCACGCCTTCGCCAGTTGCGCCCGAGATGATGAAGATCTTGCTCACGCCAGCCTCGCGCCGGAACTGCGCGGCCAGATCCTCCATCAATTCTTGTCCGAGCAGATCGCCTTTGTTGAGGGCAACAATCTGTGGCTTGTCGGCCAGTCCCTCACCATAGGCCTCCAGTTCGTCCTGGACGATGCGGAACTGTTCCACCGGATCGTCTCCAGTGGCATCAATCAAGTGCAGCAGCACTCGGCAGCGCTCAATGTGGCCCAGGAATCGGTCCCCAATGCCTGCGCCATCCGCCGCGCCTTCGATCAGGCCGGGGATATCTGCCAGCACGAACTCCCTGTCACGATGCGTTACGACGCCGAGCTGTGGCTTGGTCGTTGTGAAAGCATAGGCCCCGACCTTGGCATTTGTGTTGGTTACTTGGTTGATGAAAGTTGACTTGCCCGCATTCGGCATCCCGACCAAGCCGACGTCAGCAAGCAGCTTAAGGCGCAGCCACACCCACATTTCCTGCCCCGGCCAACCCGTCCCATGCTGGCGCGGTGCACGGTTAGTGCTTGTTTTGTAGGATAGGTTGCCACGGCCCCCGTCGCCGCCTCGCAACAGGACTAGGCGCTGCCCAACTTCCGTAAAATCGGCGAGCAGTTCCTGGTCCTCATATTCCGGATAGCCATCCTCATCCTCCGTACCCTCTATGGGTTGAGGATCCGACAGAATTTGCGTGCCGACAGGTACCTTGATGACCAGATCGTTTCCGCCCGCTCCGTAACGATTCTTGCCTGCCCCCGGCATTCCCCGCTGTGCCTTAAAATGCTGAGTGTAGCGAAAGTCGATCAGGGTGTTGAGGCCAGCCACCGCTTCGAAGATAATATCCCCGCCCTTGCCGCCGTTGCCACCGTCGGGTCCGCCATATTCGACGTACTTTTCACGCCGAAAGCTGACCGCACCGGGGCCACCCCAGCCGGACTTAATGTAAATCTTCGCCTGATCCAGAAAATGCATGGGCTGGCCCATAGCCGCTTATGATGCGGAATTAAACCTCGCCGTCTGCTGACGACGACAAACCAGCTATTTGCCAGCGAGACGGCGCCTATAGGCGCCGTCCACGCTATTCATTCAGGCCGCGAGGGCGGGCATTGCATCCTGATAAAGGTCCATGGCGGGATCGACCGTCATTCGTCCTACCACACCTTCTTCGAAAACCAGACAATCAGCCATCGCGCCGCGAGCGGGGCTGTAGCGTCGTTCGACTCGGCCGGTGTGGCGGAAACCGATCTTGCGGAGCACGTTCCCCGATGCAGGATTATCGGTGAAATGCGACGCGCGTATTCCGCTGACTCCCGATGCCCGTGCCATGTTGAATACCGCGCTCGCTGCTTCAGTGGCAAAGCCGAGGCCCCAGTAAGGCCGCGCTATCCAATAACCCAGTTCGGGGGTTCCATTTTCGCCCAATTGAACGCCGCAGCCGCCGACAAGACGTGGTGCGCCGCGGGTGCGGGAAAAGGCGAGAAGGCGGGGCAGGCGGCTGTCCTGGGGAAGCGAGAGAAAATGGCGCGCTTCATCGATGCCATAGGACGCTGGCGCGCGCGTCAGGTTGCGCAGAACCGCCGGATCGCCAAACGCCTCGACCAGTGCGGATGCGTCTTCCATCCAACCGGGTCTCAGGAGCAGGCGGGGGGTGCGGGCGAACATTTGAAAATCTCTCCTCTGATCGACACGCCAATGGCCGCAAAAAGTTACGGCTTGACGACTGTTTCCTCTGGCTGAGCCCCGCCCGCATGACGCGCGAGAAGCCCCAGGGTTCCAGAGGTTTGAGGGAAAATGAGGGGAGGTGCCGCCGAACAGAAAAAGGGGCGCTCCCTGGATGGGGCGCCCCTTATTTCCCTCGGATTACCGGAGACGGTTCAAAACCATTTTCCGGAAGGATCGCCCCGATGATGAGGGACGATCCATCATTGATCGTCCGTTATTCGGCTGCTTCAGCCATGGCGTCGACCGACACATACTTGCGGCCGAGCTTGCCAGTGTGGAATACCACGCGACCTTCGCCCAAGGCGAAGAGGGTGTGGTCCTTACCCATGCCGACATTGCGGCCGGGATATACGCGGGTGCCGCGCTGGCGAATGATGATGTTGCCGCCGATCACTTCCTGACCGCCGAACTTCTTCACGCCAAGGCGCTTCGATTCCGAATCGCGACCGTTACGCGATGAACCGCCAGCTTTTTTATGTGCCATGACTCAAACTCCTCGAAACTGGACTGCGGCTCAGGCGATCGACACGATCTTCAGGATCGTGTGATTCTGGCGGTGGCCGTTGCGGCGGCGGTAGTTATGCCGACGACGCTTCTTGAAAACGATGACCTTTTCGCCCTTCGCCTGCGCTATGATCTCTGCGGCGACCGTCAGCTTGCTGGCGTCCTTCACGTCGCTGCCTTCGCCGGCGAACAGGACGTCATCCAGCGTCACCTTGTCACCGGCCTCACCGGCCAGCTTCTCGACGACGATCTTGTCTCCGGCGGCGACGCGATATTGCTTGCCGCCCGTGCGCACGACTGCGAACATGGCTCTTCTCTTCTCGTTCAAATCTGCTTTACGCAGATCGCCGAGGACATGAAGCCCTGATGACCCGCGCGGGAATGTGGCCCGGTAGTGGACTGACTCGCTTCTGTCAACTGCGATGCCCTATTCTAAGGGGTGGTTTTTGCGCGGGCTGACGCCTATCTCCGGTTTCGAAAGGAAACTTGCCGCGCATGAAGCCCAATCTGACAGGACACAATGCATGAGCGGCAGGCTGCTCTTCATGCTGACCCTGTTGATGGCGATAAGCGTTGCGTTGTTGAGCGCCCTCACTCCCTTGGGGCCGCCGTCAAGCAAGTTAACTGGGTCTGCTTTCAATCCTGCAACCACTGGCGTGGTTTTGAAAGCTCGAACTCAGTCGATTCCTTCAGGTGAGCGCCTCGCGCTGCCAGACCGCGGGGATAGCAGTCCGCCGATTACTCCGGGCATGCAATGGTTGGTATTCGCAATGGCGATGCTGGTCTTTGTCTGGGGTTCGCGCCCGCTTCCGAGAATAAACATTGCGAGAGCGTCGCGTGTTCGAAGGACCATTTCCTATCGCCCACATGCACGTGCTCCGCCTGTCCTGATATAACGCTAACTCCGTTAAATCGTCGGGCAGGAGGTTTTGATGGTCCGAAGGCGATCGCACCGCAGCAAACGCCGTCCGCCATGGTGGTTCATGCCCACTGTGTTCGCTGGATTGGGTGCTGCTGGAGCTTTGTTATCGGCCGCTATGTTGGCGGTTGCAGAATAAAAATATGATATGCTGCCGGTGGACGCGACGAGGCTCCACCGGCAGACAGGGAAGGACGTTTATGCCTCACCACACGCCCCTGATCGGAACAATCGTCGCGGGCCTTGTTGTTGCTTTCATCATGGGCGCCATTGCCCATCGTCTCAAAGTATCGCCGCTCGTTGGCTATCTCATCGCCGGATTCATGGTTGGCCCTTTCACGCCAGGCTTTGTAGCCAATACCAGCTTAGCCAACGAACTCGCCGAGATTGGCGTCATCCTTCTGATGTTTGGGGTCGGGCTGCACTTTTCGCTGCGTGATCTGTTGTCGGTGAAGAATATCGCAGTGCCTGGCGCCATAGGGCAGATTGCGGTCGCAACGCTGCTTGGCTTGGGGCTGTCGCAATATATGGGCTGGCCGGTCATGGGGGGCATCGTATTCGGCCTTGCCTTGTCGGTGGCGAGCACGGTCGTCTTACTGCGCGCGTTGCAAGGCGCCGACCTGGTTGAGACGCGGCGCGGACGGATAGCCGTCGGCTGGCTGATCGTGGAAGACTTGGTGATGGTGCTCGCGCTCGTGTTGCTGCCTGCGCTGGCCAAGGTGTTGAACAACGCCGATGCATCAGCCGGGATGGGCGACCTGTTGGCACCTCTCCTCAGCACCTTGCTGAAGGTCACCGGATTTGTGGCTTTGATGCTGATAGTGGGCCGCCGGGTTATCCCCTGGGCTCTTCATTGGGTTGTCCACAGCGGGTCGCGCGAGCTGTTTCGTTTGGCTGTGCTGTCGATCGCTCTTGGCGTAGCCTTTGGCGCCGCGGTTGCTTTTGATGTGTCATTCGCCCTTGGCGCGTTCTTCGCCGGTATGATCTTGGGCGAAACGCCGCTCAGCCGTCGGGCTACAGAGGAGACATTGCCATTGCGTGATGCCTTTGCTGTGCTGTTTTTCGTTTCGGTCGGCATGCTGTTCAACCCGGCGGTGCTGATCGAGCAGCCCTTGCCTCTGCTTGCGACCGTAACGATCGTCGTCATAGGGAAATCTATCGCTGCTTTCGCGATCGTGCGCGCCTTCGGCTATCCAGGGGACACGGCTTTAACGATTGCAGCGAGTCTGGCGCAAATTGGCGAATTTTCCTTCATCCTCGCAACCCTTGGCACGGGATTGGGCGTGCTGCCTGCGGAAGGACGGGATCTGATCCTTGCCGGGGCAATCGTATCGATATTCCTCAACCCATTCATCTTCTCGATGATCGTCCGTGGGCAAAAAAAGGAGGAGATCGAGGAGGAGGAAGAAGCAGAGAAGGCACGCCGACGTCCGCACATCGGCCACGTCATCCTTGTCGGCTATGGACGTGTCGGCAAGTTGATCGCGGAGCGGCTAGCAGAACGCAAAGCCCATTTCGTGGTTCTGGAGGCGGATGCGGAGCGCGCCGAGGAAGCCGAGGAAGCTGGGCATCCTGTCGTGCGTGGAAGCGCGCTGGAGGACCGCCATTTGCTGGCGGCAGGCATTTGTGAGGCGCGGCGATTGTTGATCGCAGTGCCCGAAGGGTTTGAAGGCGGCGCGATCCATGAGCATGCGCGCCATCTCAACCCCAAACTGCAAGTGATCGCGAGGGCGCATAGCGATGCGGAGGTCGCTCATCTCGAAGGAATAGGCGTGCCGCATGTCGTGATGGGTGAGCGAGAATTGGCGACGCGAATGCTGCAACTTTCTGGCGCAGGCTAAACTCTAGCCCGAGCGTTCAAGGAAACGCGCCGCCTGATCGCGGATGGCGGCGCGTTTCCTCCGGCAATATTCCCAATTGCGGCGACCATGCTGAGGCGGGTCTCAATAGGGGCGCAGAAGGGGCAGGCGTCTACGCCGTGTCCGTCGCTCCTATCCGCGGGGTTTGCGCGGGCCGCCCTTGCGCGGCCCGCCCTTGAACGGGCGCGCGCCATAAGCAGGCTTGGGTGCACGTCCTTCGTTGGGACGGCCCTTGCCGCGCGGACCTTCGCGGCGGTTTTCGCGGGCGGCCTCCCGAGGTGCGCCTTCAATCTGTTCGAAAGCCACGTCCGCACCCTCGTCGTTCGCCTCCCCGGTGCGCTTGATCGCGCCGATGAAACGCGGAACGATAGCGGACGGGATTTCGAACATCGTCTCGTTCGCGGCAATCCGAATGGCACCGATATCCTGGCGCGAGACATGGCCGCGGCGGCAGATCAGCGGCAGGATCCAGCGTGGATCGGCATTTTGGCGGCGGCCGATATCCATGCGGAACCAGACTGTGTCCTCGAAACCGGGACGCGGTCCGTCACGACGCGGCGGGGCTTCGCTGGCGTCGAGCAGTTCCTCGGGCGCAGGCAGGGCGGCGCGGGCGCTTTTCACCAGCATCGCCGCGATTTCCTTCGGGCTCTTTTCGGCCAGGAGTTCGGCACCGAGTGTCCAGTCCTGCTCGTCCAGTTCGGCGCGCTCCATCAAGCGCTCGCGCAGACGCTGATTGTCCTGTTGCTGAATCGCCTCCTTGCTGGGCGGGGTGCCCCATTCGACCGGAATCTTCGCACCACGCAGCATGGATTCGACGCGGCGGCGACGAGGATAGGGGACGATGAGGACAGCTGTTCCCTTTTTGCCCGCGCGGCCGGTGCGGCCCGAACGGTGCTGCATGGTTTCGGCATCGCGCGGGATCTCGACGTGGACGACCAGGCTGAGGTTGGGCAAGTCGATGCCGCGCGCTGCGACGTCTGTGGCGACGCAGACACGGGCGCGGCGGTCGCGCAGCGCCTGCAGCGCATGGTTGCGCTCATTCTGGCTGTGCTCGCCAGACAAGGCTACCGCCGCGAATCCGCGTTCGGTGAGGCTGGCGTGGAGGTGGCGTACATTGTCCCGGGTGGCGCAGAAGAGGATAGCGGTTTCCGCTTCATGATAACGCAGCAGGTTGACCACAGCATTCTCAATGTCCGACGGCGCTACCGTCACGGCCTGATAGCTGATGTCGCCATGGCCACGCTCGTCGCTGACCGTGGAGATGCGCAGCGCGTCTTTCTGATAGCGCTTCGCGAGCGCCACGATAGGCTTGGGCATGGTCGCGGAGAAGAGCAGCGTGCGACGGCCTTCCGCTGCGCCGTCGAGGATTTCTTCCAGGTCTTCCCGGAAGCCCATGTCGAGCATCTCGTCCGCTTCATCAAGAATTACGGTCTTGAGACCGGAAAGGTCCAGTGCGCCGCGCTCAAGATGATCAC
This sequence comes from Pseudomonadota bacterium, assembly GCA_023433445.1. GTDB lineage: Bacteria > Pseudomonadota > Alphaproteobacteria > Sphingomonadales > Sphingomonadaceae > Sphingobium. The sequence continues at coordinate 8,631 of JAEZCS010000160.1, read as the reverse complement.
GTAGACGGCCCGGGGTGCCGACGACGATGTGCGCGCCGTGGGAGAGGGCGCGGCGTTCCTTGGCGGCGTCCATGCCGCCAACGCAAGTGGCGATGCGGGCACGGGCTTCACCATAAAGCCATTCGAGCTCCCGGCTGACTTGCAGCGCCAGTTCGCGGGTGGGCGCGATGGCAAGGGCGAGCGGCTTTCCTGCCACGGGTAGACGCATTTCTTCGCCGAGCAGTTCGCCGGCCATGGCAAGGCCGAAAGCGACCGTCTTGCCCGAGCCGGTTTGCGCGGAAACGATAAGGTCGCGCCCTTCGGCTTCGGGCTGGGTGACTTCGGCCTGGACAGGGGTCAGGCTTTCATAGCCTTTCCGCTTCAGCGCGTCTGAGAGGAGGGGGGGCAGATGATCAAAAGACATTATGTTTTCCGTCGGTAAGCGACCCGTCATTCCCGACGGATACATGGATGACCTGATGTGCTCCGGCTGCTGCCGAAGCCCCGGAGTGCAGGTCGCACACCCCGAAGTTCACACCGTTGTTGGGGTCGTTCAAAACGACTGAAAATCCCCGGTGGAAGGATACCCAAATAAGAAGGCCGCCTTCCCCCGCAAAGAGGGAAGGCGGCCCCTTTATAACTTGTCAGCGAGGATCAGACCGAAGCGACTTCCGCTACGTCGCCCTTCACGCCCGGGCCCATCGAGGACGACAGGGCGATCTTACGGACATACTTGCCCTTCGAACCCGACGGCTTCGCCTTGACGATCGCGTCAACGAAAGCGTCGAAATTCTTGCGCAGGTCTTCAGCCGAGAAGCTCGCCTTGCCAAGACCAGCATGGATGATGCCAGCCTTTTCAACGCGGAACTCGATCTGACCGCCCTTGGCAGCCTTGACCGCTTCGGCGACGTTCGGGGTGACGGTGCCCAGCTTCGGGTTCGGCATCAGGCCCTTGGGGCCCAGAACCTTACCGAGGCGACCGACCAAGCCCATCATGTCAGGGGTGGCGATCACGCGCTGGAAGTCGATGTTGCCAGCCTGGATGCTGTCGAGCAGATCCTCGGCACCCACGATGTCGGCGCCAGCAGCGGTCGCGGCTTCAGCCTTGTCGCCACGGGCGAACACGGCGACGCGGACGTCCTTGCCGGTGCCGGCGGGCAGGGTGACGACGCCACGGACCATCTGGTCGGCGTGACGCGGGTCAACGCCCAGGTTGATCGCGATTTCGACGCTTTCGTCGAACTTGGCGGTTGCATGGGTCTTGATCAGGCCCAGCGCTTCGTCAACGCCGTGCAGCTTCTCGCGGTCAACCGCGGTGGCCAGCGCCTTCGCCTTCTTGCTCAGCTTTGCCATGTTCTTAGCCCTCCACCACTTCGAGGCCCATCGCGCGAGCGGAGCCTTCGATGATCTTCGTCGCAGCGTCGATGTCGTTCGCGTTCAGGTCGGCCATCTTGGCCTGCGCGATTTCAGAGAGCTGGGCGCGGGTGATCTTGCCAGCGACGACCTTGCCCGGCTCCTTGGAGCCCGACTTCAGGTTGACGGCTTTCTTGATCAGGTAGGTGGCGGGCGGCTGCTTCGTGACGAAGCTGAACGAACGGTCTGCATAGACGGTGATGATGGTCGGCAGCGGGGTGCCCTTGTCCATCTTTTCCGTCGAGGCGTTGAACGCTTTGCAGAATTCCATGATGTTCACACCGCGCTGACCCAGCGCCGGACCGATCGGCGGCGAGGGGTTGGCGGCTCCAGCGGGCACCTGGAGCTTGATATAGCCCGTAATCTTCTTGGCCATTTTCACTCACTCTGTTGCTGGTGGATTTGCGGGCAAATCCACCGGTTCAAGTTTAGCGGTCAAGCAGCCTTCCGAAGAAAGCCTCCCGCACTAGCTTCCCTTGTCGTCATGCCAGCGGATGCTGGCATCTCAGGCCGCAAGGGAACGGCCTGAAGGCACGAGATCCCAGCTTTCGCTGGGATGACGTAATGCTTACTTGGACAATTCGACCTGTTCGAAGTCCAGTTCCACCGGCGTGGCGCGGCCGAAGATCGACACGGACACCTTGACGCGGTTCTTTTCGAAATCCAGTTCCTCGACCGTGCCGTTGAAGCTGGCGAAGGGGCCGTCCAGCACCTTGACGCTGTCGCCGATTTCGTAATCGACATTGACCTTGTGCTTGGGCGCGGCTTCGGCGGCCTTCTGCGCACCGAAATAGCGGGCGGCTTCGGTTTCGCTGATCGCCTGCGGCTTGCCTGAGCTACCCAGGAAACCGGTCACCTTCGGAGTGTTCTTGACGAGGTGGTAGATGTCGTCGTTCATCGCCAGCTTGGCGAGGACGTAGCCAGGCATGAACTTGCGTTCGACCTGCACCTTCTTGCCGCGCTTCACTTCGGTCACGGTCTCGGTGGGAACTTCCACCTGCTCGACCAGCTGGGAGAGGCCCATGCGCTCGGCTTCGGACAGGATCGATTCCTTGACCTTGTTTTCGAAGCCCGAATAGGCGTGGATGATGTACCAGCGCGCCATGTTACCGTTTCAAACTCCCACAAGCGATTTCCCGGGAAACCGCGGCAGATAAAGAACTCAAGCTGCTCCGGCAGCGAAGCTCAGCAGCCACTGAACAACCGCGCCGAAAAAGGTGTCGATGCCGAAGAAGAAGAGGCCGAGCAGCGTGGTCATGATCCCAACCATAATCGCGGTCATGACCGTTTCGCGGCCCGTGGGCCACACGATCTTAGACGCTTCGGTCTTCACCTGATTGACGAATTCGCCCGGAGAAACCTTCGCCATCACTGCCTCAAAACGTTCGAACAAACACCAAAGCGCGAAGCAACAGTCCGCCCTCCGGACCCCGCCATGTCGGCGCCCCGGGGTGCGGCCGCTGGCTTCGCGACCCATCTTCGCTCGGGCAGCTAACCGCGAACCGTTGAAAAATCAAGGATCGCGACCAGTTGCTTGGCAGGAGTGGAGGGACTCGAACCCCCGGCATTCGGTTTTGGAGACCGACGCTCTACCAGCTGAGCTACACTCCTGTACCGGCGAAGGAGGGCGCTTTAGCGTGGCAGGCGTGGGAGGGCAAGCAGGAAACTTTAGAGGAAAAAGCCGCCCTTCATCACCCGGCGGGCGCGGCCCTGTACGGGCATGCGATCGAAGGGTGTGTTGCCTGCCTGTGCGGCCATCCTGGCGGAATCAATGATCCAGGGTGCGCCGGGATCGATGAAGATGAGGTCGGCCGCGCTGCCACTTGCGAAACTGCCCGCGTTGATGCCCAGGATGCGGGCTGGATTGGCGCTGAGCAGCGTCATCAACCGGGTCATCGAAAGATGACCTTCGCGCACGAGGTTGAGCGACAAGGCAAGCAATGTCTCGGCCCCCGCCATGCCAGGCGCGGCGTCGGCGAAGGGGAGCCTCTTGTCCTCAGCGTCCCGAGGGTCATGACTGGACGTGATGACGTCGATCGTCCCGTCAGCCACCGCCGCGATGGCCGCCTTGCGATCATCCTCGCACCGTAGTGGGGGCGACAGGCGGGCGAAGGTGCGGAAATCCGTGACGGCATTGTCCGCGAGATAGAGATAGGCAGGGCTGATCCCGCAGCTGATTTTCAGCCCCTCTGTCTTTGCCGCCCTGATAAGGTCGAAGCCCGCCTTCGTCGTCACAAGCCGGAAATGGACCGCCGCGCCGGTTTCACGCGCGAGCATGATGTCGCGGGCGATGGCGATGGCTTCGGCGCAGGCGGGAGCGTGGGACAGGCCAAGCCGCGTCGCGGTTTCGCCGCTCGTCGCCACGGCCTTGCCAGCAAGCCCGCTGTCTTCGGCGTGAGAGATGACGGTGAGGCCGAGGCCCGAGGCATAGGCGAGGACGCGCATCATGACGCCCGAATCGGCGATCCATTGGCGGCCGGTGGCCACGGCTTTCGCGCCCGCAGCCTGCATCATGCCGATTTCAGCCAGCTCGGTACCCTTCAGGCCGCGCGTGGCGGCGGCGATGGGATGGACCCAGAAGTCAGGCTTGCCCGCTCGTGCGGCCTGGCGGATGAGCCCGGCCTCATCGAGCGTGGATGATTGATCGGGCATGAGCGCCGCCCGTGTGATGCCCCCGAAGTGGAAGGCGGGCTTGTCGGTCGCGAAGACGCCCAGATCGACAAGGCCGGGCGCGACCACCAAGCCTGCGGCGTCGACCTTTTCCGCGTCGTCCGGCACATCAATGTCGCCAGCGGCCAGGATGCGATCGCCTTCGATCAGGACCGCGCCGGGGCGGAGGTCGGCGGCGGCGGGGTCAGCCAGTTGGCCGTTGATGATGGCAAGCTTGCTCATGCCCAGCCCTCCACGCCACGTGCACTCCGCGTCAGAACGTCGAGGCAGGCCATGCGGATGGCGACGCCCATTTCAACTTGCTCCGTAATGGCTGAGCGTTCCGGATGGTCCGCAACCACGCTTGAGATTTCAACGCCCCGGTTCATGGGGCCGGGGTGCATGACCAGCGCGTCGGGCTTGGCGATGGTGAGCCGTTCCGACGTCAGGCCGTAGAGCATGTGATATTCTCGCGGTGAGGGTATGAAGGCGCCGTCCATCCGCTCATTTTGAAGGCGCAGCATCATGACGACGTCGGCATCGGCCAAGCCTTCGTCCATTCGGTTGTAAGGCGTAGCGCCAAGCATTTCGACTTCCGGGGGCATCAGCGTTGGGGGTGCGACCGCGCGCACCTGCGCTCCCAAAGCTGCCAGGCAGAGCATGTTGGAGCGGGCAACCCGGCTGTGCAGAACGTCTCCGCAAATGGCGACGACCAGACCTTCGAACCCTCCCTTGCGGCGGCGGATGGTGAGGGCGTCGAGCAGTGCTTGCGTGGGATGCTGGTGCCAGCCATCGCCTGCGTTCAGGACCGGACAATCGACCTTGTCGGCAATCAGCGCGACCGCGCCCGAGCTGGCGTGACGGATGACGATGACGTCGGCGGCCATGGCGTTCAGCGTCATCGCCGTGTCGATCAGCGTTTCGCCTTTCTTCACGCTCGACTGCCCGGCGTGCATGTTCACCACGTCCGCGCCCAAACGCTTGCCGGCGATCTCGAAGGACAGCAGGGTGCGGGTGCTGTTTTCGAAGAAGGCGTTGATCTGCGTCATGCCCGCCAGACGATCGTCATGTTTGCGCGCATTATCCCGGTTGGTCCGCGCCCAATGTTCCGCCTCGTCCAGCAGGAAACGGATTTCCCAGGGCTACAGGTCGGCGATGGAGAGAAGATGCCGATGCGGAAACAACGCCCGGCCAGTCAGATCGGGCGAGGCGGATGGAACGGTGATGTCGGGCATGAACGGACCCTTTAGGCGAGGGCAGGAAAGAGGGCAAGGCAGGAAGCTTGGAAGTCGCCGCTGCCTTCCTATCTCAATATCATGCGCATTTTCACGATCGGGTATGAAGGGGCTACGCAGGCGGAGTTGATAGCAGCGCTGCAGGAGGCCGGCGTCAAGCTGCTGGCCGACATAAGGGCGGTGCCGCTGTCTCGGCGGCCGGGCTTTTCCAAGAACATCCTGGCTGCGGGGCTGAAGGAGGCGGGGATCGATTATGTGGGGCTGAAGGCTTTGGGCACACCTGCCGAGGGCCGGGAAGCAGCGCGCAAGGGCAATCACGCGAAGCTGCGGGAGATTTATTCAGGCCAGCTCGACCTGCCGGAAGCCATCGTGCAGGCCGAACAGTTGCGCGACCTGGCCGAAGAGCAGTCTACCGCCTTGCTATGCTTCGAGCGTGAAGCGGATGGATGCCATCGCTCCTTGCTGCTGGAATATCTTTTCCCAGACGATGAGCGCGTGGACCTGAAGCCCTGAATATTCAGAAGCGCCGGGCAATGGCTCCGGCCGCCCACCCCATGCCCACGGCCAGCAAGATGGCGGTGAGTCCGTACAAAAAGGACCATCTTTCGGCCGCGACAGCCATGAACCGCTCGAACCCGGACTTGCGGATAGTGATGTCGCGGACGGCGGCGGCGACAACCCGGCCGTCCTGTACCAGGAAGGTTTCCGCAGTATAGTCGCCGACGATGACGCGGGCGGGGAGGGGGATGCGTGCCCGGTACAACACGCCGCCGGTGATCTCCACCGAACCCTGATGTTCCGCGAACAGGCCGGTCCGTTCCCGCAAGTCGATCAACCCTGCCTGGAAGCGATTCAGCTCCGCGCTGTCATTGAGGGAGGAGGGGGATAATTGCAGTTTGTCCACGCCAAGTTCGTAGATGGCGGCGGTTCGTTCATCGACGAGCCTTGCGATGGGGCGCGAGGAAGCGACTGCGTAGAAGCTGGGAGCAGAGCGAAACCGTGCGCTGTCGGCGTTAACCCAGATGCCTGCGACTTTCTGCTTCTCACGCATGATGATGGATTGGTCGGGGCCTTTGAGGACCACCAGTATATCTGCAGCTCTACTGGGCAGCCGCCCATCCGGATAGACGATCGCGCCGAATAGCAGCAGGTCCGCGCCGGTGAAGCTGTACTGGATTTCCACTTCCCGTTGCGAGACATCGGGAACGAGCATCGGCTCCCCTGCACCGCCGAGCAGCATCAGCAGGGAGGGAAGAAGGGCAAGGCGCAAGCGCAAGCTCAACGCACTTCCACCGTGTAGATTTCGTCGGGGCGGAAACCGAGACCTAACGCCATGCGGGCGGCGACCAGCAGCACGATCACCGACAATAATATACGCAGATATTCGGGCCGCACCGACATCGAAATGCGGGTGCCGATCTGCGCGCCGGTCACGCTGCCGATCAGCAGCAGCAGGGCAAGGACGAGATCGACCGCCTTTGTGGTCATGGCGTGCATCATGGTGGTCGCCATGGTGACGAACAGGATCTGGAACAGCGACGTGCCGACCACCGACTGGGTTGTCATGCCCAGCAGGTAAAGCATTGCGGGCACGAGGATAAAGCCGCCGCCGACGCCCAGCAATGTCGTCAATATTCCCGTGGCGAGACCCAAAATCAGGGGCGCCAGCGGAGAGATGTAAAGACCGGACCGGTAGAAGCGCCACCGCATCGGCAGCGCGGCGACAAGGGGGTGGTGGCGGCGTTTGCGCGCCTGCAAGCGCTTGCCCGTTTTCAGGCTGATGAGAGCCTGGATCGATTCCTTTGCCATCAACATGCCGATGCCGCCGAGCATCAGCACATAGAGAATGCCGATCGCCGTATCGATCTGGCCTATCGACTGGAGCAGCCGGAACAGCAGCACGCCTATGCCAGCGCCGATGACGCCGCCGCCGATGAGGACGCCGCCCATCCGGAAATCCACCGTGCCTTTGGCCATGTGGGTGACTACGCCTGAAACGCTGGCGCCGGTGACCTGCGACGCTGCGGAGGCGGCCGCCACGGTCGGCGGGATACCATAGAAGATGAGCAGCGGCGTCGTGAGGAACCCTCCACCGACGCCGAACATGCCGGAAAGCAGGCCGACCACACCGCCAAGGGCTATGATCACCAGCGCGTTCACCGATAGATTGGCGATGGGCAGGTAGAGATCCATGTGCCTGCAGGGTTAGGCTGAATGGGCCTCAAGATAAAGGTGTTGAGGGTGGCCCAATCCTAAAAATCGCCTCCGAGGGTCACTGCAAGACCAGATGAGGGCGCAGCCCGGCCAGCTACGCGCTCCCGCCATTCTATGCTTAGCCGCGATGCTGCGCGAGGAAGCGGCAGGCGGAGCTGAACTTCCGGCCCAATGTCGAGCCTTGCCACCTCCGGTTGTGCGCCTCCCGAGAGGCTGATCCCCGTGCGCGCTGGTGTTCGGGTCACTGGCGTCAGCAGGGAAAGCTTTCCATCTGCGAAAAGGTCGCGTCGATTGAACCCGACCATGCCTGCCTGCGCATAGGCTTCGGCTTCCACATTGCCGAGCACGGGCCTGGGGCCAAAGCCACCGACTGCAAACACGGCATTTGCGTTGCGCGCGCCGTCTCCCAATGCAATGCGACGCTCCCCAGCGATCGCCAGTGGGACCGATCTTACAGGCTGCCAGGTGACACCCAAGGCGCCCTCAGGCTGGGCAGGACGGTTGAGAGCAGTGCTCACGCGACCGTAGAGGGCGGCGCGACTGACGCTCTCTGGGGTCATGTCATAGTCAATGCGAAGCCCGGCCTGCGATCCGCCGAGCCTGCCGGCGGTGACAAGGTCGCGCGTGTTGCCGCTGCCTTCGCGCCAAAGGAGCCAAGCGCTGGCATGCCAGCGATCTGGTTGCGGGTTGGTGACGGAGGCCAGGGGGAATGCGGGTGGGGCCGGTTGACCAGAGGGCTTTGATGGGTCGCGCTCACCCTTCTCCATCATTGGCTCGGGCGCGGGGGCGTATTTTGGTGTGGACGCCGGCTCAGAAATCGCAGCCATCGTAACGACTGTTTTTTCTGAAGCGAAGAATGGCTTTCTCACCGATGATTGCGCAGCATGAGGTCGGATTGTTGCGGAGCTGGTCGACGCCACGCGCTCTGTTTGCGGCGTGATTGGCTCGGCGGCGGCCACAGGTTCAGGCTGTAGTGGCGAAAGTTTTTCGATGTCTCCGTCGATCATGGTGCTGGCGACGCGCAGAATGACCCAGCCGCCCATGAAGAATGCGAAGAAACGGACCGGCCGTCCGCGTGCCGTGCTGATATTATGCATGATCACCGTCAGAGATTGGGAAAGCGATGCTGCGTCTTGTCCCA
>JAEZCS010000099.1 GCA_023433445.1 Pseudomonadota bacterium | reverse complement strand
ACGGAGCGGACGTCCGCGAAGTCGAGGTTGATGAGGCCCGGCATGACCATAAGGTCGGTGATGCCGCGAACGCCCTGCTGCAACACCTCGTCAGCCATCTGGAAGGCTTCCTTGAAGGTGGTGTTGGGGTTCGCGATCAGGAACAGATTCTGGTTGGGAATGACGATGAGGGTGTCGACATGCTTCTGCAGTTCCTCGATCCCGCTCTCCGCCGACTTCATCCGGCGATTGCCTTCGAAGGTGAACGGCTTGGTCACGACGCCGACGGTCAGGATGCCCTTGTCACGCGCTGCCTTTGCGATGACAGGCGCAGCGCCGGTGCCGGTGCCGCCGCCCATGCCAGCCGCGATGAAGCACATATGCGCGCCATTCAGCGCATCCTCGACCGATGCGATCGTCTCTTCAGCAGCAGCCTTGCCGATTTCAGGCCGGGAACCAGCGCCAAGACCCTCGGTGATCTGCGGTCCGAGCTGAATACGGCGCTCGGCGGGTGAAGCGTTCAGCGCCTGCGCATCGGTATTGGCGACGATGAAATCCACGCCTTCCACCGACGCGGCGATCATGTTCGCGATGGCGTTGCCACCCGCGCCGCCGACGCCGATCACCGCGATGCGAGGCTTCAACTCGTCTACATGCGGCGGGCTGATCTCAATGCTCATAAATTCTAGCTCCCTCCAGCTTCGGCGACATGAGCGAAACTGTCATCGAAAGTTAATGCAACAGAAAATAGCGTATTTCACTAGCAAATTTCGTCTGGCTTTAGATTTGTTCAATAGTTCGTCTTCATCGCCCGCACCATCCGCTGCCACCATTGCGGCGCATTGATACGATGAACGGTCTGCGCCGCGGGCGCTATCGTTCTAAGATCAACCGGGTTTGATGCGCCGTAAAGCGCAAGCCCGGCCAGCGTGGCGAAGGCGGGGCCGCTATGCGCCTCTGGCAGCGCGGCGAGCCCGCGCGGCCTGCCGATGCGGACGGCTCGGCCCAAGGCCCCTTGCGCATAGTCGGCAATGCCCTTCATTTCCGCGCCGCCACCGGTCAGCACCACCTGACGTCCCGTCGGGGTATTGAAGCCCATACCTGCAAGCGCCGCGTTGATCTCCGTCATCAACTGGTTCAGCCGCTCGCAGATGACAGCGACCAGCGCCGCGCGGGTGATTTTGCCGCCATCCGCATTCGGGCCAGCGCTCTGCCCCGGCACGGCCACATCGCCATGAGGCGGCGCGATCTCGATCATCTCACGGAAATCGCGGCGGTTCTGCATCGCGGACCCGTAGAAGCATTTGATCCGCTCGGCCTGGCTGCGACGGATGCCGAAGGCCGACGCGATGTCGTCCGTGATGTCGGACGCGCCGATGGGTATGCTGTGCAGGCCGACCAACATGCCGCCGGCATAGAGGGACACATTGGTGACGCCCGCACCCAACTCCACCAGCGCAACGCCCAGATCCCTCTCCTCTTCAGAAAGGCAGGCAAGACCGGTGGCGATAGGCGACGCGACGATCGAATTTACGTTGAGATAGGCTCCGCGCACGCACAGGTCGAGATTAGCGAGCGGCGCACCATCTGCCAGTACGACATGGATATCGACGCCGAGCAGGTCGGCATGCATGCCGAGCGGCTTCTTGACGGGCACCTTGCCGTTGATCGTGAAGCAAGTGGGCTGGGCATGAAGGACGACGCGCCCGTCAGGGTCGATGCCCTGCTGGCCCGTTGCGAGCAGATCGTCGATGTCCGCCTGCTCGACGCGGTAGCCGCCCATGTCGCGCTCGACGGTGACCACGTCGCTGACGAGACTGCCACCCGAAAAGCTGACCCACACATCCTCAATGTTGGTGCCCGCGACCCGCTCTGCCTGCTCCACGGTTTCGCGCACGGCCAATTCGGTGCGCTCCATGTCGGCGATGAAGCCGCGGCGGACGCCACGGCTTTCCCGTTGACCCGTACCCAATATCGCCAGTTCGCCCGTTTCGGTCCGGCCTGCGATGAGCGCCGAAACCTTCCACGATCCGATGTCGATCGCGGTGACGAGCTTGTCGACCTTGGGCTGGCCCATGCGCGTCAGCCTTCCTCGCCCTGCGGCGTGGGTTCAGCGTTCGCAACAGCCTTTTCATTCACCTGGTTTTGCGGGAGCCGTAAGACGAAGCGATCAGGATCGCGCATGTCGAACTTCACGATACCGCGCCCCAGCAGACGGTTGACGCCGTCCATGCGAGCGAAATTGACGAGCGCGGTTGCAGAGGCCCTGTCTCCTTCAGGCAGCGAAAGCGTTTCACCCGACTGAAAGCGCAAGTCCCAGCGGCGGTTCCCCACCCAGGTGGCACCGGCGAGCATGGGTTTCAGCGCGGGCGCATTTTCCATAAGCTTGTTGAGGCCCGCAGTCTGGCGGTTGGCATCGGGGCCGACGACCAGCGGCAGGTCCGGCATCGCGTCGGTGGATACCGACTGGAGCACCACGCCCTGCACGTCGATCAAGTGCAACTGCCCGTCATGCTGCCAGACGGCGACGGGATCGCGCTCGACAATATCGACCACAAGCGTGTCCGGCAGGCGGCGCGAAATGCGCGCATCCTTGACCCAGCCGAGCTTCAGCATTTCACCGCGCACCTTGGGCAGGTCGAGCGACAGCATGGAACGATCTACCTGACCAAGCGCGATATTATAGACGGGCAGCTCATCCATGCGCTCGACGCCGCGCACTTCGACTTTTTGCACCTCGAAACCGGCGTTGGCGGCGACTTCGGCTGCCTTCTGCCCGGCCATGGCAGGCACACCCATCAGCATGGCGATGCCACCAAATGCGACGAGGACAATCCCGACAATAGCCCAGCTGGCCATGCGCTGGAGAGTCTCTTCACTCACCGGCAGCGCATGAAGCATCCGGCCGAACCAGGAGCGGCGCTTGCCTGGCTTTCCCCGGCCATGGCCAGTGCGGCCGCGCGTTCCGGTCGTGCGCGTCAGTCGCGCCGTTCCTCCGCGCCGGATGCGTGCTTCAGCCATGCCCTGCCCCCTTTGCGCCCTGTTTCTGCATCAGCGCATCCTCGACAATACGCTCGACCAACTCGGCATAGTCAATGCCCAGCTTCGCCGCCTGCTCCGGCACGAGGCTAAGCGGCGTCATGCCCGGCTGGGTATTCACCTCCAGCAGATACAGCCCTTCTACGCCCTGCGTATCATCCCAGCGGAAATCGGAGCGTGAAGCCCCCCTGCACCCCAGTAATTGGTGGGCGCGCAAGGCAACAGCCTTACACGCTTCGCCAATCTCGTTCGGGATGTCTGCCGGGCAGACATGCTCCGTCATCCCGTCGGTATATTTGGCGTCGAAATCATAGAAGCCGCTTTTGGGACGCAGCTCAGTCACCAGCAGCGCCTGATCGCCCAGAACGGCCGTCGTCAGCTCGCGCCCGCGAATATAGGGTTCGGCGAGCAGCTGATCAAAATGCTGCCAAGGCCCCTCCACATCACGGCCGATCGGCGACCCGTAGTTGCCGTCCTGAGTGACGATTGCGACACCCACGGAGCTACCCTCATTGACGGGCTTCACCACATAGGGGCGTGGCAGGGGATCAGCATCGAACAGGCTGGCGCTCTCGACGATATGGCCGCCGGGCATCGGAATGCCGTGGGGCACCAGCGCCTGCTTGGTCAGTTGCTTGTCAATCGCGATGACAGAGGTGGCGAGGCCCGAATGGGTGTAGGTTAACCCCATCAGGTCCATCATGCCTTGGATCGTTCCGTCCTCACCCGGCACCCCATGAAGTGCGTTGAAAACGACATCGGCCTTGGCCTCGGCGAGCCGGGCAGCGACGTCGCGGTCCATGTCGATCCGCGTGACCTTGTGCCCGCGCGACTCCAGCGCTTTGGCGACGCCCTCGCCGCTCATCAAGGAGACCGGACGCTCGGCGGACCAGCCTCCCATGAGAACGGCAACATGCCATGGGCCACGGTTCATCGGGAGAACTCCAGAACTGATATCTTCGTCATCCCAATAGAAGCTGGGACAGCTATGCAACTAGGGCGGGGGGAAGAGAAGGCAGAGACGATCACTTCTTCACCCCAACCCGCTGAATTTCCCATTCGAGCTCAACGCCGCTCTTCGCTTTTACCCGACGCCGGACTTCCTCGCCCAACGCTTCGATATCGGCGCTGCTGGCATCGCCAAGGTTGAGGAGGAAATTGGTATGCTTTTCCGAAACCTGCGCGCCGCCAAGTTTCAGTCCCCGGCAGCCAGCCTCGTCAACCAGCGCCCAAGCCTTATGCCCATGAGGGTTCTTGAAGGTCGATCCGCCTGTCTTGCTACGGAGCGGCTGGCTTTCTTCGCGCGCCGCGGCGATGCGGTCCATTTCCGCCTGGATCGCGGCCGGTTCGCCACCAACTCCCCGGAACAGGGCGCTGACCACGATTGCGCCGTCGGGAAGGGTGCTGTGACGGTAGGTGTAGCCCAAGGCATCGATCGGCAGCGTCACCCGCTCACCGGAGCGAAGCACTACGTCGCATTCGACGAGAATATCGCACGTCTCGCGCCCGTAAGCGCCGCCATTCATCCGCACGAAACCGCCCACCGTGCCAGGGATCGAGCGCAGGAACTCAAGCCCCGCGATACCAGCGTCTCGCGCCGTCGAGGAAACGAGAATGCCCGACGCCCCGCCCCCACAGCGTAGCGTGGTGGGGCTCACTTGCTCGACTTTCGCGAAGGGCTTGCCCAGACGCACTACGACGCCGGGAACCCCGCCGTCTCGCACGATGAGGTTGGAGCCCAGACCAAGCGCCATCACCGGTATTGCGGGATCAAGGCCAGTCAAAAAATCCGACAGATCCTCTGCATCCTTTGGCTCAAACAGCCATTGCGCCACACCGCCCGCCTTGAACCAGACGAGCGGAGCCAGCGGGGCGTCGGCCTTGAGCGACCCGCGAACCGGAGGAAGAGAGGCCAGCGCGGTGGTCACCCCATCGCTCCCCATGTGCAAGGGCGCTCGAACAGCACCATCAGGCCGCTTCTTTGCCTGCGACAGCTGGCGCCAGGCCCGCCGCCCATTTGGTGATATCGCCCGCCCCCAGGCAGATGATCATATCGCCCGCCTGAACATCGCCGGCGATGACGCGAGCAAGTTCGTCCGCTCCTTCGACCGTAGAGGCAGACCGATGCCCGCGCCGCTTCAAGCCTGCTACCAACGCGGCGCTGTCCACGCCTTCGATCGGCTGCTCGCCCGCCGGATAAACCGGAGCGGCATAGACAATGTCTGCGTCGTTGAACGCCTGTTGAAACTCGTCCATCAGGTCGCGGAGACGGGTGTAACGGTGCGGCTGTACCACAGCGATGACCCGCCCTTTGGCCCCCTCGCGAGCGGCGGCGAGCACAGCCTTGATCTCGACCGGGTGGTGGCCATAATCATCGATGACGGTCGCGACCCCCTGCCCGGCCGGGATCTCCCCAACCTTCGTGAAGCGCCGCTTCACGCCGCCGAACTTGGCAAAGCCAGTCTGGATCGTCGCGTCGTCGATGCCCATTTGCAGCGCCACGCCGATCGCGGCCATGGCGTTCAGCACATTGTGTCGGCCGGGCATCGGCATTTCGATGCCCTCGATGCGACGGAGCGAACCGTCGCGCTCGCGGATCTGCACATCGAAGCGATTGCCGCCGGGGATTGGCTGGACATTCTCACCGCGAATGTCCGCCTGCGCCGAAAAGCCATAGGTGACGATGCGACGATCCTGAACGCGCGGCAGGATCGCCTGCACTTCCGGGTGATCCAGGCACAGCATCGCTGCCCCATAGAAAGGCACATTTTCCACGAACTCGACAAAGGCGTCCTTCACCTTCTCGAAACTGCCATAATGGTCGAGATGCTCGGGATCGATGTTCGTGACGACCGCCAGCGTGCCATCGAGACGCAAGAAGCTGCCGTCGCTTTCATCGGCCTCGACGACCATCCAGTCGCTCTTGCCCAGACGCGCATTCGAGCCATAGCTGTTGATGATGCCGCCGTTGATGACGGTCGGGTCCACCCCGCCCGCATCGAGCAACGCGGCTACCATCGACGTCGTCGTGGTCTTGCCATGGGTCCCCGCGATCGCAACCGTGGATTTGAGGCGCATCAACTCGGCCAGCATCTCCGCGCGGCGAATCACGGGCACGCGGCGTTCCAATGCCAGGTCGACTTCCGGATTGCCCTTCTTGATCGCGGTGGAGGTCACGACCACTGCAGCGTCGCCAAGATTTTCAGCCTTATGGCCGATCATCACGTCGATGCCCTTTTTACGCAGGCCTTCCACGACATAGCCCTCAGCGACGTCGGAGCCCTGAACCTTATAACCCAGATTATGCATCACCTCGGCAATGCCGGACATGCCGATCCCGCCGATGCCGATGAAATGGATCGTGCCGATGTCGGTGCCGACACCCTTCATGCGATAATCTCCAAAATGCGAACAGCGCCGTCATGCCAGCGAGAGCTGGAAGCTCTCGTTTCCTTGGAAGCGACGGTGCGAGAAGGAATGAGGTCCCAGCTTTCGCTGCGATGAGGTCGAATGTCGGTCTTCATGCAGGAACGCCCTGCAAATTCAAACTTGTCGGCACCGGGCCGACCTTAAGCGGATCGTTCATGATCGGTGCGGGGCCAATGCTTTCGAGCAGGTCGGCCATATCGCGCGCGGCGTTTGGGCGACCACAGGCTCGGGCGCGCTTGGCGGCATTCTGAAGCGCGCCGGGCTCCATCGCCATCTTCTGCATCTGCTTGGCAAGTTCCACCGCAGTGAAACGCGACTGCGCTATCGTTCGCGAGCCGCCCGCCTCCGTCATTTCACGGGCATTGGCCGTCTGGTGATCATCCATCGCGCTCGGCAGCGGGACAAGGATGGCCGGACGCCCTGCACAGGTCAGTTCGGCCAGCGTCGATGCCCCTGCGCGCGCGATCACCAAGTGCGACCAGCTCAGCTTTTCCGGTACATCGTTGAAATAGGTTGCCAGGTCGGCGGGTATCTCAAGCTCCGCGTAGAAGTGGCGCACACGCTCTATATCTTCGGCCCGGCATTGCTGCGTCACCTGCAAGCGTCGGCGCAGGCTGAGCGGCAACATGCCAAGGCCATCGGGCACCACGGTGGAAAGGATGCTAGCGCCCTGGCTTCCGCCGATGACGAGCACACGGAAGACGCTTTCATCGGTGAGGGCCGGGAATTCCTCATCCCGCAGCGCCTTCACTTCCTCGCGGACCGGATTGCCGACGAGATGCACTTTGCCCGCATATTTGTCGCGCAGGCGTTCGACCTTTGGATAAGCAGTCGCGATCGCATCGACGCGGCGGGCAAGCAGGCGGTTGACGCGGCCAAGGACGGCATTCTGCTCATGGATCGCGGTGGGGATGCCATCCGCCAGCGCGCCCAGCAACGCAGGCATTGCGGGATAACCGCCGAAGCCCACGACGGCGGTAGGCCGGAAGGTCTCATTGAGACGGCGCGCCATCGCGCGACCGGCCAGAATGGCCTTTAGCGCGCCCGGCCAGCTTTTGGGGTTCTTGGTCATGCGCCCGGCAGGCAATATGTGGACCTGCGCCCGGTCGAAGATACCCGGGATCCTTGCCCCGCGCTCGTCGGTGACCAGCGCGACATGGTGACCCCGCGCCATCAACTCTTCAGCGACAGCATGCGCCGGGATCATGTGACCGCCCGTCCCACCCGCGGCCAGGACGAAGTGACGGGAAATGCTCATCGACCACTCCATTTGACGACGGTATGCCGCCCCATGAAGGGATTGCGCCGTGTGAACGCAAGCAGCAGGCCGACCCCGATACAAAGGGCCAGCATAGAGGAGCCGCCATAGCTGATAAAGGGCAGCGTCATACCCTTGGAAGGAAATATCTGGGCATTGACGCCCATGTTGATGATGGCCTGCAATCCGAACTGCGTGGTGAGGCCTGCTGCTGCCAGGATCGTGAAATTATCGTCCTCATCAAGCAGACGCAGCAGCACGCGGACGATGACCGCCAGATAGACGCAGGCGATGGCGATGCAGGCTAGGAGCCCGAATTCTTCGCCGATTACCGAGAATATGTAGTCGGTGTGGGCTTCGGGCAGACGGAACTTCTGCTGCCCGCCGCCCGGACCCACTCCGGTAAATCCCCCACGGGTGATGGTGCGGAACGCCAGCTCCGTCTGGTCAGGCCCCACGTCCTGCGCAACACCGATGCCCAGGAAGTCATTGATGCGCTGACGGCCATTTTCGTAGAACATGTACATGCCGACAAGGCCCGCCAGCCCCAGCCCGCCCATCATGCCGATGAACCGCATCGACACGCCAGAGAGCAGAAGGAGGCACCCCCAGCAGGCCAGGAAGAGCACTGTCTGGCCGAAATCCGGCTGCTTCATCAAAATAGCCGCGATCAACAGCGTCAGGGCACCTGTCAGCGGGATGACCGGCAGACTCATGTCCTTGCCCCGCAGCGAAAGCAGCCAGGCCAGCGTCACGACATAGACCGGCTTCAAAAATTCGGACGGCTGAAAGCGGAAACCGGGCAAATCGATCCAGCGCCGCGCGCCATTCACGGTAGATCCAAGAACGGGGACGCACATCAACATCAGAGCGAAGAAGACCGTCATGAATATGGCAAGCCGTCGCGCCTGCTGTCGCGGCAGCATTGATATGACGAGCATGACCGGCAGCCCGATGAACACCCACATCAGCTGACGGTAGAAATAGATGAGCGGCGTGACCGACACGCTGCTGGTCGAACGATCAATCGCCGCGACGGGGGAAGCCGCTGCCACGGCAACCAGCCCGATCGCCATCAGCGCGACGGTCATCGAAAGGAGAACGCGGTCGATCTCCCAGAACCAGATGGCCAGGGCCGTACGCTCGCGCGGAACGGTGCGGTTCTTGAACCCCTTCACCAGTTCGCCTGCCCTGAACATTTCCGTATTGCCCCTTCTTCGCCCCTGCCCCGCCCTTAGCCGTCCACGCCCCCTTCATCCAGCGCCGCGACCGCCGCGATGAAGGCATCGCCTCTCGCCTCGAAATCCCGGAATTGGTCGAAACTGGCACAGGCTGGTGAAAGCAGCACTACGTCGCCCGGCTGAGCCACACGGGCGGCCCTGCGGACGGCGGCCGATAGCATCTCACTATCATCCACCGCCATATGATCTCTCAGCAGGTCAGCGAACATATGGCCCGCTTCGCCGATGGTGTAAGCGGCAGCGACATTGCCAAACCACGGCGCGCATTCGTCCAGATTGTCCGTCTTCGCAAGACCGCCGACGATCCAGTGCAGACGCGGACGACCGTCAACGGGTGGATAGGCCGCCAGCGCCGGCGCTGTAGAGGCAGGGTTGGTTGCCTTGCTGTCATTGACGTAGAGTACGCCGTTCAGTTCGCGGACGCGCTGCATACGGTGGGGCAGGCTGGCATAGCTTTGCAGCGCGGCCTCGATCGTCGCCTCGGCGATGCCGAGCGCCTTGGCCACCGCAATGGCAACAGCCGCATTCTGCGCATTGTGAGGACCCTGGAGAGAGGGCCACTGCGACTGCGCAACTGGACCGATTTGATCCGCCTTGACCTCGACGCGCCGGGCACCGGCCTGAGCGGCGATCGATCGGCTCGGTTCGTCATCGGTCGCGATTACCGCGACATGGTCCAGTGACTGCATGCCAAACAGCCGCCCCTTGGACGCCACATAGCCTTCAAAGCCATTATAGCGATCGAGATGATCCGGCGTGATGTTGAGCAATACCGCGACATCGCAGTCGAGGCTTTGCGTCAGGTCGATCTGATAGCTTGACAGTTCCAGCACATAGACGCCGCCTTCCGGCAACGGCTCCTGCCCCAGGATCGGTAAGCCGATGTTGCCGCCCATCCGGGTCGGAATGCCCGCAGCTTCGATGATATGGTGGACCAGCGCCGTCGTAGTCGACTTGCCATTGGTGCCTGTAATACCGACGACGCGATGGGCAGGAAGCGTTGGACGGGCGAGCGCGAACAGCTCGATATCGCCGATGACCGGTACCCCCGCGAGCTTGGCATGCATCGCGATCGGATGCTTGTTGAGCGGCACGCCGGGAGAAACAACTACGCCGTCAAAGCCGGCGAGGTCGATCTCCAGCGGATCCGCCAGTTCAGCCTTGTCAGCAACAGCAGCACGCGCTTCATCACGATTATCCCAAGCGACAACGCGCGCCCCGCTCGCTACCAGCGCTTCGACTGTGGCAAGGCC
>JAEZCS010000133.1 GCA_023433445.1 Pseudomonadota bacterium | reverse complement strand
GAGAAATCCAGGCCTTTTAGAGGCGCTGGTGCCGCTTACGTGACTCGAACACGTGACCCCATCATTACGAATGATGTGCTCTACCAACTGAGCTAAAGCGGCGCTGGGTGGGCCAGATAACAGCGGTTGATGCGTAGGACAAGCGGGCATTGCATGTTCGCGCATCATCTTTGCAGGCATGCCGCTCCTCGCTCTTTCGTCGGCTGCCGGCTTCTTCACGGCATGTTTACCATCCCATGGCAGTGTCGAGTCTCAGGAAAGCTTTTCTTCTGGGTTAGGACCAACCGGATGGACACTCTGCGGGGGCAGGAAATCTCCAGCGATCAGGATGATTTCGACTATGCCGACAATGGCCCGATCGACCCGCCGAGCGAGGTAGGCTCCGATGAGCGGCGCATGCAGGTGCGCGCCTATAATTATTGGGCGTCACTGCTTGGCGACCGCGCGCTCCCTTCGATCGAGGATCTGTCACCTGACCAACTGGAGGACTTTGGTCCCAACAGCGTCCTTCTCGACTTCAGCACCGGGCTCGACAATCCCGCCGTCGTCTATCTCGGGACGGCTCTGCGCCGTGAGTGCGAAGTCACCGGGTCGATCCAGTTCATCGACGACGTCCCGTCGCGCTCGCTGCTCTCGCGCCTGACGGATCATTATCTCCAGATCATCGCCAACGCCGCGCCGATCGGGTTCGAGGCAGGCTTCGTCAACCAGCGCGGTGCGGAGATCCTCTATCGCGGCATCCTCATGCCTTTCTCCTCCGATGGCGAGACGATCGATTTCGTCTTCGGCGTCATCAGCTGGAAGGAACTGGCGAGCCAGGCTTTCGCCGACGAACTCGGCCGCGAGGTCGATGCCGCCCTGCGCAGCAGCGCCGCCCCTCACGCGGTCGCACCGATCTGGGCTGACGGTCCCGCAGCGGGCGAAGATGACGACACGCTCGACCTGTCCGGCATGGAAAGCCCGGACGAGGACGCCCCGCTTGCCGACTGGCTGGCCCTCGCCCGCGACGGCGCGGAACAGGCGCGCACCAGCGAAGCACGCACCCACAGCGCCCTCTATCGCGCCATCGGTCTCGCCTATGACTTCGCCTTGATGAGCGAGGCGTCACCGGAAGATTATGCGGAGATGCTGGCCGACGCCGGTATCAAGCCACAGGCCCGCAGCCCGCTTACCGCCGTTGTGAAGCTGGTCTTCGGCTCCACCTATGACAAGACGCGCATCACCGAATATGCGACGGCGCTTGAGCATGCGAAGAGCGCGGGCCTCGGCCTTGGCGCGCTTGGCGACTATCTCGGCGACTATCCCGGCGGGCTCAAGGGCCTGATCCGCGACGAGCGCGCCCAGCGCCGCGCCGCCCTGCCCGCCGCCAAAGACCCGCGCCAGACCGCCCGCGCGGCGATGAAGGCCGCCGCGCCGCTCGATCCGATCGCCATTCCCACGGATGAAGACGGCCTCGCCGTTGTCGTTGCCCGGCGCGAAGCGGACGGCTCCCTCGCCATCGTGGCGGCCCTGCCCGACGGTACGGACCTTGGCCAGCGCGTGATCGTCGCAGCGGCCGCCTGACCGCTACCTCATTATATTTCGACTTCAGGTAATTTTATTCCATTCCCCGATTGAGCCTCTTCCCAGGCTGGCGCATAACCAGACCAGCCGGAGAGTCGCGCGGCATCATTCCAGCGGCTCCTCCGTTCAGGCAATGCGGCAGTCAGCCGCACGGGGAAGAGGTTACGCATGACGGCACTGTCCGAGCCGAAGACCAGCCAGGTAGACGCATCGATCCGCAAGGCGCTTGAAGCAGCGCTGGAACGGGGGGCTCTGCCCGGCGAGAGCGACGATTTCGATCATGACTCGGCGGATGCTGCCGCCACCTTTCTCGCCCGCACCGCTGACGTCCGCAAGCCGGGCCAGGTCGCTATCGCCATCGAAACGCTCGGCGAAGGGGCGACCGGGCGATACATGCGGATCGCGATCGTCAATGACGACATGCCGTTCCTGGTGGATTCGATCGCCAACACTCTGGCCGTTCACGACATCACCATCTACCGCCTGCTGCACCCTGTCGTCTCGGTCGATCGCGCCGACGGCAGCAAGCTCGCCGCCATCCTGGATGACGAGGCTCCCGGCGCCCGCCGCGAATCCATGATCTATATCGAAGCGGACCGCGCCGATGCGAAGGGCCGCCGCACACTGGAAAAGGCGCTGCGCCAGACGCTGGCCGATGTTCGGGCCGCCGTCGCCGACTGGCCCCGGATGCGCGAAGCCATGACCCGCGATGCCGACACCATCCCTGATGGCGAAGGCGCGGCGCTGCTCCGCTGGTTCCTCGCTCGCCACCTCACGCAGACCGGGCATGAAGTCAGGCGCCGCGACGGCACAGCGGACCAGGCCTTGGGCATCTGCGCATTGGAAGAAAGGCCGTTGCTGTCGCCGACCTCGCTTGAGGCGGCCTTCACCTGGTTTGAGGAAGGCCGCCGCAACCCGCTCATCATCAAATCGAACATATTGTCCCGCGTTCATCGCGCCGTGCTGCTCGACCTCATCATCGTGCCCGTGCGCGAAGGAAAGCAGGTCGTCGCCCTTTCCATCCACGCCGGCATGTGGACCAGCGCGGCGCTGTCGGCCAGCCCCGACAAGGTGCCGCTGCTGCGCTCGGCCCTCTCTGCGCTTATGGACAAGTTCGGCTTCGATCCGGGCGGCCATGCGGGCAAGGTTCTGGTTCACGCACTCACCGCCTTGCCGCACGACATACTGATCGGCTTCGATCATGAAACGCTTGAGCGGCTGGCGCTCACCTTCATGTCGCTGACGGATCGCCCGCGACCCAAGCTGGCGCTCGGCACCAGCGCACTTGCGCGGCATGTCTATGCCTTCGCCTGGCTTCCGCGCGACGAATTGAGCACCGCCCGCCGCCTCGCGGTGCAGGACATGCTGTCGCAGGCTGCCAACGCTCCCGTGCTGAGCTGGTCAATCGCCCTTGAGGAAAGCGGCCTGGCGCTCCTTCGTATCACGCTCGACCTCCGCGAGGGCGGCGTCGTGCCTGATGAAGCCCCGCTCGACCGGCAATTGAAACAGATGGTGCGCGGCTGGGTCCCGGCTGTGGAGGAGGCTCTTGCAGAGACAGAGGAGCCGGGCCGCGCCGCTGCCCTTGCCCAACGCTATGCACCCGGCTTTCCGATGGCGTACCGCAATGGTGCCGGGCCGTCGGAAGCGGCGGTCGACATTCGCCTGCTCCACGGGCTCAGCGGACCTGACGACAAGTCTATCCGCATCTACCGCAATGGCGAGGACACGCCGGAACAGTTGCGGCTGAAGCTCTACAGCCACGATGTCATCGCCTTGTCCGAAGTCGTCCCCGCGTTCGAGAATTTCGGATTTCGCGTGATCGACGAAATGACGACGGCGGTCGAAGGCGGCGCGCACGGCCATGTGCAGCGCTTCGTCCTTGAACTGCCTGCTGGCGGCAGCGGCGACGCTGTCGTTGCCCGCGCCTCGGTCGTCACCGAAGCCATCGCTCAGGTGCTGGAAGGCCGCGCTGAAAATGACCGCTTCAATGAACTGATCGTAACCGCGGGCCTGGCGCCTCACGCCGTCGTGCTGTTCCGTGCGCTGTTCCGCTATCTCCGCCAAACCGGCATGGCCTATGGCATGGCAACCTTTGCCGAAACGCTACGGCGGGAACAGGCCATCGCCCATCAGCTCGTCACCCTGTTCGAAGCGTTGCATGATCCGGCCATGAAGGATGGTCCAGCCAAGGCCGAACAGGCGCAGGCTGCGATCACCGCTGGCCTGGAAATGGTCACCGCCATTGACGAGGATCGGGTGCTGCGCCTGCTGCGCGCCGTCATTACCGCAACGCTGCGCACCAATTTCTTCAGCGCAGCCGCCGTCGAAGCACTCGCGTTCAAACTCGACAGTGCGCAAGTGCCGGGACTTCCCGCCCCGCTCCCCTGGCGCGAAATCTGGGTCTACTCCCCCCGCGTGGAGGGCATTCACCTGCGCGCGGGGCCGATCGCCCGTGGCGGGCTGCGCTGGTCGGATCGACGTGATGACTTCCGCACGGAAATTCTCGGCCTCATGAAGGCGCAGCGGGTGAAAAATGCCGTCATCGTGCCTACCGGTGCGAAAGGCGGCTTCTATCCCAAGCAGCTTCCCAACCCCCAGATTGATCGTGACGCCTGGGCGGCGGAAGGCGCGGAAAGCTACCGCATCTTCATCCGCGCGCTGCTCTCGGTCACCGACAATATCGTGAAGGGCAAGGTTCGCCA
Organism: Pseudomonadota bacterium; assembly: GCA_023433445.1. Classification (GTDB taxonomy): domain Bacteria; phylum Pseudomonadota; class Alphaproteobacteria; order Sphingomonadales; family Sphingomonadaceae; genus Sphingobium. The sequence goes on along the minus strand of JAEZCS010000133.1, from coordinate 443 downwards.
TCCTGCCAAGGTCGTCATTCATGACGGCGACGATCCCTATTTCGTCGTTGCAGCGGACAAGGGCACGGCGACCTTCAGTGACGTTGCCAATGCCATCGCCATCGATCACAATTTCTGGCTCGGCGACGCTTTCGCCAGCGGAGGATCGCACGGCTATGATCACAAGGCGATGGGCATCACCGCCCGTGGCGCCTGGATCAGCGTCCGGCGGCACTTCGCCGAAATGGGCATTGATGTGCAAAGCGAGCCAGTCACTGTCGTGGGCTGCGGCGACATGTCGGGCGATGTGTTCGGCAACGGCATGCTGCTGTCGAATTCGATCCGTCTGCTCGCCGCTTTCGACCACCGCCACATCTTCCTCGATCCTGATCCCGATCCGGCCAAAAGCTGGGAGGAACGCAACCGTCTGTTCCAGCTGCCCCGGTCGAGTTGGGACGATTATG
>JAEZCS010000198.1 GCA_023433445.1 Pseudomonadota bacterium | reverse complement strand
GCCCTTCCTTCGCCAAGATCACGAGAGGACCGTCACGAGTGCGTTACGCTTATGCCCTTACCGGTGCCCTGCTTCTCGGTGGCACCGCCATCGCGGTAACATCCAGCCCGAACGTCGGCGCGCAGGTTGCGCAAAATGAAGGCATGCAGGCCGCGGCGCCCGCAGGAGCGCCGGCAAGCTTGGCCGACATGGTGGAAAAGCTTCAGCCTGCGGTGGTCAACATTTCCACCAAGCAGCGCGTTCAGGTTCAAAATCCTTTCGCAGGCACTCCTTTTGGTGACTTGTTCGGCATGGGCCCTGGCGCCAAGCCGCAGACACGACAGGCGCAGTCTCTGGGCTCAGGATTCATCATTTCGGCTGACGGCTATATCGTCACCAACAACCATGTCGTATCCGCAGGCGCTGAAGGGGCGTCCGTGGATGCCATTACTGTGACCCTTACGAACCGCGAGGAATATTCGGCGAAGCTGGTCGGCCGCGACCCCGCCACCGATATCGCGGTGTTGAAGATCGAGCCCAAGAAGGCATTGCCGTTCGTCAAGTTTGGCGACAGCACGAAGGCGCGCGTTGGCGATTGGGTCATCGCCATCGGCAATCCTTTCGCCCTGTCAGGCACCGTCACCGCAGGCATCATCTCGGCCGTTCATCGCGGCACTGGCGGGACCTATGACAAGTTCATCCAGACCGATGCATCCATCAACCAGGGCAACAGCGGTGGCCCGATGTTCGACATGCGCGGTAATGTGATCGGCATCAACAGCCAGATCCTGTCACCATCGGGCGGAAATGTGGGCATTGGCTTTGCGATCCCGTCTGAGCAAGCGGCACCCATCGTCGAGACGCTGCGTAAGGGGCAGAGCGTGAAGCGCGGGTATCTGGGCATCCAGATCAGCCCGCTTGGCGAAGACCTCGCCGAGTCCCTCGGTCTTGCCAAGAATCGCGGTGAATTCGTCCAGGGCGTTGAACCAGGCAAGGGAGCCGACCGCGCGGGTATCAAGGCGGGCGACGTGATCGTCAGCGTTGCCGGTCAGGAAGTGACGCCTGATCAGAACCTGTCGTCGATCGTGGCGTCGCAGCCAATCGGCTCGCGAGTGCCGATCGTCCTCTTGCGCAATGGACAGCGACAGACTGTGACTGCCGTCGTTGGTCAGCGTCCGTCAGAGGATGAGCTCAACAGCTTCGCCCAGCAACAGGAAGACGATTTCAACCAGCAGCAGCCAGGCGACCAGTCCGGCGGGGCCCAAGCCACGCAGCAGTCACTTGGCATTTCGGCTATCCCGCTGACGCCCAATATCGTCCGCCAGCTGGGCATCGCCGCCGACACGCGCGGGGTAGTCATCACCGCTGTTGACTCTTCGACTGATGCAGGAGCGAAGGGCCTGCGTCGTGGCGATGTAATCATCAGCGCCAACAACCGTCCGGTCGCCAGCCAGGCAGATTTGGACGCGGCTGTGCGGCAGGTATCGTCGCAGGGGCGAAGCGCCATTCTCTTGCAGGTGCTGCGTCGCGGGCAACCTGCGGTATTCTTGCCGGTGCGGCTGCGGGACAAGTAAGCTTCCAAAAATCGCGCGTTGAAGATCGCAACGGGTCGCGCTTGCCGGACTGCCTATCTCACCACTAAGGTGGTGAGATAGGGTCTGGTAGGCACGGCCCGATGCTTTTGGGGAGCATGACGCATGAGCGACGGCATTTTCATCGGCCTTGGCGCAGTTGATGCGGGCGGCGGCATCCCCCAATTACTCAGTCTACGCCGAGCCAACCGCCACGGACTAATCGCAGGCGCTACGGGAACGGGCAAGACGGTGACGCTGCAGGGGATCGCCGAGGGCTTCTCGGCCCTTGGGGTTCCAGTCTTTCTCGCCGACGTAAAAGGCGATTTGTCAGGCATCGCGATGGCAGGATCGCCTATGGCGAAAAATGCCGACAAGCTCGTCGCTCGGGCGAAGGAGCTTGGGCTGGAAAATTATGGCTTTGCTGACAACCCCGCAATCTTCTGGGACCTTTATGGCGAGCAAGGTCATCCGATCCGCACCACCGTCAGCGAAATGGGGCCGCTCCTCCTCGCACGGTTGATGGGCCTTAACGACACACAGGAGGGCGTGCTCTCCATCGCGTTCCGATACGCAGATGAGGAAGGGCTGTTGCTGCTCGACCTTGGCGACCTGCAATCAATGCTCGCCTATTGCGCTGAGAATGCGGATCAACTTTCCAGCCGATATGGCAACGTCACCAAAGCAAGCGTGGGCGCGATCCAGCGCCAGCTGCTGCAATTGGATAGTCAGGGCGGTAGCCATTTCTTTGGCGAGCCCGCGCTTGATATCCGCGACTTCCTGAAGGTCGATGATCAAGGGCGCGGCTATGTCAACATCCTGGCCGCAGACAAGCTGATGCAGAGCCCGAAGCTGTACACGACCTTCCTGCTTTGGCTGTTGAGCGAATTGTTCGAAACGCTCCCCGAAGTTGGCGATCCGGACAAACCGGTCTTGGTCTTCTTCTTTGACGAGGCGCATCTGCTATTCGATGACGCGCCCAAAGCGCTGACGGATAAAATCGAGCAAGTCGTCCGCCTGATTCGCTCCAAAGGCGTGGGTGTCTATTTCGTCACGCAGAACCCGATAGACATTCCCGAAGAGGTAGCGGGGCAGCTCGGCAATCGCATTCAGCACGCCTTGCGGGCGTTCACGCCGCGAGACCAGAAGGCTATTAAGGCTGCGGCCCAGACTTTTCGCATAAATCCTGATCTGGACGTTGAAACCGCAATCACGGAATTGAAGGTCGGCGAAGCGCTGGTTTCGCTGCTGCAGGAAGACGGCTCACCCGGCATCGTTCAACGCACTCTGATCGCACCGCCCCGGTCCCGCTTGGGTCCGGTCGACGCAAAGGAACGGGCGATCATCCAATCCATCTCTCCATGCGAAGGAAAGTATGACGAAGCTGTCGATCGCGAATCCGCCGAGGAGATATTAGCGGCTCGGGGGCAAGCGGCGGCTGCAGCCTCTCAAGCAGCCAAAGCCAAGGCGGAAGCCGACAAAGCTGTCGCGGTTCAAGAAAAATTAGAGGCGAGGCAGAGGGAAGCGGAGCTTAAAGAACAAGCGAGGCGGGACGCGGCTGCTGCGCGAGAAGCTGCGAAACCCTCTGCCCTCGATCGGGCAGTTCAGTCCGCCACGCGTTCCGCCGCGTCATCGGTAGGCCGACAAGTCGCCAACGAGCTTGGCCGGGCGGTTTTTGGAGGATCGAGCCGCCGTTCTTCCAGCGGAGGCTTGGCGGGGCAACTCGTGCGCGGCATATTGGGTGGCCTTTTCAAATAGGGCTTGTCTCGAAAGGAGAAGCAGCATGCGTATCGGAAGCACTGCCATTTGCGCTCTGGCCATGACTGTTGCCTTGCCTGTTGAGGCGCAGGACTATCGAGACCTGCGCCGCGCGGCCGACGCCGCGATCGTCAGCGACATCGTTCGCGACCGCCAAGCCGAGCGTGATGCGAAGCGGCAGCCCTATGCCTCGCCGATCTACGGCTCCATCCGCAGCACCACCGCTGCTCGCGACGCCTGCGCCGCGAAGGCACGAGAGGAAGCAGGTGCCAGCGCGCGCATTTTGGGGCGTGTGAACGCAAGGTCGATGGCGACCGGATGGGAGGTAGAGGGTGAAGTCGGCCCAGTTGGTGACCAGCGGTCTGTGCCCTTCATATGTTCTGTGCGCAACGGTTCGGTAAGCGGCATCTTGCTTGATCCCGGACGTTGATTTGGGGAAGCACCCAAGCAGGAGTTTTGCCGGGGCAATAACTGCTGTCGCTATTCTCTACCCGCGCAATTGCGTAACGCTGCGCACACGGTAAGAAAATCCTATGCAGGCGCCCACTCCTTCCCGCCATCCGCTGCGCTTCGACGATTTCCGCGCCTATCTGCTTGGACGGATCGCGGGCGTGCTCGCTCAGTATAGCATGATGACTGTCCTGGGTTGGCAGGCCTATAATGTCGCCCGGGAGAGCATGAGTACATCAGGCGCCGCTGCTCAGCTTGGCCTGATCGGTTTGGCGCAGTTCGTGCCGCTGTTCTTTCTTACTCCCCTGACCGGATGGGTCGCCGATCATTTCGACCGGCGCCATATCGCTCGGTTGACCCTGGCAATGCTGATGACGGCGTCCGCGCTGCTGGCATTCGCCACCTATGAAGGCTGGGTAAGCCTGCCGCTGATCTTCGGAATCGCCGCCATCGTAGGCATCGCGCGGGCTTTCAACGGGCCCGCCTATGGCGCGCTGGCGCCCAATCTGGTGCCGCGCGATGTGCTGCCAAACGCGATTGCCTTGTCCAGTGTGGCTTGGCAGGCGGGCATGATCATCGGGCCGGCGTTGGGCGGTTATGTATATGCCATGACCTCTTGGGGGGCCTATGCCCTCGCTTCCGGCCTGTTCGCAGTCGCGCTAGGCGGTATGTTGTTGATCGGTCCGGTCAAGCAGCCGCCACGCGATACAAGCCGCCATCCCGTCCGACAGATGCTGGACGGCCTGACCTATGTGCGATCGAACCGGCTCGTCCTTGCCACCATCACGCTCGATCTCTTTGCGGTGCTCCTGGCAGGAGCAACCGCGCTGCTACCAGTCTACGCGCGCGACATCTTGAAAGTCGGATCAACGGGGCTTGGACATCTGGCCGCATCACCAGCTATCGGCGCCGGGGTCATGGCGCTCTTCTTCTCCTTTCGTCCGATGCGATCGGAGGTAGGGCTAAAGATGCTGGCGGCTGTCATCATCTTCGGGCTTTCAACCATCCTGTTCGGCGCTACCGCCTTCATCCCCCGTAACATTGCGATGGAGATCGGCATTTGCGCTTTGGTACTGCTGGGAGCTGCTGACATGGTGTCGGTCTATGTACGCCAATCTCTGATCCAGCTTCACACTCCCGATGCCATGCGCGGTCGGGTGTCCAGCCTATCCCAACTCACCATTTCAGCTTCGAATGAGTTGGGTGAAGCAGAATCCGGTTTCCTCGCTGCGCTGGTGGGGCCCGTCATCGCGGTGATCGGCGGCGGCATCGGCGCTATCGTGATCACCCTAATCTGGGCGCGGCTTTTTCCCGAGTTGCGCCTTGCACGTACCTTCGACCCACCCGACTTAAGGGAGGCCGACATCAGCCAGGAGAAGGCCAAATGAAAGCTGCCAATATTCTCGAAACCATCGGCAACACGCCGCATATCCGGGTAAGCCGCCTGTTTACCGACGCGCCTGATGGTGCCGAAGTCTGGATCAAGTCGGAACGTTCCAATCCGGGCGGGTCGATAAAGGACCGCATTGCGCTAGCCATGATCGAGGCGGCCGAAGCATCAGGCGATCTGAAACCCGGCGGCACAATCATCGAGCCGACTTCCGGCAACACCGGCGTGGGCTTGGCCATGGTAGCGGCGGTAAAGGGTTATAAGCTGATCCTCGTCATGCCGGAAAGCATGTCAGTGGAGCGTCGTCGGCTCATGCTGGCTTACGGCGCATCGTTCGACCTGACCCCGCGTGAAAAGGGCATGAAGGGCGCGATTGAGCGCGCGCTCGAGTTGGTCGAGCAAACACCCGGATCGTGGATGCCGCAGCAGTTTGAGAACAGCGCCAATATCGACGTGCATGTCCGTACAACCGCGCAGGAAATCGCTGCCGACTTTGTAAACAGCCCCCTCGACGCGCTGATTACCGGCGTTGGGACCGGCGGCCATATTACTGGCGTCGCCGAAGTGCTGAAGAAGCTTTGGCCCAACCTGAAGGTATATGCGGTCGAACCAACCCTTTCCCCAGTCATCAGCGGTGGACAGCCCGGCCCCCATCCGATCCAAGGCATCGGCGCGGGCTTCATCCCGGCAAATCTGCACACGCAATTGCTGGATGGCGTGATCCAGATCGACCCGGCAGATGCTAAGGAATATGCCCGCCGTGCTGCTCGCGAGGAAGGTATGCTTGTAGGTATTTCGTCCGGGGCGACCCTGGCGGCGATCGCTCAGAAGCTGAAGGAACTCCCACCCGGCAGCCGCGTTCTGGGCTTCAACTATGACACCGGCGAGCGCTATTTGTCGGTGCCTGATTTCTTGCCCGAATAGGTCAGCGCTGGACACGCGATGATTGACGCTACCACCGGCGGACAGCCGCATCGGGCGATGTGGCTGATCTGGCTTCTGCTATTCGCTGGCCTTCCTGCGCTAGTGGCGCATTTGGAGTCTCGCGCCCCTGCGGCCGAAGTGGCGCAGGTAGCGCTGGTGCAGCGGGCACGGATGAAGCGGCCGACGACGGCTGCTCCGGTCGTGCAGCCGGTGGAGCTTTACCAACTGGATCGCGATCAGGCGCAGGCATTGAATGCCGCCGTACCATTTTCTCATCTGCCGAATCCGGCAGCGCGGCCGTTCATATTCAGCGGGTCGGAGCGCGATCTTGCGCGAGCGATCGACTGTCTGGCGGCCGCGCAGCTTTACGAGGCCGGAGATGACGCGGTTGGCGAGCGTGCAGTCGCACAGGTAGTGCTGAATCGCGTGCGGCACCCTGCTTTCCCGAACACGGTGTGCGGCGTCGTTTTTCAGGGGCAGGAACGTTCCACCGGCTGCCAGTTCACGTTCACATGTGACGGGGCGCTGGCACGTACGCCGAGCCCTTCGGCTTGGGAACGGGCGCGCGAGATTGCCAAGGCCGCGCTGGCTGGCAGGGTGTTCAAGCCGGTGGGCCATGCAACCCATTATCACACGGATTGGGTGGTGCCCTATTGGAGCAGCAGCCTGGACAAGATCACGGCGGTGGGAACGCACCTCTTCTTCCGTTGGCGGGGCTGGTGGGGGACGCCGCCTGCGTTCCGGTTGGCGCGGGAATCTATGGAGCCGGTGATCGGGCGGATTGCCCGCCTGTCGGTTGCGCATCGGGAGGGAGCGAGCGAGTTGCCGGGCATCCTGGCGCCGGGTGGATCCGAGCTCGCGGCTTTGACGGCCAAGCCGCAGGAAGCGATTGGCGCAGGGGCGGTCGGCCAGATCATGGGCGGCGTGAGGCTGATCGCCATCGCGCCGGGGGCGAGAGCATTTCTGGTGGAATTGGGCAAGGCGAGCGCGGCGGACAGTTGGCCGGTGATGGCGCAGACTTTTTGCGCGGGGCGGCTGGAGTGCAGGATCATGGCGTGGCGGGCGGGCATTGCTCCG
>JAEZCS010000074.1 GCA_023433445.1 Pseudomonadota bacterium | reverse complement strand
CGGCTGCATCATCTGCCGCACCATTTCGCGCTCCGAACGGAAGGGCGAAATGAAGGCGGTGATGACGATCAGACCCGCGTCGGTCATCAACTTCGCCACTTCGCCCACGCGGCGGATATTTTCCACGCGGTCGGCATCGGTGAAGCCAAGGTCCTTGTTGAGGCCATGACGCACATTGTCGCCGTCGAGCAGGAAGGTATGGCGGTTCATGCGCGCCAGCTTCTTTTCGACGAGGTTGGCGATGGTCGACTTGCCCGCCCCAGAAAGCCCGGTGAACCACAGCACGGCCGGCTTCTGGTTCTTGAGGCCCGCATGGAACTCACGGGTAACATCGGTCGCCTGCCAGTGGACATTCTGCGCGCGCCGCAGCGAGAAGTGCAGCATGCCCGCAGCCACAGTGGCGTTGGTGATCTTGTCGATCAGGATGAAGCCGCCGAGCGTACGGTTCTGCTCGTAAGGCTCAAACACGATCTGCTTGTCGGTCGACAGGTTCGCGACACCGATGGCGTTCAGGTCCAGCGTCTTGGCCGCCAGATGCTCCATCGTGTTGACGTTCACCTGATATTTGGGCTGCTGCACCGTCGCGCTGACGGTCTGCGTGCCGATCTTCAGCCAGTAGGAACGGCCGGGCAGCATTTCCTCGTCCGCCATCCAGACGATGGTCGCTTCGAACTGGTCAGCGGCCTGTGGCGGATTGTCGGCCAGCGCGATGACGTCGCCGCGCGAGCAGTCGATCTCATCGGCGAAGCAGATGGTCACGGATTGACCCGCCACTGCTTCCTCAAGATCGCCATCCAGCGTGACGATGCGTGTAACGGTGCTGGTCTTGCCCGAGGGGAGCACGCGCACCGCGTCGCCCGGCTTAACGGTGCCGGTCGCGATCAGGCCGGAAAAGCCGCGGAAGTCGAGGTTCGGGCGGTTCACCCACTGCACCGGCATGCGGAACGGCTTTTCCGCGTCGGTCGCGCTGTTGACTTCGACCGTTTCCAGATGCTCGATCAGGGCCGGGCCCTTGTACCAGGGCGTGTTGTCCGACGGCCCGGTGATGTTGTCACCCTTGAAACCGGAAATCGGCATCGGCACGAAATGCTGGATACCGATCGAACGAGCGAATTCGGTATAATCCTTGACGATGCTGTCATAGACCGCCTGGTCATAATCGACGAGGTCCATCTTGTTCACCGCCAGCACGATGTTCTTGATGCCGATCAGATGCGCCAGATAGCTGTGCCGCTTGGTCTGGGTCAGCACGCCCTAGCGTGCGTCGATCAGGATGACGGCAAGGTCGGCGGTCGAGGCGCCGGTCACCATGTTGCGCGTATATTGTTCATGGCCGGGCGTATCGGCGACGATGAATTTGCGCTTTTCCGTCCCGAAGAAGCGGTAGGCGACGTCGATCGTGATGCCCTGTTCGCGTTCTGCGGCGAGGCCGTCCACGAGGAGAGCGAAGTCGATTTCCTGGCCCTGCGTGCCGACCTTCTTGGAGTCCGCCTCCAGCGCGGCGAGTTGATCTTCGTAGATCATCTTGCTGTCGTAGAGCAGGCGGCCGATCAGCGTGGATTTGCCGTCATCCACCGACCCGCAGGTGATGAAACGCAGCATCGTCTTGTGCTCATGCACCTTCAGATATTCGTCGATATCCTCGGCAATGAGGGCATCGGTCTTGTAAATGGGTTCGTCGAGAGTGTCGGTCATGTCATCTGTCCCGTCATGCCAGCGCAGGGTGGCATCTCGTTGATCTGAAGGAAGGTTCTGCCTTGGGGCCTCAAATCCCGGCTGACGCCGGGATGAGGGCAGAGGTCAGAAATAGCCTTCCTGCTTCTTCTTCTCCATGCCGGCGCCGCCCGCATCCTTGTCGATGGCGCGGCCCTGACGCTCGGAGGTGGTGGTCAGCAGCGTTTCCTGGATGACTTCCGGCAGCGTCTTCGCTTCGCTTTCGACAGCGCCAGTCAACGGATAACAGCCCAACGTGCGGAAGCGGATCGACCGCATCACAGGCGTTTCGCCTTCCTTCAGCGGGAAGCGTTCATCATCGACCATCAGCAACATGCCGTCACGTTCAACGGTCGGGCGCTCCTCGGCGAAATAGAGCGGCACGATCGGCACATTGTTGAGGTGGATATACTGCCAGATGTCCAGCTCGGTCCAGTTGCTGATCGGGAAGACGCGGATGCTCTCGCCCTTGTTCTTCCTGGCGTTGTAGAGGTTCCACAGCTCCGGGCGCTGGTTCTTGGGATCCCAGCCATGCGAGGCGGTGCGGAAGGAGAAGATCCGCTCCTTGGCGCGGCTCTTTTCCTCATCGCGGCGCGCGCCGCCAAAGGCTGCGTCGAAGCCATAAAGGTCGAGCGCCTGCTTCAGGCCTTCGGTCTTCCACATGTCGGTGTGCAGCGCGCCATGATCGAACGGGTTGATCCCGCGGTCTTTGGCTTCCTGGTTGTGATAGACGAGCAATTCCATGCCGCTCTCACGCGCCATGCGGTCGCGCAGTTCGTACATCGCCTTGAACTTCCAGGTCGTATCGACATGCAGCAGGGGAAATGGCGGCGGCGAAGGATAGAATGCCTTGCGCGCGAGATGCAGCATCACCGCGCTGTCCTTGCCCACGGAATATAGCATGACCGGCTTTTCAGCCTCGGCCACAACCTCTCTTAAAATATGGATGCTCTCCGCTTCCAGGCGCGCCAGGTGGGTGAGCGTTTTTGTATCTGTCATCTTCGTTCCAGCCTTTCGACGTCTCGAATGACAGAAGGCGCGAATCATCAAACCTCCCAAATGGGAGAAAGGCATTTTTCCTCGCAGGTGTCAGGTCACGCATGCCTTCGATTGCGAGGACTGCAAATCCACCTCATAGCCTGAGATGATGCGCTCTAAGGTGATCCGGTAATCACCGAGGATCGCCGGCAGCGGATCGCAATGGTCATCCTCAACCAGCTTAGCCAATGCTTCTCGACGCATCATGCTGACCGCAGCGCCAATTACGACCTGGTTGACTTCGACATAAGCATTGACCGCCAAAGCCACAGGCAGGCCCCTGCTCTCCAGCATAGTGAGAATCTTTGCAGAATAGTCGTAAGAATGCTGCTCAGGCTCTTTTGCCATGAGATTGGTTATGAGCTGGGGTAAAGACCGAAACAGCCGATAGGTGATGGCGGCATGCTCGCGCAAAATCTCTTGCCAACTCTGCCCTTCATCCTTGATCAGCGCCTGTCCGACCAGACGCTGCGCTACCAGTTCAAGAAGATGCTCACGACCGCGCACATAGCCATATAATGTGGCGACGCCGGTATTCAGCTTTTCAGCGACCAGACCCATTTCCAAATTGGCGATGCCAACTTCGCAAGCAGCATCGACAACCGCTTCCAACGTCAGTCTTCGGGGACGCCCTACCGTCCGTTTCGACTGCCTAGGCATGCCGCTCTCCAACTCCATTCGGGAGCAATTCTAACGCTCCTGCTGATATTGACAACGCCTCCCAGCGGTTCAGGCCGAACCGGCTGATCTAAGGGTAGATTATATCGATTGCTTCATCCCGCCGGTCGGGCGTGTCCGCACGCCATCGCACGGAACCAGTCGGCCGTTCAAGCCGCCGCCGCACTCGACCCTCGTTGCTGCCTTTATGAAATATGTTGGCCGCCTCTTCGACCTGCCGATCGCCAATTGTCATGCGGTCACGCTGGCGCAGATAGTCGCCCCAAGTCGGACATTGATAATGTTCTGTCCAAAGCTCGGGATCAGCGATGTCACGTGCCACTGACCAGCCAAACGCGCCGCTACGTAGCCGAGCACTGCGCAGCTTTTGAACGGCTGCATAGAAATCGCGGGCCTTGTCGAGATCCACCCTGTAGTCGATCTCCACGATGATCGGCCCACTGCGTGTCGTCAGCGCCAGTCCGACCAGCGGCTGATGCGTGAGGACGCTTTCTTCCATTCCCTCAGGCAGCGACGGGGCAAGTGGAATGACGAAGCCCAGTAGCGTGCTCAACATCATCGCCGTTCCCGACAACATCATTGCTTCGCCGGTCCCGAAGGCGGTGGCAACCGAACCCCAAACCCACGCCCCTAGCGCAAGCCCGCCAGTCAGTGCCGAGCCGTAGCAAGCCAGTGCACGCGCCGTAACCCAGCGAGGCGCTGACATTTGAACGGCGACATTAAACTGCGCGACGAGGATCATCCAAGCCGCCCCGGCGATCAACAATGCAGCGCAAGTCAGAAGCGTGTTGCCGCTGACCCCCGCAAGGAGGATCATGGCACCGAGCAGTAGCGACAGTAAACGCGCGGCGTTTTCCGGCCGCATTCTTTGGCGTACAAAATCAAGCCCGGTCGCACCCAACACCGCGCCCACGCCATAAGCGCCGAGCAGCAAGCCATATGTGCCCGCAGTACCGTTGAGCAGGTTTTTTGCGATCAACGGCGTGAGCGCCGACACGGAAGCGCCTGCTAGACCGACAACGTGGGTGCGGATTAGCACGACGCGGATCGACGGTGCATGAAGCGCATAGCGGACACCGGATATGATCGCACGATCAATCCGTTCCGGCGGCAAGCGCGAAGGCTTATGTTCACGCTGCCAAAGCAGGAAGGCGATGATCAGCGGGAGGTAGAAAACAGCATTGGCCGCGAAGGCCGCCATGGCTCCAAAAGTAGCCACTATGATGCCGCCGATCGCCGGACCGAAACTGCGCGCGACATTGTAACTGATCGTCCCCAGCGCGATCGCTGCGGGCAGATGCTCGCCGCTGACCTGCTCGCCAATCGATGCCTGCCATGCGGGGCCGAACAGAGCGACCCCTGCCCCAATCAGAAAACAGAAGAGCAGCAATGTCCAAGGGGAAAGGAACCCGGTCCCTGCGAGCAGCGTCAATCCCACGGCCATCAGAGACGCGAATATGAGACCGGCAAGCGCCACCTTGCGCCGGTCGAACATATCGGCGATCGCCCCGGCGGGGAGCGCCAACAGCATCAACGGCAGCATAAGCGCGGTCTGAACCAGCGCCACCATCTGAGGCGATGAACTGAGCCGCGTCATCAGCCAGGCGGCGCCGACGCCTTGGATCAACTGCCCGAAATTCGAAAACAGGCTGGCGATCCAGATAGTGCGGTAGGTCCGCTGCCGCAGCGGTTCCAGCAGGGTGAAACGGCCTGCCGGGGTTGGCGCTGTATCAGCCATGCTTCCGGCTTTGTCGCTCATCCCTAATCCCGTCTCCGGTCCCCAACTGCGCTCGCATGGTTACATGAACGAAATTGCGCTGGCCGTCTTGGACTTTTGCAGCGCGGCCGACATCTCGGATCCTCATTGTCACGTCCGACTAAAATTGGGCGGGCGCTTTTCGAAGAAAGCCGAGAAAGCTTCCTGAGCTTCTTCCGACGCCAGCATCTGTTCAAAGAGTCGCGCTTCCTCGTCGATGCGATCGAGCAATAGCGTCTGATCCCCTTTCAGGAGACGTCGAGTGGCGGCCAAAGCGAGGGGCGGCTTTCTCATGAGAGCGGAGGCCTTTGCACGGGCATGCTCGACCAGTTCGCTGCCAAGTATGACAGCCGTTACCAAGCCAGCTTGGTCCGCGGTTTCGACATCCATCGGTTCGCCCAACAACAACATCGCCGCAGCCTTCGCATAGCCCATGGTGGCGGGCGCGAGCAGGCTTGAGCCAGCTTCCGGCACGATGCCAAGATTGACGAAAGGCATGATGAAGCGGGCATCGGGCGCTGCGTAGACTAGGTCGCAGTGGAATAGCATGGTCGTACCCACGCCCACCGCCAGGCCCTGAACGGCGGCGACCAGCGGTTTGTCAAAGCTTGCGATCGCGCGGATGAAGGCGAATGCCGCGGCACCGCCCTGCGGACCTTGCGTGAAGTCTTGAAGGTCATTGCCGGCGCAAAAGGCGTCGCCCTTCCCGGCGATCAGGACAGCGCCGATATCCGTGCGGGCAGATGCATCGGCGAGGGCCGCCGTCATAATGCTGTACATCGCGGCGGTCAGCGCGTTCTTCTTTTCTGGACGGTCGATATGGATTTCCAGGACGCCGCCCTGTTCGATGATTTCGATCCCGTCGCTCATGCCAGTCTCCATTTCCAGAGATGCCCACTAATCGGCGAATTGGCCCGGCGTCTATTCTTTTCCCGCCAGACTGCCTACAGCCGGAAGGATGAGCCGCCTCAGGGAAATTGCCGACCCATTTCTTCTGCTTTTGATCGCGATGGTGGGGCTTGCCTCCTTCCTTCCTGCACGAGGAGAGGGCGCGCATGTCGTCGGGATCCTTGCGGATGCGGGCATTGTCCTCCTGTTCTTTCTGCATGGCGCGAAGCTATCCCGGGACGCGATCTGGAACGGGGCGAAGGCATGGAAGCTGCATCTGGCGACGTTGGGTACGACGTTCGCGCTGTTCCCGCTGATCGGACTGGCAACGCAGCAGGTGGAAGCAATTCCAGTGCAGATGCGAGCGGGATTGCTGTTCCTGACGCTATTGCCATCGACCGTGCAGTCGTCGATTGCCTTCACTGCGATTGCCCGCGGAAATGTAGCGGCGGCGGTGGTGAGTGCGTCCTTTTCCAACCTTTTGGGCATCGTGCTGACGCCGCTGTTGGTGGCGCTGTTGATGCAGAAGGCGGCCGGCGGGGCAGGCAGCTTGATCTCCCTGTCGGCGGTGGAGGGGATCGTACTGCAATTGCTCCTCCCCTTCCTGATCGGGCACATGGCGCGGCCGTGGATTGGCGGCTTTGTGGCGCGGCATAAGGCTATGGTGGGAAGAGTGGATCGAGGATCAATCCTGCTGATCGTATATTCCGCGTTCAGCGCGGCTGTGGTCGATGGGCTGTGGCACAAGGTGTCGCGGGGTGAATTGTTGCTGATGGCGCTGTTGTCGATCGCAATTCTGGCGGTGGTGCTGCTGTTTACCTGGGGGCTTGGGAAGCTGTTGGGCCTGTCGCGGGAAGATATGGTGGTGCTGCAGTTTTGCGGGTCGAAGAAAAGCCTGGCGACCGGAGTGCCGATTGCGGGGGTTCTTTTTCCGGCGAGCGCGGTGGGGCCGATATTGCTGCCGGTAATGCTGTTCCATCAAATCCAGTTGATGGTTTGCGCGGGGTTGGCGCGGCGGTATGGAAGTCGAGAAGAAAGTAGCGAATTAAAAGAGTTTTGAGGGGGAGCCCTCCCCCGGCAGCCGAGTTGTTATACATATGTATAAATATGACGCGGTCATTATCGGGGGTGGGCATAACGGGCTGGTCTGTGCCTTTTACCTGGCGCGGGCGGGATACAAGGTTCGGATATTGGAGCGCCGCGACATCATCGGCGGCGCGGCGGTGACCGAGGAGTTCCATCCCGGCTTCCGCAATTCCGTCGCAAGCTACACCGTCAGCCTGCTCCATCCCAAGATCATCAAGGACATGGCGCTTGCCCACCATGGCTATCGCGTGGTCGAGCGGGCGATCGCCAATTTCCTGCCGCTGCCGGACGGGCGCTACCTGAAGGTCGGTGGCGGACTGGAAAAGACGCAGGCCGAGTTCGCCAAGTTCAGCAAAAGGGACGCAGCCGCCCTGCCCCATTATCAGGCAGCGCTGGAGGCGATCGCTGAACTGCTGCGGGGCATGATGCTGAAGACGCCGCCCAATGTGGGCGACGGGCTGCCGATGCTGATTGCTGCCCTGTCGCAAGGCAAGCGAATGGCGGCACTGTCTCTGGAGGAACAGCGCGACCTGCTGGACCTGTTCCTGAAATCAGCCCGGACGTTCCTGGATGGCTGGTTCGAAAGCGAAGCGGTCAAGGCGGTCTTCGCCTTCGACGCAGTGGTCGGCAATTATGCGTCGCCCGATACGCCGGGCAGCGCCTATGTCCTGCTCCACCATGTCATGGGACAGGTGAATGGCAAGAAGGGCGCATGGGGCCATAGCGTCGGCGGCATGGGCGCGATCACGCAAGCCATGGCGCGCGCGGTCAGCGCAATGGGCGTCGAGATCAGCCTGGAAGCGCCAGTTGCGAAGGTGCTGGTAAACGGTGGGCGCGCGGTGGGTGTGCGCCTGGAGAGCGGCGAGGAGGTGATGGGCGCGGCGGTGATCGCCAATGTCGGGCCCAAGCTGCTGTACGAGCGAATGATGGACGCCGCTGACCTGCCGCAAGATTTCCGCAAGCGCATCCGCAGCTTCAAGACGGGATCGGGCAGTTTCCGCATGAATGTCGCGCTTTCGACACTACCCGACTTTTCTTGCCTGCCTGGGAAAGGCGAGCATCTGGAAGCCGGGATCATCATCGCACCCGACATGGACTATATGGATCGCGCCTTTGTCGATGCGAAGGCCAAGGGATGGTCTCGCGCGCCGATCGTGGAAATGCTGATCCCGTCGATCGTCGACGACAGCCTCGCGCCTCCGGGCTGCCATGTCGCAAGCCTGTTTTGCCAACAGTTCGCGCCGCAGCTGCCCGATGGACGAAGCTGGGACGAGGCGCGAGAGGCGGCGGCGGATGACATCATCGCCACGGTCGAAGCTCACGCGCCGGGCTTCGCCGCGTCCGTGATCGCGCGGGATATGTTGTCGCCGCTCGACCTTGAGCGGAAATTCGGCATGGTTGGCGGCGACATCATGCATGGCGCGATGACGCTGGACCAATTGTGGGCGGCGAGGCCCGTGTTGGGCCATGGCGCATATCGTGGACCCGTCGAAGCCCTTTATATGTGCGGCGCGGGCACGCACCCGGGCGGAGGCGTGAGCGGCGCGCCCGGCCATAATGCGGCCCGCGCGGTATTGAAGGACAAGGCGATCGGTGGACGCCTATGGCAGAGTCGGGGCGGCTGAACCCCGCCCGGACGGCCTCAAGGCACGGGTCGTGGAGTCCGGGAATCAGCATCATGGATCAAGAATTGGAAGCCGCGGAGAGCCCCGAAGCGCTCGTTGGCGTGCAAATTAGCCCGAATCCGTATGAAAATGTCGGTTAATCGGCAAAAACCCCTCTAGTTGCGGGCGGTAAGACAGGTTAAGACCCCTCGTCCACGAAAGGGAGACGATCGATGAACAATACCGAACTCGCCGAAGCAGTTGCAGCCGAGCATGGCCTGACCAAGGCCGACGCCCGCAAATATGTGGACGGCGTGTTTGCCGCTATCGCTGGCGCCGCAGCCAAGGGTGACGAAGTTTCGCTGAGCGGCTTTGGGAAGTTCAAGGTCAAGGACCAGCCGGCTCGTGAAGGCCGCAATCCTTCGACTGGCGCGACCATCCAGATCGCAGCGTCGAAGAAGCTGACCTTCACCCCCGCCAAGGCGGTCAAGGATCAGCTGAACGGCTAAAAGGCCCGGCGCTCGTTCGATGAGGACGAGGGTCGCAAATGTTACGATTGCATGACATGCAATCGGACTGCTGATCTAAACAATTGTCAGGAGAGGGCCGTGGCGGCAAATGCCGCCCTGCCTTTCAGGCATCCTCTCCTAAAAACTCATTGGGCCGGTCCTTCGGGATCGGCCTTTTTTTGCGTTGTTCACAAAAGCGCTGCGTCATTGTGGCGGCTTTGCGTTTCAGGGGATCGGCGCAACGCCATGCTTCCGCCAGTCGATCCCAGGCCATTCGCCCAAGTTATTCCCGGCCGTAAACTATCCTACGTAACCGGAAATCAACGAGTGCTGTCCGTGCAAGGATGCATAAGATGATTACAGGGCCAGTTCTAAGCTGAAGCATGTTCAATCACTATCATTGCCCACCCTGCCAACAATTCGGCGGGGCAAGATGAGCAGTCTGGAGAGACGGCAATGGGCGCGAAACATCTGGATCGTCCATCATACGGACAGATATGGCGGCCCTAAAAGGCCGAAACTTATTTACATTTGGATTCAAAGCGCGCAGAAGGTCGCCCCAGTTATTCGGTGTGGAGAAGCGTACCAATGTCTGAAGAATCGCAGGCCGACATCACGACGCTCACAGTTGAGCTTTTGAGTGCGTTTGTCTCCAACAATTCCGTTACGAGCGAAGGGCTGGCCGAGCTTATCCGTACGACGCGGATCGCCTTGACTGAAGATCTGGCAGCGAATGCTAGCGAGGCGCAGGCAGCGACTTACACGCCCGCGGTTTCCGTCCGCAAAAGCCTGTCGTCACCGGATCACATCCTGAGCATGATCGACGGCAAGCCGTACAAGACGCTGAAGCGCCACCTGGCGACGCATGGCCTGTCGCCCGAGGCATATCGCGAACGCTATAATCTGCCCAAATCCTATCCGCTGGTCGCGCCGAGCTATTCCGAAGCCCGCCGCGCTGTCGCCACGCGCCTTGGCCTTGGCCGCAAGCCTGCCGCCGCCAATGGCGGGGAGAAGGCAGCAACCAAGCCGACAGGCGCCGCCAAGGCTGCCCCCAAGGCTGCGGCCCCAGACGCCGGCGAAAAGGCTCCGGCTCGCAAGGCGGCCAAACCTGCCAAGCCCGTCAAGGCAGCGGCCAAGCCCTCGCCTGCCAAGGCCTCACCCGCCAAGACTGCCGAGCCAGCAGGCGGTGCAGAACCCAAGGCAGCCAAGGCGCCGCGTAAGGCGCGGAGCAAGGCTGCTCCGGCTCCCGCTGAAGCGAAAAGCTGAGGCAGCAGCCTCCAGCCCCTTCGCCAAGCGTCTTCGGAAGCTTGGGCGTGAGGGGTGAATGAGATGGATTCAAGGCGCGATGCTCAAGAGCTTCGCGCCTTTTTCCGTGGCGAGCCACGTTGCCGGTAGTTCCATCGGCGCTAAAGCAGGCGGACGCGCGATTCCGTTTGACGACGCGCCGTTCCTATCCCGATCAGCAGGGCGTCAACTCTGTGCGGCGCTTACGTGCGCGGTGACATGGCCGACGCGATGGATCAGCTTCTTTGGATCGTTCAACTGAAGCCGCCCCGCGCGCAGGACAACTTCGCCACGGTGCCGCAATTGCTGAAGCGTGCGGTTTACGTGCACAGGCGTCAGGCCGAGCGTGTCGGCAAGGGCGCTCTGCGTCAGTGGCCAAGCAAAGCCGCCATCGCTGGCAAGTCCACAGAGCGCCAGACGATCATGCAGTTCCAGCATGAGGTCGACCAACCGCTCCTCCGCGCTGAACCGGCCGAGGCGCGTGATCTGCGCCAGTAGATGGGCTTCATCCAGCGCATGACTGACATGATAGGCTTCTTCGAGGGCAAGGGAGCCCGGAGACGGCGCCGCGCAAATGGTCAGCGGGCTCAGCGCAATAATCGTCGATACCGACAAGGGACGATTGTGGCGACAATTGCCGATGAGGTCACCGGGCAGCAGAAGGCTCATGATCTGCCGCCGCCCATCGGTGAGGAAACGGGTGCGAGCGGCCCAGCCATCAAGGATGAGCAATGGATTGACGATCGGCGCACCTTCGGCAAGCAGTTCCCGGCCCGGCTCCAGCGCACGGCTGCGCAGGACGGCATCGGCAAGGGCAGCATGCGCGGGCGCGTCGAGCCGAGCGAGCGCTGCCAGCCTGCGGATCGCAGGATGCACTGGGACGGCAAGGCGGGAAAAGGCGGTCATGTCTGGGCGGCCGGAGACAAGGCGGACAATTGATCGATCAATTGCGCCAGCGGGAACGGCTTGCCTATCCGGGGGACGTCCCGATATTCAGGCGGCAGGGCCCATTCGTCATAGCCGGTCAGGAAGACAAAAGGCACCGAACGGTCGCGCAACCTGCTTGCCAACGGGTAACAATGTTCGCCGTCCAGATTGACGTCGAGCAGGGCGAGATCGATGTCTTCCTCGACCAATATCTGGCCCGCCTCCAGCGTGGCTGCCGGGCCGACGATGACAGCGCCCGCATCAACAAGTGCCCGCTTGAGATCGGCGGCGATCAAATATTCATCCTCGATGATGAGGATCCGCTTTCCTGTGAGACCTTCGATCATCGAGCGGCCCCCTCTTTCAGGATATTAGCAATGTCGATCAATTCCCGTCCAAACCCTTTTCGCGCTGGTCTGACCGGAACTGCCGGTATTCCTCGTTCCCGCCATCTAGGATCGAGAACAGGACCAGCACTATCATCCATGTTAACGAGACGATTATAAACCGACTTCTCAGCCGAAATATCTCGGCGTCGTAACTGGAGCCAGCGGTGGCGCGCTGTTGCGTCGTGGGGGATGCCGAGAGTCATGGGGATAGCGGTGGGGCGCGGATTACTGCTGTCGCGCCACCGATGCCTGCGAAATCACGGAGAGGCGAACGGTCTTTCCCAACTTCTCGGAAAAGAGCGCTTATTCTGGAGATGTTGGTCCGCATGTCACTGGTCTCCAATGAAGTCCGGCCGCCTTTCCCCCAAGTGAAGCACGCGAGACACCTTAACCTATGTGTGGATAGTAGGTGAACGAGGGGGAAAGCGAATAAGCTCCCCCCTTTCTCGGCTATATCGACCAGTTCACCTATTGCAGGGGTAAACCGGGCGGCGTCGAAGGGCGGCCAAGGCCCTTGGTCGCATCGCTCACCTACCATCTTTTCACCGGCGACCGGCTCCTAGAAGCTGACCTTGACGTCCCCGCCGAAGGTGCGCGGCCTTTTGTAGGAACCGGCGCCAAAGCCCAGGCCGCCGAAATCAATACCGAAATCGAGATTGCGTTGATTGGTGAGGTTCGCGCCCCACAGGCCGACATCAATCCTGGCATTTGCGGCCTGAATGTCGGACAGCGAGACGCGCGCGCTGAGATCATAGTCGGGCCGCGAACTGACTTCGCGGTTAAAGGGATTGACCCGATCGAGGGCGAAGAAATAGACGCGGCTGCGATAGGCAAGGTCGCTGCGCAGCATCAACGTGCCGATCCCCACGTCGACCGAATATTGGCCGCCGACGCGGGCGTTCCACTTCGGCGTTTGCGACAAATGCGCCTCGTCCCCCACGTTGATCAGCTGGTTGAAAGTGGGGGAGGTGAAATCGGGGTCGCGGTACAGATATTCCTTGAAGTCGGCGTGGACATAGCCGACCGAACCGTCAAGCTGCAGCCCGGTGATTGGAATGGCCGTCACTTCCGTTTCGAAGCCGCGGAACCGCGCCTTGCCGGCGTTGGACACGACCGACGTCGCACCGCCGCTGCCGCTCTGGAACTGCTGGATTTGAAGGTTGGAATAGTCGGTTTGATAAACGGAAAGGTTGAGCCTGAGATGGCGATCGAACAGTTCCGACTTCACGCCCAATTCATAGGCCGTGACCGTTTCCGGTTTATAGGTCGTCAACTGTCCCTGTGGGTTCTGTGGGTCGATGCCGCCTGAACGATATCCAGTGGAGACACGCGCATAGGCCATGATGTCTGGCGTGAAGCGATAATTCACCGATCCGAGCCAGGAGATATTATCATTGTTGACCACTGTCGCCGGACTTGTCGTCGGCAAGTCGGTGCGCTGCAACGTCTTGCGATCCTGCGTGTAGCGCGCACCGCCCGTGACTTCGAGCTTGCCGTCCAGCGCGGACGGTTTCCAGCTTAGCTGTCCGAAGATGGCAGCGGACTCCGAGGTCGCCCGGAAACCCAGGGTCGGCGTCAGGTTGATCCCGATGAGGCCGCCCGGCGTAAGTTGCGGGTTGGCGAGGATGTTCGCCGCCGTTGCCGCAGGAACACCATAGGCTTCAAGGAAGGCCGTCGGTGCGACGAGCGTCAGCGCCTGGCGATTATTCTGCGACGCCTTTTCATAGA
>JAEZCS010000043.1 GCA_023433445.1 Pseudomonadota bacterium | reverse complement strand
TAGCTTTGATAGCCGAAGCCTTCATAAATATCGATCTCAGGCGGCCACCCGCTGGTGGAGATGAGCCAGAATGCAGGCCATGATCCGCGGCGGTTGGGCATCTTGGCCACCCATTCATATTGGCCGTAGCCAATCTGCGAGGCGAGGAAGTGGCGACCGTCCAATACGGTAGCGCCATAATACCAGTTCTGGCCTTCGTACCAGATCGGCGTCTTGAGCTTTTGGCTGTGCAGGACCAAGCCCTGCGTTCCCCAATAGACTGGGCCCTCGACGCCGGGGAAAACCGAAGAATCGAGGTAAAGACCAGTCTCGCCATTGGCGATCTGGGTGCGGCCATGCGACAGCGAGGTCGCCCACCGGTTCCATCCGCCGTCAGGTGAGCGCTTGTGCGTTTCCTTATCAAGCTCGAACTGGAGGGAGCCCGTCGCTGCAAATGTGCGTGGCTTGCGGAACGTGCCGCTTGCCTTGGGCGTCGGCGCAACCCCGCTCGTCGCGGTGATGGTCGCGAGCGATTGCCCCTGCAGGCCGCCCCAAGGTGCTTCGCGCAGTTTCAGCTGGAAGTGCTGCCCTTCTGCGAGGCTGGTGATCGGCACCTCCACCGTCTGGACGAGCGGATCGCCAGGGCGGAAGATTACGACGGTATCGACGGTCTGGTAATTGTAGCCGGACAAGGCTCGCAGGGCGCCCGACCCATTGACCGTGATGATCCGCGCAATGATCGTGTTGGGCGTTGGCCGGTCCAGCGTTACGGGGATATAGGCTGTGCCGCTGCCCGGCAGCACGGTCGCATTGCCAAGCGATAGCGTCGCCTTATCCGGCAGTTTCGTGCCTTGAGCGAAATCGAAAGTTGAGAAGCTGGATGTCGTGGTCGAGTTCGTATCAACCGTAGACGAAGTTGTCGTAATCTTGGTCGATGTTGGTGTGCCACGGAGCTGAGTGGTCGTCGCTTTGGGCGATGATGTGGATGATGATCCGTTCGATACCATCGTCGCGGCCCCCGCCGCCATGACGCATAGTAGCGATAGTCCGACTCCAAGCACGGAGCCAGTCCCCCTGATATTCATGTTTGCAACCCCCGCTTATTAGTCTCCCCAGGGTCCTATACGAAGATTAACAAAAACTTCCGGTCAAGCACGGCTCGTCGCAAAGGAAAGATCTTTGCGACGAGCCGATGGTGGGATCTATTCAGCCGCCTGGATGAGCGGTTCGGCTTCAGGCTCTGCGCCCCGGCCAACGCTGACATAGGTGAAGCCCGCATTTTCAGCGTCCGCGGGACGATAGATGTTGCGCAGATCAACCAGACCGTCGCCGTTCATCACCGACCGGAGGCGCGGCAGATCCAGCGCCCGCAACGCATCCCATTCAGTCACGATCACCACGGCCGACGCGCCATTGGCGGCGTCATAGGGGCTGGTGCAGAAGTCCACATCATGGAGCATGGCACGCGCGGCATCCATGCCTTCAGGGTCGTAGGCACGGACCTGTGCGCCCGCATCCTGCAAAGCCTGAATGATGGAGAGCGACGGCGCATCGCGCATATCATCGGTGTTGGGTTTGAAGGTAAGGCCCAGCACGCCAATCGTCTTGCCCCGCACAGACCCATTGCAAACGGCGACGACCTTGCGCGCCATCGCACGCTTGCGGCTTTCATTGATCGCCACCGTTGTTTCGATAAGGCGAATGGGTGCGCCCGCATCCTCCGCCGTCTTGACGAGAGCGAGAGTATCCTTCGGGAAACAGGACCCGCCATAGCCAGGCCCTGCGTGCAGGAATTTGCTGCCGATGCGGTTGTCGAGGCCGATGCCGCGCGCGACCTGCTGTACGTCCGCGCCCACATGTTCGCACAGTTCCGCGATTTCGTTGATGTAGGTGATTTTCATCGCGAGGAAGGCATTGGCCGCATATTTGATCAGCTCGCTCGTGCGCCTGCCTGTGAACTGGATCGGCGCCTGATTGAGGTAGAGAGGCCGGTAGACTTCTTCCATTACGGGACGTGCGCGATCATCCTCCATGCCGATCACGATACGGTCAGGCCGCTTGAAATCCTGAATGGCCGCCCCTTCGCGCAGAAATTCCGGATTGGACGCAACGGCAAAGTCCGCAGCGGGATTGGTTTCCCGGATGATGCGATCAACCTCATCACCTGTGCCCACCGGCACGGTGGATTTCGTGACGATGACGGTGAAGCCCCGCAAGGACGACGCGATTTCCCGTGCGGCGTCATAGACGTAGCTAAGGTCCGCATGACCATCGCCTCGCCGAGCAGGCGTGCCGACCGCGATGAATACGACGTCGGCCTGTTCTACGGAGGCTGCAAGTTCGGTCGTGAAGGTAAGGCGCCCCGCCTTCACATTGCGCGCGATAAGGTCGGCAAGGCCAGGCTCATAGATAGGTACACCGCCGCCCCGCAGCACCTCGACCTTCGAGATGTCCTTGTCGACGCAAATGACATCATGCCCAAAGTCCGCCAAGCATGCGCCCGAAACCAACCCGACATAGCCTGATCCGGTCATCACGATCCGCATCACCATTCTCCCTTTCAAAGAGCGTCACACCCGGCGTCCGAGCCGCGAAGAAGGGCGCAAGAAGCCAATCCCGCAAGCGCAGGACTTCTGGCTCAGCCTTTCATCATGAACCGGACGCGCGGGCATTCATGCCCGACATCCAAAGCTGGAACCAGCCAGCTATTGACGCGGTGCAGCATAGCGTTTTCAGCCAAGTCTATGCAACGCAGCCTGCCGCTCGCCACACACATATGAGCTTGGAAGCAGCCGTTATTTGCCGGCAGATGGGGTTAGATGCCGCCAGCCACGACTGGCCAGCCGCCCTCTTCCAGGCGTGCGCTTAGATCCGCGACGCACTGGTCAAGCATCGTAGCGTCAGTCGAGCGGATGACGAAGTTCGCCCCTGTTCTACCCTCGCGGAAAAAGGGGTAGCTGCCGATCTGGCAGCCATCATGCGTGCGTTCAGTCTTGGCGAGGAGGTCTGCGATCTCGCTTTCCGCCACCCAACAGCCGATTTGCGCCGACAGCAGGGGGCGCCCCCCCTCCAGCGTACCGGTCAGCATATCCAGCATGCCTGCAGTGATATGAGGCACGCCAGCCATGATGAAGATATTGCCATGACGGATGCCCGGCGCGCCCGACATGCGATTTTCGATAAGGTCGGAGCCTGCGGGCACTCTCGCCATGCGCAAACGCGCGTCGGTAAGGCCACCGCGGGTCTCGTAATAGCCCTGAAGCATGGCGCGTGCCTCAGGATGGATTTCGACATCCACCTCAAGCGCCCGCGCTATCGCATCGACAGTGATGTCGTCATGCGTCGGCCCGATGCCGCCGGTCGTGAAAAGATAGTCGTTGCGGGCCCGCAGCGTGTTCACCGCCTCAACGATGGAGTCACTGTCATCCGCGACGACCCGGACTTCCCGCAACCTGATCCCCTGCACATTCAGCCAGGACGCGATCTGCGCGATATTCTTGTCCTGGGTTCGGCCGGACAGAATCTCGTCTCCGATCACGATCAGCGCGGCGGTCCAGATACGTTCGGTTATGGGCATGAGGCTGGCCATAGCCCTTGATCGGTCTGCTGCCTAGCCCGGCCGCGAACGGGGCCTCGCAATATGCCGGTGTTCCGCCTATAATCGCCTCATGACCGAATATATGACGATGACGGCCGATGCGCCGGTTTCCCGATCGACCGCGATCAAGCTGTACGATGCGGCAGGCTTTGAAGGCATGCGCAAGGCGGGCCGGTTGGCGGCCGAGATTCTCGATGCACTTGTGCCGCATGTCGTGCCAGGCGTCACCACCGGCGAGTTGGACGACATTGTCCGGCGGATGACGCTGGACGGCGGCGGCGTACCGGCCACCCTGGGCTATCGCGGCTACACGCACAGCTGCTGCATCTCGCTCAACAATGTCATTTGCCATGGCATCCCGGGCGACCTGAAGCTGAAAGAAGGCGACATCCTCAATATCGACGTGACGCCACTGGTCGATGGCTGGCATGGCGACACCAGCCGCATGTTCATCGTCGGCGAAACCAGCATCAAGGCCAGGCGGCTGGTCGAAGTGACCTATGAATGCCTGATGTTGGGCATCGAGCAGGCAAAGCCCGGCAATCATCTCGGAGACATCGGCTACGCCATTCAGCGGCATGCGGAGAAGCACCGCTATGGCGTGGTGCGCGACTTTTGCGGCCACGGACTGGGCCGGGTGTTCCATGACAGCCCGGAAGTCGTCCATATCGGCCGACCTGGGACAGGGCCGGAATTGCGCCCGGGCATGTTCTTCACGATCGAACCGATGATCAATATCGGGAAACCGGGGGTGAAGATGCTGGAAGACGGCTGGACGGCGGTCACGCGTGATCGCACCCTTTCGGCGCAATTTGAACACAGCATCGGCATCACCGAAACCGGCTGCGAGATTTTCACCAAAAGCCCGGCCGGACTGGATGCTCCACCCCATAATTAACTGAAAATGATCCTGCCCAAAAATTAGGCAGGAGCTGCGACAACTGCCCACAAACCGGGCGATATGGACAAAGATTGCTGCATCATCGAAAGCGTGGCTTGGCGATTCGCCAATTGGCACGGTAATTGATTGTTCAATGATGCGGCGCATGTCGCGGGGGCATGATGATCGTCGCTGATGAAAGATGAGTGGGCGGAGGGCGTCTCCGTCATCGAGCGCGCGTTTTGGTTGGGATTAAAGTGATGAAAAAGATCGAAGCGATCATCAAGCCGTTCAAGCTCGACGAGGTGAAGGAAGCGCTTCACGAAGTGGGCGTTTCCGGCATCACGGTGACGGAAGCCAAAGGCTTTGGCCGTCAGAAGGGGCATACCGAGCTTTATCGCGGCGCGGAATATGTCGTCGATTTCCTGCCCAAGGTTAAGCTGGAGGTCGTCGTCGACGATTCGCTGGCCGACCGCGTGGTCGAAGCCATTTCGACGGCGGCGCAGACAGGCCGCATCGGCGATGGCAAGATTTTCATCACTGCCATCGAAGGCGCTGTCCGGATCCGTACCGGCGAACGCGACAGCGACGCGATCTAAACCTCGTCAATTCTGATTTCGCGTCGGCTTCGTGCGGGGGCCGACGAACTGCAACATCCATAACCCCTTCGGGGGGGCAAATATGAAAGAAGGGCAAGCGCACATGGCCAATACGCCAAAAGATATCCTGAAGATGGTCGAAGAAAAAGAGATCGAGTGGGTCGATCTGCGCTTCACCGATCCCAAGGGCAAGTGGCAGCACCTGACCATGGTGTCTTCCGTACTGGGCGAAGATGAGCTGAACGAAGGCCTGATGTTCGACGGTTCGTCGATCGAAGGCTGGAAGGCGATCAACGAGTCCGACATGATCCTGAAGCCGGACCTCGACGCCGTCTATGTCGATCCGTTCAGCGCGACCCCGATGCTGATCCTGTTCTGCGACATCGTAGAGCCCGACACCGGCGAACTCTACGCCCGTGACCCGCGTTCGACCGCCAAGCGCGCGGAAGCTTTCGTCAAGTCGGCTGGTTTCGGCGACACCGTCTATGTCGGTCCGGAAGCCGAATTCTTCATGTTCGACGATGTCCGCTTCAACAACGACTATAACGAGTCCTTCTACAAGATCGACGACATCGAATTGCCGACCAACACCGGCCGCGAATATGAGGGCGGCAACCTCGCCCACCGTCCGCGCGCCAAGGGCGGCTACTTCCCCGTCGCGCCGGTCGATCCGGCCACCGACATCCGCGCCGAGATGGTCACCACCATGCTCGAAATGGGCCTGCCCTGCGACAAGCACCACCATGAGGTGGCCGCTGCCCAGCACGAACTGGGCCTGACGTTCGGCACGCTGGTGCAGACCGCCGACCGCATGCAGATTTACAAGTATGTCGTGCAGATGGTTGCTCAGGCCTATGGCAAGACCGCAACCTTCATGCCGAAGCCGATCGCGGCGGATAACGGTTCGGGCATGCACACCCACATGTCGATCTGGGACAGCGGCAAGCCGCTCTTCGCGGGCGAAGGCTATGCCGGCCTGAGCGATATGTGCCTCTACTTCATCGGCGGCGTCATCAAGCACGCCAAGGCGCTGAACGCCTTCACCAACCCGACCACCAACAGCTACAAGCGTCTGGTGCCGGGCTTTGAAGCGCCCGTTCTGCTGGCCTATTCGGCGCGTAACCGCTCGGCTTCCTGCCGTATTCCGTACGGCGCGGGTTCGAAGGCGAAGCGCGTGGAATTCCGTTTCCCCGACGCGATGGCCAACCCCTATCTGTGCTACGCAGCGCTTCTGATGGCTGGCCTCGACGGCATCGAGAACAAGATTCATCCGGGTTCCGCGATGGACAAGAACCTCTATGACCTGCCGCCCGAAGAACTGAGCCAGGTGCCGACCGTTTGCGGTTCGCTCCGTGAAGCGCTGAACAGCCTGGAAGCCGATTATGAGTTCCTGCTGAAGGGCGACGTGTTCACCAAGGACCAGATCGAAGCCTATATCGAGCTGAAGTGGCCCGAAGTGTACCGCTGGGAAATGGCTCCCTCGCCGGTCGAATTCGACATGTACTACAGCGCCTGATCCGATCAGACTGTAGCTTATGGAAGGGCCCGGCGGCGAAAGCTGCCGGGCCTTTTCGCTTGTGGAGGAAATACTTCAAGGCCGCGCGACTGTAGGGGCGCTTTTTCATCAAGGCAGTCGCCCTGGGCGCGCGAAGGTCGGCTCTGCCCGCTTATGGACGCGACAAGGGGAGCAGCCCGGCCGTTTCGGCCACCTGCTAGCCCGTCAAGGGCGTAGATATTCGGTCGGATCAGCCCTGATCTGGAATCGATGCGCCGAAGAGCAACACCGGCTCCCCTGCGGGTGACAGCGCGATCTCGCCGCCAGCGCCAGTGACAAGGCTGCGCACCATCCAGGCGGCAGCGGTCCGAGAGGCGAGGCCATCTTCCGGCAGCGTGCCCGCAAGCGCCGAGCGCAGATCCGGATCCAGCACCAGCTTGGGACCTTCCGCACGGACCACGATTTCAGTGACACCCGGACGCCGTTCCGCACCGATGTCGAGTTGCCCGCCACGCACCAAGGCATCGCCCGCGATCAGGGCGAGATTGAGCAACACCTTGACCGGCAATTTGTCGAGCATGTCGTCATCGACCAGCCAGCCGATCTTTACCCGTCCGGCACCTGCGAACATACCTTCGATCGCTACACGGGCCTCATGCGTAGGAACCGCGTCACCGAACCCCCCTGCTGATCCGAAAGCCAAACGGAAGAATTTGAGCTTGTTTGCCGACGTCTTCGCGCTGTCCGCCAGCAAATCCAGACAGCGTTGGCGCATTTCCGGGTCCGTTTCGTCAGCCATCAATTCCAGGCCATTATTCAACGCGCCCACCGGGCTCAGCAGGTCATGGCACAGGCGCGAACAAAGCAGACTGGCAAATTCTATGCTGTCGGTCGGGTTGGTCATGAAGGATGTGCCGCCGGAAATGACTGGAAGGAATGACAGGCTAATGCGCTGCCGGGACACAGGATGCAACCCCGGCCCGCCGCCTTTGCCTCACATGATATCGAGCATTGCGCTCATAAAGGTCACCTCAGCGCCCTCCCCCGGCCCCGCGATCCACAGCCTTGCATCGTCCCCACCGACAATCAGCCACAGGCTACCATCCGGCGTTGCGCTGGCTGCATCAGTTGTCGACGGGATAGCCGCGCCGCCTGGATGCGAATGATAGTGCCCCAATATGGCCGGGCCGCCGCTCCGCGCTGCCTTGTGCGCCTCCAGCAACGTGGCCGGGCTGAGTTCGAAATAACGATAGGGATCGGGCGCCACATTTTCGGCTGGAAGTATATCGTTGATATGACCGGGTTGTCCAAGCAACAGGCCGCAGACTTCCTGCTCACTGCCCGCTGCCAAGGACATGATTTGTTCCAGTTTGAATCTTGAAATGCGAACCGTCATTCCTACATGCTTAGCCAATGGGTTCGGGGGTTTCCATCATCGAAGCAACGATCGGCGAAGCGCAACATGGGCTTCGGCTGGACAAGGCACTTGCCGAGTTGCTGCCGGACCTGTCGCGTGAACGGCTTAAGAGCCTGATTGTCGAGGGTGACGTTACTGCCGATGGACGGACGCTTAATCCGTCCATGAAAGTCGCGGCTGGTCAGCTTTTCGCGATCTCCATTCCTGCCCCTGTCGATGCTGACGCTATTGCGCAGGATATCCCACTGAACATCGTGCATGAAGATGCCGACCTGATTGTCGTGGATAAGCCGGCAGGCCTGGTGGTCCACCCCGCCGCCGGTAACTTGGATGGGACGCTGGTCAACGCCCTGCTGCATCATTGCCGTGGTGAACTTTCCGGCATCGGCGGCGTGGCTCGACCGGGGATCGTACATCGAATCGACAAGGACACGTCTGGCCTGCTGGTCGTCGCGAAGTCGGATCGCGCGCACGAAGGTCTTGCGCAGCAGTTCAAGGCGCACAGCATAGACCGCCTTTATGCGGCGATCGTCTATGGGGTGCCGCAGCCACCGGTTGGAACGGTCGATACCTGGATCGGGCGATCTGATTCCGACCGAAAGAAGATGGCCGTACATCGGGAGGGACGCGGCAAGCATGCCGTCACGCACTACCGCCTGATCGAACGGCTTGCCGGGGCGGCACTCGTCGAATGCAGGCTGGAAACGGGACGGACACATCAGGTTCGCGTGCATATGGCGCATCTCGGCCACCCCTTGATCGGCGATCCAGTTTACAGTAGAGAAAGAAAAGGTTTCAAAACGATACTGGAAACGCTGCGTTTCAAAAGGCAGGCATTGCACGCGAAACGGCTGGGGTTCATACATCCCTTAACGGGGCAGAAACTCAGCTTTGACAGTGCACCTCCTGCCGACATGCAGGAACTGTTAAGCGAACTCCACGTATAGGTTTTGACAAGTTTGCGACGGCGCACTGGACGCCTCTTCTGGGTCCCGCCGCGCATGAAAGGGAAAGGTGAAGCGACATGGCTGATAAAAGCAATGTCCCCGCGGTTCCAGCGCTGGGCGGTGAAGCCAGCCTCAACCGCTATCTATCGGAAATCCGCAAGTTTCCGCTTTTGACCCCTGAGCAGGAATATATGCTCGCCAAGCGCTATGCCGAGCATCAGGACCCTGAGGCTGCGGCACAGCTGGTGACGTCGCACCTGCGCCTGGTCGCGAAGATCGCCATGGGCTATCGTGGTTATGGCCTGCCGGTCAGCGAGCTGATCAGCGAAGGCAATATTGGCCTGATGCAGGGCGTGAAGAAGTTCGAGCCGGAGCGCGGCTTCCGCTTGGCGACCTACGCCATGTGGTGGATCCGTGCCTCGATCCAGGAATTCATCCTCCGCAGCTGGTCGCTCGTGAAAATGGGCACCACGGCAGCGCAGAAGAAGCTGTTCTTCAACCTTCGCCGGATGAAGAACAACATCGAAGCGTTCGAGGATGGCGACCTTCACCCTGACGACGTCCGCAAGATCGCGACCGATCTTGGCGTGACCGAAGAAGATGTGATCTCCATGAATCGCCGCATGGCGATGGGTGGCGACACGTCGCTGAACGTTCCGATGCGCGAGGATGGCGAAGGTCAGTGGCAGGATTGGCTGGCCGACACTGATCCGTTGCAGGACGAACGTGTTGCCGACGAGCAGGAAAAGACGCTGCGTCACGACATGCTGGTCGAAGCGATGGACGACCTGAACGACCGCGAAAAGCATATTCTGACAGAGCGTCGTTTGGCGGAGGAGCCTAAGACGCTCGAGGAATTGAGCCAGGTCTATGGCGTATCTCGCGAACGGGTGCGGCAGATTGAGGTCCGCGCCTTTGAGAAGTTGCAGAAGGCGATGATGCGCATTGCTGGCGATCGGCTCGGCAAAATGCGATTGGCGCTGGCCTGACGCCGTCGTCAGACACATGGAGAAGCCCCGGAGTGATCTGGGGCTTTTTCTTGGCCATTCATACGCGGCCGCTGCGCTGACAGGATCAATGATTCGCAGCGGATAATCCGGCTGCCGTCCACCACGGACGGAGATCGGCGCGGCTGAAGTCCGTCGCTCCGGCAAATCCGATGAGTATGCTGAGAGGCGTGAGCGAGCCGAGGATATCTGCTCGCGCTCCTTGTTGATGGAGTTCTCCTCAGCCAGGAACGCCCTGTTGCGGAACATCCTGGAAATGCCTTGCCGCGCAGACTAACCGGCAAGCCAATTTCCTCCGCTGTCCGAGCTTGAACGCACAGGCGTTCCCGCTACGAGAAGTAAGATGAGCTCTACCCCCTCCCGTGCTCGACGCCGCCGATTTCGCTGGGGCCGCGCCATCTTCAAGCTGGTCGGTGCTTTCGTTGTTCTGTCTCTGCTACTCGTATTAATCTATCGGTTCGTGCCGCCGCCGGTGACGCTGACGATGCTGATGGACCCCAATGGCATCACCAAGGATTGGGTCAGCCTGGACGAGATTGACCCGAATATGGCGCGCGCGGCGATTGCTGGTGAAGACAGCCGTTTTTGCAGCCATCATGGTTTTGACACCGCCGCTATCGCACAGGCAGTGCGGCATAATGCAGCCGGTGGACGGATTAGAGGCGGATCGACCATCAGCCAGCAGACCGCGAAAAACGTATTTCTTTTCCAGGGCGGCGGCTTCATCCGCAAGGGCTTTGAGGCTTGGTTCACCGTCCTCATCGAGGCGATCTGGGGAAAGCGGCGGATCATGGAAGTATATCTGAACGTCGCCGAGACCGGGATCGGCACTTACGGTGTTCAGGCGGGCGCGATGCGCTACTTTCATCATGGGGCGAGCCGCCTGACCCGCGCTGAGGCCGCCAGAATTGCGGCCGTGCTGCCTTTACCGAAGAAGCGCGCCGCGATCGCCCCCAGCGGCTTCACCCGCCGCCATGGCAATAGTATCGCGGCCCGCATCGGGGTTGTCCAACGGGATGGGCTTGATAGCTGCATACGGTAAGATACCGATGCAGAGATTGAGGCGATACGAATGTGTTAGCGTAACGGGCTTCCCGCTCAAAAGCCCCGGAAAAGCGAAGGCCCCGCCTGATTGATCAAGCGGGGCCCCCAATTTCTTAGTTGGATCAGAACGATTAAGCGGCGTCTTCGGCGCGCTTATCCTTGTCGCTGAAAACCCGGATAGGCTCTTTCGTGCCAGCCACGACGTCCTTGTCGACCACCACCTCTCCGACGCCTTCCATCGAAGGCAGATCGAACATGGTATCAAGCAGGATCGATTCCAGGATCGACCGCAGGCCGCGTGCGCCCGTCTTTCGCTCGATTGCTTTCTTGGCGATCGCTGTCAGGGCATCATCGGTAAAGCTGAGTTCCACATTCTCCATGTCGAACAGCTTGCCATACTGCTTCACCAACGCGTTCTTCGGCTCGACCAGAATCTTGACGAGCGCGGTGACGTCCAGATCTTCCAGCGTCGCGATGACAGGCAGACGACCGACGAACTCAGGGATCAAGCCGAACTTGAGCAGATCTTCCGGCTCACTCTGACGCAGCAATTCGCCCGTCTTGCGCTCTTCAGGAGCAGCCACATGAGCGCCGAAGCCGATCGACTTGGCTTCCAGACGGTCGCCGATGATCCTTTCGAGACCTGCGAAGGCGCCGCCGCAGATGAAGAGGATGTTGGTCGTGTCGACCTGTAAGAACTCCTGCTGCGGGTGCTTGCGGCCGCCCTGCGGCGGAACGCTAGCGGTGGTGCCTTCCATCAGCTTCAGCAGTGCCTGCTGCACGCCCTCACCGGACACGTCGCGAGTGATCGAGGGATTCTCGGCCTTGCGGCTGATCTTGTCGATCTCGTCGATGTAGACGATGCCACGCTGAGCCTTTTCGACGTTATAGTCGGAAGCCTGCAGCAGCTTGAGGATGATGTTCTCGACATCCTCGCCCACATAGCCTGCCTCGGTCAGCGTCGTGGCGTCGGCCATGGTGAAGGGCACGTCGAATGTCTTCGCCAGCGTCTGCGCGAGCAGCGTCTTGCCGCAGCCGGTAGGGCCGACGAGCAGGATGTTCGACTTGGCCAGTTCCACTTCGCCGGGCTTCGTGCCGTGGTTCAGGCGCTTATAGTGGTTGTGGACCGCGACCGACAGGACGCGCTTCGCCCGGTTCTGGCCGATCACATAATCGTCCAGCACATCGCAGATTTCCTGCGGGGTCGGCACGCCACCATCCTTCTTCCCGACGAGACCGCCCTTGGTCTCTTCGCGTATGATGTCGTTGCACAGTTCCACGCACTCGTCGCAGATGAACACGGTCGGCCCCGCGATCAGCTTACGCACCTCATGCTGCGACTTGCCGCAGAAGGAGCAGTAAAGCGTGCTTTTGGAATCGGAGCCTGTAAGCTTAGTCATTCGCCAATCTTTCCTCCCTGCCCCAAGCGAAAACCCGCTACGGCGAGGGATATTCTGGTCCTAGGATCATCCTAGACCGCGTCGCGCTGGTTTCACAAGGGGAGAAAACAGCGCGCGCGATTAAGATCCATGTCAGCTGTCAGTCGTTTCGGGAGCGGCCGGACGGCGGTCAAATACCTCGTCCACAAGGCCGAAAGCCTTCGCCTCTTCCGCTTCGAGGAAGGTATCGCGGTCCATAGCCCGCTCCACCTCTTCCAGCGACTTGCCGGTATATTTGACATAAAGGTCGTTCAGGCGGCGGCGAATCCTCAGGATTTCCTTCGCCTGAATCTC
>JAEZCS010000023.1 GCA_023433445.1 Pseudomonadota bacterium | reverse complement strand
GATCGGATCGCCATGGATGCCAAGGTCAAGCGCGATCAAATTGGTCTTGCCGTTGGGCAGAACCGCGATCGGCGGCACGCGTCCCTTGAAATGCTCGCCCTGATAAAGCTCCGTCAGCGCCGCCTGCACCGTCCCGTCACCGCCATTGATGACGATGACGACCGGATCGACCCGCGCGATGGTTTGCAACGCGCGGCCGATCTGGTCGACATGCTCGACCTCATAATGAAAAATGTCCGGGTTGCTGGCGCAATAGCTGCGCACGCGCGGCAGCGTCTGGCGGTTGCCCGTTGACTTGGGATTGGACAGAAGCGCGACCCGGACCATCGGAACTCACATATATTGAAGTTTAATGGTGATCCGCGTCACACCCGGCCCGACCTTGACGGCAGCCTTTTCGACCGACGGCTTGCCCAGGTTGAAGATGCTGATCGACGGATTGTTGGAAAAGCCGCCGCCATCGCGCGAAATGCTGGTCTTGCCATCGCCGTCGCGATCATGGCGCACGGCAATGGCGTAGCGGCCCGGCTCCGGGACGGGCATACAGAAACGCATGCCACCATTGCTCGGGCGAACGGCGGTATCGATCCGATTGATCCAGGCACCCTTGGCCAGCCAGGCATTTTTGGTGGCGGGATAGGATTGAACGCGAACCTTACCGGTCGCCGCCGCGAAACCATGGACATCGACCAGCAGCGCCGGCCCCTTGGCAGATTCACTGCAACGATTCAGGTCATTGCCGATGACCTCGCTGTGAGCCAACGCCGGGACAGCCGCAAATGTGGCCGCTACCGACAGAAGACTCATCGCAACTTTGAACATGACCATCCAACTCCGTGAAGCTATAGCCGCCCAAGAAAACCGGACGGCGAGCCCCTGTTCGCCCCCGCGAACTCTATTTCCGTGATCCTGCTATGGGCGGGGTTTGCGGCCAAATCATGGTGATGGGACGACCACTTAGAGAATGCTGACCGCCACCGACCGATATCTCGCCCGCCTGATTGCCGTGCCGATGCTCGGCACGCTGGTCATTTCCGCGATGCTGCTGGTGCTCGACAAGATGCTCAGCCTGTTCGACTTCGTGGCGGCGGAGGGCGGGCCGGTCAGCGTCGTGTGGCGCATGCTCGCCAACATGATGCCGGAATATCTGTCGCTCGGTATCCCGATCGGCCTGATGCTCGGCATATTGCTCGCATTCCGCAAGCTTGCCCTGTCTTCAGAACTGGACGTGATGCGCGCGGTCGGCCTGTCCTACGGCCGCCTGCTGCGCGTGCCCTATATGTATGCGATCGCGCTTGCGTTGCTCAACTTCGGCATCGTCGGTTTCGTGCAGCCGCTATCGCGCCACGCCTATGAAGCGCTTCGCTTCGAACTCCGTTCGGGCGCGCTGGGCGCTTCGATAAAGGTCGGGGAGTTCACCAACCTTGGCAAGCGCATGACGCTGCGTATCGAACGCAGCCTGGACGAAGGCCGCAACCTCCAGGGCATTTTCGTGCGCGCGGTTGGCAAGGACGGTCAGACCGTCGCCGTGACCGCCGCGCAAGGGAGCTTCCTTGCCACCGATGATCCCGACACCATCATCTTCCGCCTGCGCGACGGCGTGCTGGTCAACGACGCGCCGAAATATCAGTCACCCCGCATCCTCTCCTTCTCCAGCCATGACCTGCCGATCGACCTGCCACAGATCGAGCGTTTCCGTGGGCGCAGCGTGGACCGGGAAAAGACCATTCCCGAACTGATCGTGATGGGTCATGACCCTGCGACGCCGGAAAAGCTGCGCAACGAAATTCGCGCCAATTTCCACTTCCGCCTGGTGGAGGTGGCAATGATGCTGCTGCTGCCACTCGCCGCGCTGGCCTTCGCGATCCCGCCGAAACGATCGACCTCGGCGCTCGGCGTCTTCCTCTCGATCGTCTTCATCGTGACCTATCACAAGATCAATGAATATGGGCAGAGCGTCGGCGCGTTGGGCAGGGTCGATCCCATCATCGCGCTCTGGACTCCCTTCCTGCTGACAGCGGGGCTGATCCTGTGGATGTATCATGTCGTGGCGCACCGGCCCGGCGGACAGCCCATCGGCGCGCTGGAATATGCATTCGCGAAACTTGGCAAACAGGTCGCCAAACTGCTTCGCTTCGGACGAAAGCGGACGACCACCGCGCAGGGAGCAGCCTGACCCATGCAGTTCGACTTCTTCCCCTCGCGCCAGATCAGCTGGTATATGGCGCGGCTGTTCCTGACGCGCACTTTCGCGGTTCTCGCGCTGCTGGTGGTCGTGCTGCAAACGCTCGACCTGCTTGGCGAGTCGGGCGACATCCTGTCCTACGCAGGCAACGGCGACGCGCAGCTGTGGCATTATATCGGCCTGCGCATGCCGCAGATCATAGCGCGCTTCCTGCCCTTCTCGGTGCTGCTCGGCACGCTGATCATGCTCGCCAGCCTTAATCAGAATAGCGAGATCATCTCGATGAAGGCGGCTGGCCTGTCCGCCCATCAGATATTGGCGCCGCTGATTGCCGCGGCACTGGGCGTGGCGTTCATCAGCTACGCCTTCAACGAACGCGTCGTCGCCCGCGCGACCGCGTCGCTCAGCGCTTGGCAGGCGGTCGATTATGGCCCTGTGCCGACAGACAGCGGCATCAAGACGAACCCCTGGGTGCGCGACGGCAACAATCTCGTCACAGCAGCGATCGTGGCGGGCCGCGGCGATGCCGTGCAGTTGCGCAAGGTCGAGATTTTCAACCGCGTGAACAACGGCCTCACAACCATCATTGAGGCACCGCGCGGCCATTACGACGCTGCCAGCAAAAGCTGGGTGCTGGAGGGCGCGCGGCAATTCGACGTGGCAAGGGGTACGGAGCGGCAGATCGGCACCATCCGATTCGGCGCTGCGATCCGGCCGGACCAGTTCACGCTGGCGAGGGTGAATCCGGACGCCATGACCTTCTCGGAATTGCGGGCGGCTATCAGTGATCTGCGCGACGCGGGCCGACCGACCGCCGAACTGGAAGGCAGCCTGTGGCACAAGATTTCGGGGCCGCTTTCAGCCCTGTTGATGCCGATCCTGGGATCCGTCGCTGCCTTCGGCCTTGCGCGCTCCGGGCAATTGTTCGTCCGGGCGGTGCTCGGCATGGCGCTTGGATTTGCCTATTTCGTGGCCGACAATTTCTCGCTCGCCATGGGCAATCTCGGCGCTTATCCGCCGATCCTCGCAGCCTGGGCGCCCTTCTTCCTGTTCCTGCTCGTAGGCGAAACGGTCCTATTCCGAACGGAGGAATAGCTCTTAGGCGATCAGCGCCGAACCATCGTGCTCCGGGCGATCTTCCCGACCAAGGGCCACATCCCGGCATAATTGCCGCGATGATAAGGCGAATCCTCGCCCAGCGCCGTGATCAAACGCGCATGGGCCTTGCCCAAGGCATGATAGGGCACGCTCGGCAACAGATGGTGCAGCGCGTGATAGCGCAGGCCTACCGGCGCCCAGATCGCGGCAAGCGGCGAAGGCGGCGGCACATTCACCGAATCCAGATATTGCGCCGTCACTGTCATCGCATCGCCCTCATTTTCCCAAAGGTGCGCGACCAGCGTGCGCAGCTGGTTGATGACGGTCATCGCCGAATGCACGGCCATATAGACGAGCAAAGGCTTCCATCCGAAGGCGAACACGCTGCCGATCAGGGCAAGCGCGAACAGCGATGCGCCCGTCTCCTGCCACAACCAGCGGCGGCGAAACGCGCCTTCCGGCGCGCGGCGGCGATAGGCGGGATTGATCGACAATGCGGAAAATTCAGCGACCACCTTCCGGCGCAGCGCGGGCACGAACAGGCTGAGCGGCGCCAGCACGCCAAAGCGAAGGATCAGACCCACGGGCGCAAGCGATGCGATCAGGATGAACAGAGGCAGGGACCAAGGCTTCATCAGCGCCAGCGGCAGATATTCCGGATCATTCGCCGTGCCATAGCGGGTTCGCGCATGATGCTGCGTGTGCACATCCTCATACATGAAGGACGGGATCATCAGCGGAATGCCCACCAGCAGGTTCCAGGCGAACCGGAAGCCGGGCAGCGCGTCCTTGCGGATATGGGTCAGCTCATGGATGAAGCTCGCCGCACGGTAGAGCGCCAGCATCGCAACAAGACCGCAAAGCAGCGCCAGCGCGACATTGCCCACCAGGATCGCCCCGGCGAGCGCCGCATAGCCGATCAGCGCCGAAGCCAGAAAGTCGGGCCAGTAAATCCGGGGGTTCGCCAGCGCGAATTCCCGCGACAATTCCGCCGCGGCACGCAACATCGCAGCGTCGTCTGGAATGGCGACGCGCTTGACGGCCGCGTCCGCTCTGATGGGATCATGCACAGTCATGCATGCGCTCCTAAATGGCAAATGCGCTGAAATCGTGGCAGCGGCATGACATGTCCGCCTTGGTGCGTCATCAGGCGCACTGCGGATTGACAATCGCGAAACAAGCGCCGAACTGCTGCGGTCCTTTAGCGAAAGCTCTGCCGTGGCTCATTCCAATCTGGTAATCACTCCTGTCACTTCCAAGGCCGACAAAAAGGCTTTTGTGGACCTGCCATGGCGGCTCTACGCCAACGATCCTAATTGGGTCCCACCCCTTAAAAGCGAAGTCTATGGCATCATAGAACCGGCGAAGAACCCCTTTTTCGGCCATGCCGAGGCGCAATATTTCCTCGCCCGCCGCGATAATCGCGTCGTCGGCCGCATCTCGGCACATATCGATCATCTGGCGCTCGCCCAACCCGCCGAACAGGGCATGGGTCCGGGCACAGGCAATTTCGGCTTTTTCGAAGCGGAGGACGCCGAAACCGGCAAGGCGTTGATCGAGGCGGCTGAAGGCTGGCTGCGCGCCAAGGGGATGACGCGGGTGCTCGGCCCCATTTCCCTGTCGATCTGGGAGGAACCCGGCCTTTTGATCCAAGGCCACGATCATCCGCCAACGGTGATGATGGGCCACAACAGCCCCGCCTATCAGGCGATGATCGAGGGCTCAGGCTACCAACCCGTCAAGCAGCTTAAAACCTATGAGCTGGACATCACCACGCCCTTCCCGCCCCTGATCCAGCGCATCATCTCATCCGGCGAAAAGAGCGATCGCATCCGCATCCGTCCCGTCGACAAGTCGAAATTCGATGCGGAAGCGGCGATCCTGCTCGGCATCCTCAACGATGCCTGGGGCAAGAATTGGGGCTTTGTCCCCATCACCGACCCCGAAGTCGCCCACACCGGCAAGAAGCTCAAGCCCATCGTGTTCGAGGATCTGATCATGATCGCCGAACTGGATGGCGAACCGGTCGCCTTCATGATGACCTTGCCCGACCTCAACGAAGCCACCGCGCCGCTCAACGGCTCGCTGCTTCCCTTCGGCTGGGCAAAGCTTCTCTGGTGGCTGCGCAAGCCCAAGGTTCGCACCATGCGCGTGCCCCTCATGGGCGTGGTCCAGCGGCTGCAATCATCCCGCCTCGCGAGCCAGCTCGCCTTCATGATGATCGAATATATCCGCCGCAACGCCATCACCCGCTATGGCGCGACGCGCGGTGAGATCGGCTGGGTGCTGGACGATAATCAGGGGATGAACGCCATTGCCGACGCGATCGACAGCAAGGTGAACAAGGTCTACCAGATTTACGAGAAGGACCTGGCGACGGCCTAAATCATCTTTGCCAAAAACAAATGGAGCCTGATCCGATCCAGTCTGATCGGATCAGTCTTTAGCGCGGCACCGCCACATCGATCGCGCCCGCGGCAATCTTCACCGTCGCGGGCGTTTTCGCAACCACCTCGCCATCGATCGAAATACGCTGCCGTGGCCTCGTTTCTATACGGAAGGATTTGCCCCGAAACTCCTCAGTCTGCGCGTCCCGATCACGCAGCTTGAAGAATTTGGCGTACCAGTCCCACGCCAGCCGCGCATGACTGCGCCCCACCACCGCCTGAACCACGATCTCGCCGCTATCCACATCAGCCCGGTCGGAAAGCTCGACGCCGCCATGATATGGCCCGTTCAGGATCCGCACCTCGGTCGACCACATGCGCCGCTCGGTCTTGCCATCGTCGATCATCAGTCGGAACGCGTGGAACCCGGCTGAACATTTCACCGCCCACAGCAGATAGCCGATCCGTCCCAGATAGCGCTTCAGCTTATGCGGCACCGTCTCGCCGATCATCGGCGACAGCCCCAGAGAAGCGGCGTTCACGAAATAATCGCCATCGATCATCCCCAGATCGATCCGCCGCCGCCTGCCATGTGCAATGGTCTCTACCGCATCGTCCAGATCCAGCCCGATGCCCAGCGTCCGCGCAAAGCTGTTCGCCGTGCCGAGCGGCAGCACGCCGAAGACGCAATCCTTCCCAACCAGTTCATCGACCGTCCCGGACAGGGAACCATCCCCCCCACCCACGATGACCATCGGCGCCCCGCTGTTCACCGCCTCGCGCACGGTATCTTGCAGACGTGCCGGGTCGCGCACCGCATGGGCGGCAATCAGGCGCACCCCCGCTGCCTCCAGCTTTTCACGCGCCTGATCGAAGAGCGCCTCCCCCTTGCGGCTGAAGACATTGACGATCAGCACAGCCTCGCGCGGCAGGGGGTTTGTTTCCATGCCCCCACAACTCGCAAAGTGCCAATCGGCTCCTGCCCGCAACAAATCCGCATGAACAGTCGTTGGAAAGCCATGGCTCGCATTGCTCACCTGTCCGACATTCATTTCGGCGCCAACGATCCAAAGATCGTATCCGCCACCGAAGCCTGGCTTGAACGCAGCCAGCCCGATCTCGTCATCATCAGCGGTGATTTGACGCAGCGTGCCCGTGTCGAGCAATTCCGCGCCGCATCCGCCTGGCTCAACCGGCTGCGCGCAGCGGGCATGCGTCTGCTGGTCGTTCCCGGCAATCATGACGTGCCGCTCTATGACGTGTTCCGCCGCTTCGCCGCCCCGCTACGCCGCTACAAACGCTATATCAGCAATGAGCTGTGCCCCTGGTATGAGGATGAAACGGTCGCGATCCTCGGCATCAACACCGCCCGATCGCTGACCATCAAGGATGGACGCATCAATCACGACCAGATGGACATGATCCGGGAACGCTTTGCACCTGTCCCGCCTGAAAAAACCCGCATCCTCGTCACTCACCACCCGCTGTTCGCCATGCCGATCGGCCGGGGCGGCGAACTTAGCGAAGCCGTTGGCCGGCATGATGACGCGGTCGAAGCGGCGACAAAAGCCGGCATCCACATCGCACTCGCGGGCCATTTCCACCGCACCTATGCCGAAGCCGCGCAAAAGATGGTCGCTGACGCAAACGGCGCGCTCGTGATCCAGGCTGGCACTGCCACCTCGACCCGCCTGCGCAATGCCGAACCGCAAAGCTTCAACTGGCTCCACGTCCACCGCAACGACCGGATCGAACTGCAAGTCATCATATGGGACGGCGCCAGCTTTCAGCGCGGCCATCATGTGGAATTCAGCCGGGACGCCGCTGAATGGCGGGCAGATGAACTGGCGGACCCGTCCGCCCTTCCGGGCATCCGCGTGGCGCACGCCGCCCGCGCCTGATCATTCGCTCAGCTCAACCCATGTCGGCGCGTGGTCGCTCGCCTTTTCCCGCCCGCGAAAATCCTTGTCCACTTGCGCATCCACCAGCCGGTCCGCAGCCGCCGGGCTCAGCAGCAGATGGTCGATGCGAAACCCGGCGTCGCGCGGCCAGGCGTTCATTTGATAATCCCAATAAGTCCACACCCCGCCGGACGGATGGCGGCTCGCAATGGCATCGGTCCACCCGTCGCCCAGCAGACGCCGGTACGCGGCCCGGCTTTCCGGCTGCATCAGCGCGTCGTTAGCCATGGCCTTAACGGAATAGACGTCGCGATCGCGCGGGATCACATTATAATCGCCAGCCAGGATGGCTGGGACTTCCTCCGCCCAGATTTCCGCCGCGCGGTCGCGCAGGCGCTTCATCCAGCGCAGCTTGTAATCGAATTTCGGGCCCGGCTGCGGGTTGCCATTGGGAAGGTAGATGCTGGCGACCCGCACGCCCTTCACATCGGCTTCGATATAGCGGCTATGCTCATCTTCCGGCTCGCCCTCCAGCCCCCGCCGTATTTCCATCGGGGTTTCGCCCCGCGCCAGGATGGCAACGCCGTTGAAGCCCTTCTGCCCGTGCCAGATCGCGCCATAGCCGACCTCCTCAATGTCCTTCAGCGGGAATGTCTCGTCCGAAGTCTTGATTTCCTGCAGACAGGCGACATCGGGCTGTGTCTCGTTCAGCCATTCCAGCAGGCGCGGCAATCGCGCCTTGATGCCGTTGATGTTGAATGTCGCGATGCGCATGGGGCTTTTCTCCTCCCGCGCATCCCTAAAGAGAACAGCAGCCCTT
This sequence comes from Pseudomonadota bacterium, assembly GCA_023433445.1. Taxonomy (GTDB): domain Bacteria; phylum Pseudomonadota; class Alphaproteobacteria; order Sphingomonadales; family Sphingomonadaceae; genus Sphingobium. Next base: position 9,307 of record JAEZCS010000023.1, on the reverse strand, counting down.
AGACAAGGGAGGCCCCGAGATTAAATGGAAAAGCTCGATCCGCAGCCGCAGCCAGCGGTGGCATTGGGGTTCGTCACCTTGAACGCCGATCCGCCAAGGTCGGACACGAAGTCGACCGCCGCGCCGCGCACCAGGTCCAGGCTGACATCATCGACGACCAGGGTCACCCCGTCCCGCTCCACGGCCAGATCGTCCGCCTCCACCGCGTCGGCCAGCCCAAAGCGATACTGGAAGCCCGAACATCCCCCACCCTCCACGGCAAGCCGCAGGATGGCTGGCTTGCCCTGCTTGGCGGCAATCGCAGCCACACGGGCAGCGGCGGATGGGGTAAGGTCGATGTCAGACATGCGCATTAGATAAGGTCAAGCAAAAGGCCCGGCAACCCATCGGCGCCGAGCCTTTGTAATCGCGAGCGGATTGGCCGTTAATCGGCCTGCTTTTCCTCGGCCTTGGTCGGACCGCCCATGGCGATCGGCGGCTTCCTGTTCATCGCAACCAGAACATCGGGGCCAGTGACGAAGGGCATGGGATTGATCGCCTGACCTTCCACCCGAACTTCATAGTGGAGATGGCTGCCCGTCGATCGGCCGGTCGATCCCATCAGGCCGATCATCTGGCCACGGCGAACAAAGCTGTTGGGGGCCACGATCAGCTTCGACATGTGGCCGTAGCGCGTTTCAAGACCACCGCCATGGGTGATCTGGACCAGATTGCCATAGCCGCTTGCCCAACCGGCACGGCTTACGATGCCATCTGCCGTAGCATAGATCGGGGTTCCGACCGGACCGGGGATATCGATCCCCTTGTGCATCCGTGCGCTACCATTGAATGGGTCGGAACGAACGCCGAAGTTCGAAGTCAGAGAAAGTTTCAGCACCGGGCGCCCGGTCGGGATGTTGTTGCTGGCGGACTTCACGCCACCATCAAGCCGCTGCATGCTGGAAAAAAGGTCAGAAAAACCGAGATCCGCCGGTCCAAGCGCGCTGGTGTTGAGTTCGGACGCGTCGCCATAAGGATCGTCATCGATCGACTTCGCCTGGGCCGGGACTGCGGCGCACAACATGCCTGCCATACCCATCGCACCAACAGACTTACACGCAGAAAGGAACCTTCGCGCGCCGCGCGCATTCATTGTACGAAGAAACAACATGCCGACCCCGACTTATTCACTCCGGAGGCTTTTTGAGCCTCTCGGCGCTCCCCGTGTTGACCAAATTGCGACCTAGATCGCCACCCGCGTCATCAAAAGGACATTTCCCGTCTCATTGTGCAAGCGCGCCGTAAAATTCCAGCGTTAAACCGGCTTGTCGACGCGCCGAGTCGTTGAACGGCGGCTTCAGCGACCCGCGAAAGTGGCGTTTTACAAGGATTTGGTAATGATCTGCGGGGGTCAACCCGTCTCGCTTCGCCGCATGATGGAACCATCTTGTCCCAGCCGCCACATGGCGAATCTCATCTGTCATAATGCGGCGCAACATGCGTGCCGAAATAGGGTCGCCTATACTCTCGAAGCGCTCGATCGTTCCGGGGGTAATGTCCAAGGCGCGTGCTTCCAGCACCATCGGGACGATCGCCAGTCGGGCCATCGCGTCCTGCGCGGTTTCTGCCGCCGCCTGCCACAGTCCGTCATGGGCAGGCAGTTGACCGTAGAAGCTTCCCAACTGCCGCAAGCGCCGGTCGAGCAGGGCGAAATGCATCGCTTCCTCGGCGCCCACCTGCATCCAGTCATCGACAAAGGCTCGCGGAAACGCGCTGCCGAACCGGCCGATCAGGTCGAACGCCAGATCGATCGCCACGAACTCGATGTGGGCCAGGGCATGCAACATCGCGATCCGCGAGCGGTCGGATCCGATCTTGCCGCGCTTGGGCATCTGGTTGGGCGGCAACAGCAGCGGGGCATCCGGTCGTGCGGGCGTATCCGGCATCGCTCCGTCAAAGCGATGCGCCAGCCGACCCTGCCGCCAGGAGCGCGCAGCGGCGCGCGCCGCCATCAGCTTGCCCCGTGGCTCAGGCGTCATCAGCACATGTGCGCAGGCTTGGCCCACGCCTTCAATCTCGCGCGGTAACTTCAAAGCGCCTTCGCGGCCTCCAGCACTTCGACCGCGTGGCCCTTGACCTTCACCTTGGGCCAAACCCGCACTATCTTGCCCGATCCATCTGCCAGGAAGGTTGCCCGCTCGATCCCCATATATTTGCGCCCATAGAGCGATTTCTCGACCCAGGTGCCGAATGCTTCGCACGCATCGCCCGGCTCGTCCGAAGCGAGCGTGACGCTCAGGCCGTATTTCTCCGCGAACTTCTTCAGCTTGGCGGGCTTGTCCTTGGACACGCCGACGACTGGCACGCCCAGCGCTGCAAAGTTACTCGCCAGTTCGGTAAAGTCCTTCGCCTCGTTCGTGCAGCCCGGCGTGTCCGCCTTAGGATAGAAATAGATCACGACCGGCTTGCCCTTGAACCGCTCCAACGTGAAATCGGCGCCGTCGGCGTCCTTCAACATGACGTTCGGCAGGCTATCACCGACTTCCAGCATCATCTTCCTCCGAATAGGGCGCGGACAGCGCGGCCCAGGCATGGCTCACCCTTTGCCGGGCCTGCGCATAGCTTTCAAGCAGCGCGTCCCAGCTTTCCACCCCGCAAGCCCGCGCGACCAGGGGGCGGGTAGCCTCGGGCGGCTCCGTCGATTTGGGCGACACCAGCCGTGACACGATCAGGAAACGCGTGATCAGATCATGCGCATCGATCAGGGCGGCGGGCAGATGACCCGCCTCGACCAGCTCATCCAATGCCTCGCGAAGGTCGGGATTGAACGCGACTTTATGCTTGAACTGCGACACGTGGATCAGGAATTCCAGGTCGACCAGCCCGCCCGGCACCAGCTTCACGTCCAGCTCACTGGCGGGCGGCTTATGCTTGGCAATGTCGCTCCGCATCTTCACCGCCTGCCGCGCCAGCTCGGGAAAATCGCGCGGCCGTTCCAACGTCTCGGCAAGGATGGCGCTCAATGCGGCCCGCCCGCTTCTGGACCCAAATACCGGGCGCGCCCGCGTCAACGCCAGATGCTCCCAGGTCCAGGCTTCCTCGCGCTGATATTTGGCAAAGCTGTCGAGGCTGACGGCCAGCAGTCCCTGCGCGCCTGACGGCCTCAACCGCGTATCCACCTCATAAAGCGGCCCTGCGGCGGTCTGAACTGATAACGCATTGGTTATGCGTTGCCCCAGCCGATTGAAATATTGCGTCGCCCCCAAAGGCTTTTTTCCATCGGATTCCTTCATGAAATCGCCGGAAAAAAGATAGACCAGATCCAGATCAGACGCATGCGTCAAAACGCCCCCGCCCAATCGGCCCAGCGCCAGGATCAGCATCTCGCCCCCCGGCACCTGTCCATGCACCGCCTCGAATTCCTGAATCGTCGCCCTCGTCAGCGCTTCGATCGCTGCTTCGGCCACCCGCGAATATCCGCGCCCCGCTTCCAGCGGATCACTGCCGCGAATAATCTGGGCACCCAGCGCAAATCGCCGGTCATTGACGCGTTGCCGGACGCGATCCAGCAGCGCCTGATAATCCTCCCCCTGCTCCAGCCGCGCAAATTGCTCTGCAAGCTGGTCCACCGCTGGCGGCGGATCAAAGGCGGATGTGTCGATAAGCCCATCGAGCAATTCGGCCCGCCGCCCTAATGCGTCCGCCAGGGTCGGCGCGTGGCTCAGCAGTTCCGCCATCAACTCCGCCAGACCCGGCCTCGCTGCGAGCAGCTTGAAAAAGTTGATCGCGCTCGGCAATCGCCCGATCAGGTCATCCAACCGATTAAGCGCCCGCACCGGGTCCGGCGCCGCGGCAAGCGTCCGCATCAGGTTCGGCAGCAGGTCTTCCAGCGCTTCCCTCGAAGCCGTGCTGCGCAATGCACGCACGGTCCCGGTGCGCCAGCGCCCGATCCGCGCCAGCGCCGTTTCGGGATCGGCAAAGCCCATCTCGACCAACTGACCCGCAAGCCGTTCTTCGTCATGCGAGAGCGACTCTGCCTTTTGGGCTGGCGTCAGCTGGTCATAATTGGCTCCGACCCACTCCACCTGAGGCCGCAGCAGTTCGATCAAATCGCTGCCCGTCTCCAGCCCATGCAGCCGCGCCACATTGTCCATCGCCTCGGCGGCCTTGGGCAATTCATGCGTCTGCCGGTCCTCCACCATCTGCAGCCGGTGCTCGATCGTGCGGAAAAGGACATACGCCTCATCGAGCTTCCGCGACACTTCGGGATCGAACACTCCAGCCACCGCCAATGCTTGCAGCGCCTCTCGCGTGTTTCCAGACCGCAACGCCGGGTCGCGCCCGCCATGGATCAGTTGATGCGTCTGGGCGAAGAACTCCACCTCGCGAATGCCGCCCCGTCCCCGTTTCAGGTCATAGCCCGGCCCGAACGCCTGCCCCTGCGCATAATGATCGCGTATCCGCCGCGAGATATCCGTAATCGCGTCGATGGCGCCGAAATCGAGGCTCCGCCGCCACACAAACGGGCGGATCTGCTGCATGAAATATTCGCCCAGCGCCAGGTCACCCGCCGCTGGTCGAGCGCGGATGAAAGCCGACTGCTCCCATCCCATCGCCATCGATTCATAATAGCCGATCGCCGCCTCCACCGGCAGCGCGATCGGGGTCGCTTCAGGCGAAGGCCGCAACCGCAAGTCGACGCGGAACACATAGCCATCGCCGTCACGCGCGTTCAGCAGCTCGCTGACCCGCCGTCCGATCCGCACCGCCGCATCTGCCGGATCTTCGCGCTCGCCATGCGGCAGGGTGGCCGGATCGTAGAGCAGGATCGGATCGATGTCGGACGAATAGTTGAGTTCGCGGCTGCCATGTTTGCCCAGTGCCAACACCACGAACCCCTTCGCCTCGGCACCCGGATACCGTTCGGCAAAGGTCGCGAGCAGCGCTTCTTCCAAGGCTTGGTCCGCGAAATCGGACAGGGTCCGCGTAACGCGGTCGAGGCCCCAGGCCCCTGACAGGTCGGCAGCGGCCGTCACCAGAGACAGTGCACCCTTGCGCCGTCTCAGCGACCTGGCGATGCCGTCATCCGGCCCCGAAACGTCGCGCACCGCATTCAACGCAGCCTCGATGTCACCAGCCGCCAGCAGTCCGGTCACATTCGGAAACCGATCCATCTGCCTGGCAAGGAACGGCGAATGCGCCCGCATTCGCTCCAATGCCTCCGCCCAATCCGTCACGCAACTTCTCCGATCATTGCGAAGCTATTGCCCGAGGCGGTACTGAAAGCCAGAAACTTTTCCCGCCCATGACCGTTGTATGAACATGGAAATGCAGCGCAAATCATCAGGCCGATCGGGTAACGGGCGTCATAGCGCTGATCGGAGCTTCCTGACGGTGGGCGTGCCGCAGCCCTATGAAGGCGTGGGCAACGCGCTGCGTTCGACGTTTCGCGCAGGCCGTGAAAGCTTGCCATCGGACATGCTGGACCTGTTGGACAAGCTCGACCGGCACTAAGCTGGCTGCAGGACTTTATTTACCGCGAACCGCTAGACCGAGCGCCCGTTCGGTCAAGGATGCGCTCGCATGCTTTACAAGGCTTTTGCCGTTCTCACGCTGGTGGCGGCTCCTGTTATCGTACTGATGGTTCAAGGGCTTGCGCCTCATGCGCCTGCTCAAAGCGTATCCGCCCCCACGCATCCCGTGGTCGAGCGTTCCGCGCCCATGCCGCAATATATCGCAGCGCCACCGATGGAGCAGCCAGCAGCCGCACCCATGTCGTTCGGCTAACCCATGCCCGAAGCTGGCCGACCCTTTCTCTCGCCGGGAAACGGGCTTCCCGGCGCATCTTCTGCTGCGGAAGACGTGGACAACGACGCGGATGCCAGTTCGGACGCGCCTTAGTTCTGATCCCCGACGCGGCCACTCATCGCGACATTCCCGCAAAGGTATCGCACTGGGCAGGATCGCCACTGTCTAGCCCCTTTCGCAACCAGGTCATCCGCTGCTCGCTGGACCCATGGGTGAAGCTTTCCGGCACAGGGCGTCGTCCCGCGGCCTTCTGCAATGTGTCATCGCCGATCGATTGCGCAGCCGTCATCCCCTCTTCAAAGTCGCCCGCCTCCATCAACCCGGTGCGTTTCGCCCAGACGCCCGCATAGCAATCCGCCTGCAATTCGACGCGCACCTGCAGCGCATTGCCCTGCTCCTCACCGACACTCCGCTGACGCTGCCGCACCTCACCCAGCGTGCCTTCGAGTTCCTGCACATGATGGCCCACCTCATGCGCGATTACATAGGCTTGGGCAAAGTCTCCCGGTGCACCAAAGCGCTGACGCAACTCAGTGAAAAAGTCCGTGTCCAGGTAAACTTTCTTGTCATTGGGGCAGTAGAACGGGCCCATCGCGCTTTGCGCCGCGCCGCAGCCGGACGTCCCGGCCTGCGAGTAAAAGGATAGGACGGTCGGCTGATATTGCTGCCCGGCCTGCTGGAAAATCTGGCCCCAGACCCGCTCCGTCGATCCCAGCACCTTTAATGACCAATGCTGGATGTCTGATAATTTCTGGGGATCGCGACTGACTGACTCACTCTGTTGAACGCCGCCTCCGCCGCCCATCAGGCTGAGCGGATTGACACCCATGATCGCCAGGATGATGAGCACGACCACGATCCCGCCACAGCCAAAACGGCTGCCGATGAACGGCAACAGCATGCCAAGGCCGCCACCAAGCCCGCCGCCAAAGCCGCCACGGCCGCTCTGTACTTCGAAATTGGAGCTTTCCCGTTCATCGTCCAGCCGCATTACGCCCTCTCTTTCCTCGCCCGCCTTACCCTGGCGCCGGCCGGGTTGGAACGGCTGCGATATGGCGTTGGTTGCTTCAGCTTATCGGATTGTTACTGCACATTAAGTTGGAACCTTCGCGCTTGTCGTTATATTGCACTGCGACATGGCCGACATAGATCCCAAAATCCCGCGCCGGGCAGGCACACCACTCCCTCTGCCGCAGGAGGTCGCGCTGCTTCTGCAGGGAGGCGGAGCCCTTGGTTCCTTTCAGGCTGGCGTTTACCAGCGGCTCGATGAACTGGGCGTCGATGTCAGTTGGGTCGCGGGCATCTCTATCGGGGCCATCAATGCGGCGATCATCGCAGGCAATGCGCCGCACCGCCGCATCAGCCGCTTGAAGAAATTCTGGCTCACCGTGTCGGGGGGGCTCCCCAACGTCGTCCTGCCCGAAATCGATCATATCCGGGAAGCGGCCCATCTGATGGCCGCAGGCGCAGTCGCGACCTTCGGCGTCCCCGGCATGTTCCGCCCGCGCCTGTGGCCTTTCATGCTCATGCCTGAAGGGTCGTCTGGCGCCATCAGCTTCTATGACAGCGCGCCTCTCAAGGAGACGCTGGACGCCTGCGTCGATTGGGACCTGCTGAATGATGGCCCCGTCCGCCTTTCGGTCGGCGCGGTGGACGTGGAAAGTGGTAACTTCGCTTATTGGGATACGCGCGGACCTGATGGACGCACGCGGATCGACGCGCGGCATATCATGGCTTCAGGCGCGCTTCCTCCGGGTTTGCCGCCTGTCGAAATCGACGGGCGACATTATTGGGATGGCGGCATCGTGTCCAACACGCCGCTCGCTCATGTGCTGGAACATCAGAATGACGACATGCTCGTCTTCCAGGTGGATCTCTTTCCAGCCGAAGGTCCGATGCCGCGTCAGATGACGGACGTCTATTCCCGCGCCAAGGACATTCAATATTCCAGCCGGACCCGGCAGGTGACCGATCAATATCTGCGCCTGCGCCGCGAGCACAAGGCGATCAAGGCCCTGTTGGACAAGCTGCCGCCGGACCTGAGGGACGATGCCGACACCCTGCGCCTCAGGGAATATCTCGACCGTGGATCGGTCAATATCGTCCACCTCATCTACCGCAGCCGCGCCTGGGAAAGCGGCGCGCGCGACTTCGAATTTTCCCGTTCGACCATGCTGGATCATTGGAGCCAGGGCCGTGACGCCGTGGAAGAGGTGATGCACAAAGGCGACCTGATCGCGCGAAACATCATTAACGGCAAAAGCGCCACCTTCGATCTTCAGGCTCCCGACACTCTCAAGGAGAAGAACGCATGACTAGGTCCCTCGCCGGAAAGACAGCGCTCATCACAGGCTCCACCTCCGGTATCGGCCTTGCTTATGCCAAGAGCCTTGCCGCCGAGGGTGCGAACGTCGTCATCAACGGCTTCGGCGACAGTGAAGCGATCGAACAGGAACGGCTGGCGCTGGAACAGGCCAGCGGGGCGAAGGCCCTCTATAGCGGACATGACCTCACCAAGCCTGCCGAGATCGAAGCCATGATGCAGGAGGTCGCCGGCGCCTTTGGCGGTGTCGACATCCTCATCAACAATGCCGGCATGCAACATGTCGCGCCGGTCGAAGAGTTCCCGGTCGAGAAATGGGACCTCATCATCGCGCTCAATCTGACCAGCGCCTTCCACACGTCCCGCCTCGCCATCCCCCATATGAAGTCGAAAAAATGGGGGCGCATCATCCAGACGGCCAGTGCGCATTCCTTGACGGCGTCACCCTTTAAAAGCGCCTATGTGACGGCCAAGCATGGCCTTGCGGGCTTCACCAAGACGCTCGCGCTGGAACTCGCCACCTTTGGCATAACCGCCAACTGCATCTCGCCAGGCTATGTCTGGACGCCCTTGGTCGAAAACCAGATCCCCGACACGATGAAAGCGCGGAACATGACGCGGGAGCAGGTGATGAACGATGTCCTCCTGGCGGGACAACCCACCAAGCAGTTCGTGACCGTGGACCAGGTCGCGGCCATGGCGCTGTTCCTTTGCAGCGACGCAGCCTCCAACATCACTGGCGCCAATATGAGCATAGACGGTGGCTGGACAGCCCAGTGAGAGGGTGTGACATTTTTACTACGGTGCGCAACCAATTGTTTTGCACGGCGAAACCTTAAAGCTCTGCTCCCGTTACCCTTGGGCATTTGATGATCAAGGCTCAAGGGAGTAGCCAAATATGAAGAAGTATCTCGTCGCAGCGGCCATGCTGGCCGCACTGCCTTCCCTTGCTCACGCACAGGATGAAATGGCGCCCGACGGCACCCGGGCTTTCGGCATTGAACCCTATGTCGGTATTCTTGGCGGCTATCACACCTTTGATCGCCGCTCCGAATTCGGCAGCGTTCCGGGTGAGACGATCATGAACGGCGCGATCATCAGCGGCGTTGCAGGCGTCAACGTTCCCCTCGGCCCCGTCTTCGTCGGCGTCGAAGGTAACGCAACCAAGGGCTTCTCGGACATCGACTGGGAATATGG
>JAEZCS010000019.1 GCA_023433445.1 Pseudomonadota bacterium | reverse complement strand
GGTCCTGATCACGGCGTTCCAGGCTGCGGGCAAACCGATCGGGGGGCTTGAGACCGTCGCACGGCAGTTCGGCGCGTTCGACACCCTGCCGGAAGCGTCGCAGCGACGCCTGCTCGTTGAGACTGTGACGGGAGCAGAGGACATGAAGACGCTTTACAAGCGGGTCCTGCAGGCCTGGCTGAAGGGCGACATCGCTACGATTGCGCGGGAAGATCAGGCCGGGGAGCGGCCCGATCCGGCTGTCGAGGAAGCCGTACTGGTCGCGCGCAACCGGGATTGGGCCAGGGCGATCACCGGGCTGAAGGGTCGGCCGTTCATCGCGGTAGGCACCGCACATCTGACAGGGCGGGACAATTTCATCAGCTTGCTGGAAGAGCGCGGGTACAAGATGACGCGGGTGCAATAGCGCCGCGCCCTTGCCTTTACCCGCCTTTCTGCTACAGGGCCGCCTTCCCGTGATGGTCATCCCTGGAGGCGTTGCGGGAAGTTTTGACATATCAGCTTTTGGAGACACGCAATGAGCGAGCAGCTTACGCTGTCGGCAGAGGCACGCGATCGGGCAGGCAAGGGAGCCTCCCGCGCTCTCCGCCGTGAGGGCCGCGTACCCGCCGTCATCTATGGTAACAATGAAGAACCCCAGTCGATCCACGTCGAGGAAAAGCTCCTCAGCAAGCTGCTCGGCACCGGCCACTTCTTCAATTCGGTCGTTTTCGTCGAAGTCGGCGGCAACAAGGTTCGCACCCTTGCCAAGGACGTCGCTTTCCATCCCGTGACCGACCGTCCGCTGCACGCTGACTTCCTGCGCGTTTCGGAACATGCCACCGTCCACGTCAACGTGCCGGTGCGCTTCGAAAACGAAGACGCTTCGCCCGGCCTCAAGAAGGGCGGCGTGCTCAACATCGTCGCGCATGACATCGAACTGATCGTCGATGCGGCCGAAATCCCCGATGACGTCGTCGTGGACCTCAAGGGCCTGGACGTCGGCGAATCGATCCACATCGGTGCCGTGAAGCTGCCCAAGGGCGCCAAGGCTGCGCATGATGAAACCGACTTCACCGTAGCGACCATCGTTGCTCCGTCTGCTCTGAAGAGCGCGGAGGGCGATAACGAAACCCCGGCGGAAGGCGAATAAGCCTAACGTCCCGGTCAACCGATTACCGGTTTGCTCACCCCCGTTCGGGCTGAGCCTATCGAAGCCCGTTCCTTTTCTTGTAACGAGAAGAGAGACCCTTCGGCAGGTTCAGGCGAACGGGGGTTCGCTTTGTTTGGAGATGTGGCATGCAGATCTGGGTAGGTCTCGGCAATCCGGGCACCCAATATGCGATGAATCGGCACAATGTCGGCTTCATGGCGGCTGATGTGATTGCTGACATGCATCGCTTCTCCCCACCCAAAAAGCAGTTTCAGGGCTGGGTGCAGGAAGGCCGCATCGGGACAGAGAAAATCATCCTGCTGAAGCCTGCTACCTTCATGAACGAGAGCGGCCGGTCAGTTGGCGATGCCATGCGCTTCTACAAGCTGACGCCGCAGGATGTGACCGTCTTTCATGACGAACTCGATCTTGCTCCGATGAAGGTGAAAGTGAAGCGCGGCGGCGGCAATGCGGGGCATAATGGCCTGCGATCGACGGACGCGCATATCGGGGCGGAATTCCGGCGCGTGCGGATCGGCATCGGGCATCCTGGGCATAAGGATCGGGTGCATGGCTATGTGCTGGGCAATTATCACAAAAGCGAGATAGACGCGCTGGCCGACATGCTGGGAGCGATCGGCGCCGAAGCGGAGTGGCTGGCTAAGAGCGATGATGCCCGCTTCATGAATGAGGTTGCACTGCGGCTGGCGGACTAAGCAGCGGAAGTTGGGAGGACATGAAAGTCCACGGCCCGCCGCCCTCCCCGCGCGGCGAAACCCCCGCGACGGATTGCGCAACGCAACATTACCGCGCCATAGAGGGTGCCTGACCTTCCACTGCCCAAGAGGATACAGGTGATCCAGACCATCGCCACCAAGCCTTTCAATGACCAGAAGCCGGGCACATCCGGCCTGCGCAAGAAGGTCCGCATCTTTCAGCAGCCTCATTATGCGGCCAATTTCGTACAATCGGTGTTCGACAGTCTCACCGGCTTTGAGGGCCAGACGCTGGTCGTCGGCGGCGACGGACGATACCTCAATCGCGAAGTCATCCAGATCGTACTCAAGATGGCAGCCGCGAATGGCTTTGGCCGGGTGCTTGTCGGCCAAGGCGGCATATTGTCGACCCCTGCGGCTTCGCACCTCATTCGCTCCTCGGGAGCCTTTGGCGGCCTTGTGCTTTCCGCCAGCCATAATCCAGGCGGTCCGAACGAAGATTTCGGGATCAAATATAATGTCGGCAATGGCGGCCCCGCGCCTGAGAAGCTGACAGACGCGATCTATGCTCGCACGCTCTCGATCGATGGCTATCGCATAATCGATGCCGACGACATCGACATCGACACGATCGGAACGCGTGAGCTTGGCGGGATGGCGGTCGAAGTAGTCGATCCGGTCGCTGCCTATGCCGACCTGATGGAGCAATTGTTCGACTTCCCAGCCATTCGCGAGATGATCGCTGGGGGCTTCACCCTCTCCTTCGACGCGATGAGCGCGGTCACCGGTCCTTACGCGACCGAGATTTTTGAGCTGCGATTAGGCGCTCCCTCGGGAACTGTGCGTAACGGCACGCCTCTTCCAGACTTTGGCCATCACCATCCCGATCCCAACCTCGTTCATGCGAAGGAGCTGTATGACCGGATGATGGGTGAGTCCGCACCTGATTTCGGCGCAGCATCGGATGGCGATGGGGATCGAAACCTGATCATCGGCCGCAACTGCTATGTGACGCCTTCAGATTCGCTCGCCGTGCTGGCGGCTAATGCGCATCTGGCGCCAGGTTACGCCAATGGCCTGAAGGGCATTGCTCGGTCCATGCCCACCAGCGGCGCTGCGGATCGGGTGGCGGAGAAGCTCAGCATCCCGCTTTACGAAACGCCGACCGGATGGAAATTCTTCGGGAACCTTCTGGACGCTGGCATGGCGACGATTTGCGGGGAGGAAAGCGCGGGGACGGGCTCTGACCATGTGCGCGAGAAGGACGGCATCTGGGCGGTACTGCTGTGGCTCAACATCCTCGCTTCGCGCAAACAAAGCGTTGTGGACATCATGCAGACGCACTGGGCGATTTACGGTCGCAACTATTATGCGCGACATGATTATGAAGCCATCGCAAAGGATCGCGCAGACGCTCTGATGGCTGCGCTTCGGGACAAGCTGTCCGCTTTGCCCGGCACGTCCAGCAGCGGCGGCACCGTGCAGAGCGCAGATGACTTTGCCTATATCGATCCGACCGATCAGTCTGTCAGCAAAAACCAAGGCATCCGCATCCTTTTCGAGGACGGATCGCGCATCGTGTTTCGACTGTCAGGCACGGGCACCGAAGGTGCGACGCTGCGCGTCTATATCGAGCGCTATGTGGACCGTCAGGGCAAGCTCGACATGGATACGGCCGAGGCCCTGGCGCCACTGGTGCGCGCGGCCCAGGACATAGCGGATATTACCGGCTTCACCGGCATGGACCGGCCAAGCGTGATTACCTGACAGACACGAAATGTTACCGAACCGCAATCGCATGGCAAGGGCGAGAGACTAGTGACGCGGCATGTACCGCTCCCGCCCTGCCACGTTTTTTTTAAGCGCCCTGTTGAGCGCCGCCACCCTTTTCACCGGCACTGGTGCGCATGCCGCAACGGCCGAAGATGAGCAGGTCTGGCTCAACCTGACTGCCATGGGACCAGTGAGCGGAAAGCTCATCTATTTCGCTGAAATACAGCCTCGCTTCGGCAATGGCGCATCAGAGCCCGACCAGACCCTCCTGCGCGGAGCGGTTGGATGGAAGCTATCGCCTCAGCTCTCGGTTTATCAGGGCTATGCGCATGTCGTCCTGCCTCCGCGGGGCGGGCTGGACGTCAATGAAGAGCGTAGCTTCCAGCAGATCAGCTGGACGATCGGAAAGCCGTGGGATGGAGAATTTTCGTCCCGCACCCGGCTGGAGCAGCGCTGGCGTTCGGACGGCAGTGATATGGGATGGCGGCTGCGGGAAATGCTGCGTTATGAAAAGCCGCTGAAGCCCGGCAGTCAGGCGGTCAACGCCCTGGTCTATGCCGAAGGCTTTGCCGCACTCAACAGCACCGATTGGGGGCAAAGAGCGGGCTTCGACCAGCTGCGCAGCTTTGTCGGTGCGGAGGTCAAGCTGATGGGCAAGTCCACGGCCGAGATCGGCTACCTCAATCAGTTGATCAACCAACAGGGCGGAAACCAGCGCATGAACCATGTCGCATCGGTCACCCTGTTCTTCCGCCGCTGAGCACAGGCTGGCCTTCGGACGCGGAACAGGCTATCGGCGCGCCATCATTTTGACGTGAAGGCAGTTCCATGGGTTTTCGTTGCGGTATCGTCGGGCTTCCCAATGTGGGCAAGTCCACCCTTTTCAACGCGCTGACCGAAACGCAGGCGGCGCAGGCGGCGAACTACCCCTTCTGCACGATCGAACCCAATGAGGGCCGCGTCGCCGTTCCCGACGACCGGCTTCAGACCATCGCCAAGATTGGCGGCAGCGCCAAGATCATCGAAACGCAGCTGTCCTTCGTCGATATTGCTGGTCTGGTCCGCGGCGCGTCCAAGGGTGAAGGACTTGGCAACCAATTCCTTGCCAACATTCGCGAGACGGACGCCATCGTCCACGTCCTGCGCTGTTTTGAGGATGGTGACATCACGCACGTCGAGGGCAAGGTCGATCCGATCGCCGACGCGGAGACGGTCGAAACCGAATTGATGCTGGCGGACCTGGAAAGCCTGGAAAAGCGCGTGCCCAACTTTGCCAAGAAGGCGGCGCAGGGCGACAAGGAAGCCAAGGCTGCGGCATCCGTGCTGGGCAAGGCGCTGGACCTGCTGCGCGAGGGCAAACCCGCGCGGTTGACGCAGCCTGCCGATGACGAGGAAGCGCGCATTTTCCAGCAGGCACAGCTGCTGACCGCAAAGCCGGTGCTCTATGTCTGTAATGTCGAGGAGGATGCCGCCGCGCAGGGCAATGCCCATTCCGCGCGCGTGTTCGAAAAGGCAGCGGCCGAGGGCGCAAAGGCGGTGATAGTTTCGGCAGCGATCGAAGCTGAACTCATCACCATGCCGGTCGAAGAGCGCGCCGAATATCTGGAAACTCTCGGGCTGACCGAAGCAGGCCTCGCCCGCATCATCCGCGCGGGTTATGAATTGCTGGGCCTCATCACCTTCTTCACCGTTGGTCCGAAGGAAGCGCGCGCCTGGACGGTCGCAAAGGGATCAAAGGCTCCACAAGCGGCCGGCGCGATCCATACCGACTTTGAATAGGGCTTCATCCGCGCCGAAACCATGGCCTATGCCGACTATGTCCAGTTCAATGGCGAGGCTGGAGCCAAGGAAGCAGGCAAGTGGCGGTCCGAAGGCAAGGATTATGTAACCCAGGACGGCGACATCATGCTGTTCCGCTTCAACGTCTGACGTCGTGACGCTGCCGGCGGCTGTTAACGGACGAACTCCTTGACCTCGCGCCGCTTCCCTAACGGGCCGTTATCCGCCATACCGAGTATATGTCCGCAACGCTGACTTCAACTGAACCCGCCACCGGTGCACTGCTGTGGCAGGGAAATGCCAGCGATGTGGAGGCGGAGGTTGCGAGGGTCAGGGCGGCATGGCCATCCTGGGCGGCTCAGCCGATTTCCTATCGTATCGAGACGCTGCGCCGTTTCGTAAATGTCGTGCGCGCCAATGAGGAGGCGCTGGCGGACCTGATCGCGCGGGAGACCGGAAAGCCGCTTTGGGACGCGCG
>JAEZCS010000013.1 GCA_023433445.1 Pseudomonadota bacterium | reverse complement strand
TGGGCCAAACGGCCCTGTGGCGATCGTAGCTCAGTTGGTTAGAGCGCTGGTTTGTGGTACCAGAGGTCGCGGGTTCGGATCCCGTCGATCGCCCCATCTTCTCCTTTTTTCTAGTCGCACGGGCTTCACATCGGGCCTTCGCCGTCTTATAGCCGGGCTATGAACGATCAACGCGACAAGGGGCTGACCCTCAATCCGAAATATGACCGCGATGGCCTGATCACCGCTGTGGTGACTGATGTTGCCAGCGGCGAGTTGTTGATGGTCGCTCATATGAATGATCGAGCGCTGGCATTGACCATAGAAACGGGCATGGCTCATTTCTGGTCGCGCAGCCGTCAATCGCTTTGGAAGAAGGGTGAGACCTCCGGCCACATGCTGGAGGTGCGCGACATCCGGATAGATTGCGACCAGGACGCAGTCTGGCTGAAAGCGGTCCCGGCGGGTCCGACTTGTCACACCGGCGCGCGGTCTTGCTTTTTCCGGCGGGTTGGCGCGGAAGGACTGACTGCTGTCGATACGGTGGAATAGTCTCGCGCTCTTGCCGCTGCTGGTAGCCTGCCAAGCCGAGGGCGGGGGCGAGCGGTTCGCAGGCGCTTCAGGCAACATGGCTTCCACGTCTGGCTTGGAGCGCGCCGCAATTGAAAGCGGCGTGATTGCGGATAGCTCCAGATTGTCCCCAGTCGGCCTTTTCCGCCGGCGTCATGAGGCGGGAAGCGACACCCTGTGTATCGTCCCCGGCCAGCTGGGTGAGTTCCGTGTCGGGGCAGAAGCGGTATTCGGCGAAGGCCAACGCTGTCACGGGCAGGGCAATGCGAGGCGCGCGGATGACAAGCTCATCTTCAGTTTCGACCGCCGTGATCGCTGTATCATCGTGGCGCAATATGATGGCGACCAGATTGCTTTCCCCGGCGTTCTCGACATGAAATGCGCCAGCCTGTGCGAAGGTCGTGGTTCGTTGGAGGGTGTAAGCTTTCCTCGCGCCGCCAGCGATGCTGGCACTGCGTTACGGGCGGAAGATCTTAACGGAAAAGCGCTCTGCCAGCAGGATTAGGCGTGTTCAGCCCGCATTGCCCACATGGCCGACATCGAGCATCTTGCCCTGTGTGACGATCACCAGATCGCCCAGCTTCACCGCCGCGAATAGCTTGCGCGCGAACGCTGTCGGTACCCCGATGCAGCCATGGGTGGCATTACCCCATTTGACGTCGCTGCCATGGATCGCAACCCCGTCGTTCGTCAGCCGCAGCATGTAAGGCATAGGTGCGTTATAGAGGTTCGACACATGGTCTGCGGCCTTCTGGGTGATCGGAAACGCGCCCAAGGGGCTTGGCTTGTCGTCTGCGCCGTAAATGATCACTGCTGCGCCGATCTCATGACCGTCCCGGAATGCGGACAAGGTCTGCGCCTTCAAGTCCACAGTGATAACGACCGGGCCCGTTGCCGGTGCCTTGCTCTCGTCCCAAACATAGTCCCCGTGGCGAAAAGGGGCTTCGATCGGCAACACGCTCTTGACCGCCAGAGCATGGGGATCAACCGGCAACGGTTGCGAACGGCTCCGTTCCACCAAGGCCGGTCCAGCCGCATTGTTCTGCTCGGGCGCATCCTGCCGCTGCGGTTGCAGATCGCGGCCCCGATCCACATAGCTTGCCACCAGCAGTCCAACAGCGCCCAGCGCGCCGCCAAGCGCCAGCTTCGGCCCAGCCAATTTCGCGACGTTCGTGAACAATCCTGCCATGTCCGTCCTTCTGGACGAAAAAGGTTAAGTTCAGCCTTCCCGATCCACCTCTGCCGCTGCGATCGCGGTCAGGTTCAGAATGCCGCGCGCGGTTACGCCGGGTGTCAGCACATGGATAGGCTGAGCCAGCCCCATCAACATCGGTCCGACGGTAGGCGAACTGGAGGAAGCCGAAAGCGCGGTCAGCGTGATATTTGCCGAATCGAGATTGGGCATGACCAGCAGATTTGCCGGCCCTTCAAAGCGCGTGTCTGGAATCAGCCGTTCCCGCAACGATTGGCTGAGCGCCGCATCGGCGTGCATTTCACCATCGACCAGCAGGTCCGGGGCCTGCGACCGCACCAACTGCAGCGCGGTCCGCATCTTTCTCGCGCTGGGACTGTGCGAGGCTCCAAAGTTTGAGTGCGATAGCAGGGCAACCCGCGGTGTCAGGCCGAAATGCCGAAGCTCGGTCGCTCCGGCGATGGCCATCTCCGCGACCTGCTCAGGGGTCGGATCGGGCACCATATGGGTATCGGAGATAAACAATGCGCCCGCATCGAGGATGAGCCCGGATAGCGCATAGACCCGGCTATGCCCGGCGCGGCGCTCTATGATCCGCAGCACATGTTCGACCTGGCCCCAATATTCGCTGTTACCACCTACCAGAGCCGCATCGACACGGCCGGTCCGCAGCAACATGGCTGCCGTGACCGTTGGCCGACGATAGACATGGCGCAGCAGTTCGGCTGTCGGAACGCCCTTGCGCGCCGCGATTGCGCGATATGCCTCGACCAACTCTCCGAACAACTCATGATCGGTTTCTGGATCGACGACCTCCACATCGCGATCGAGTTCGAAGCGCAAGCCAAGATCCGGCAGCTTCTGCTCCAAGATCCGTCGCCGCGCGATGATGACGGGACGGACGATCCCCTCGTCCAGTCCATCCTGAATCGCGCGCAGGACGCGCTCATCCTCACCCTCGCCATAGGCAATGCGGCGGCAGGTCCCGCGAGCCGCTTCGAACACCGGCAGCATCAGTTGAGCCGAACGCGTGTTCTGCTGTGCCAGCGAGCGGCGGTAGGCTTCAATGTCGAGCGAACGCTTCGCCACGCCGCTGTCCATTGCCGCTTTGGCTACCGCTGGCGCGATCTCTGCGATCAGCCTGGGGTCAAATGGCGTCGGGATGATATAATCTGGCCCGAATACCAGTCGCCGCCCACCATAGGCCTGCTCAACGCTGTCATGCGCCGGAAGCCGGGCCAGCGCTGCGATCGCCTCGGCCGCAGCAGTCTTCATGGCCTCGTTAATCTCGGTCGCGCGTGCATCCAGCGCACCACGAAACATGTATGGGAAACAAAGGACGTTATTGACCTGATTGGGGTAATCCGACCGACCGGTGGCGACGATCGCGTCGGGCCGCGCCTCGCGCGCAGCTTCGGGCCTGATCTCCGGTTCCGGGTTCGCCAACGCAAAGATCAGCGGGTTGGGGGCGAGCAGGGGAAGCCACTCCTGCTTCAAAACACCCGGCGCGGACAGGCCCAGAAAGATGTTCGCGCCCGGCAGCACTTCAGGCAAGGTCCGGGCGTTCGTGATCCGCGCATATCGGGCCATGTTTGGCAGCATGCCTTCCCGGCCTGAATGGATGACGCCATCCTTGTCGGTCAACGTCACATGCTCGACCGGCAGCCCCATCGACACCAGCAGATCGACACAAGCGAGCGCGGCTGCGCCAGCTCCTGACGTTACCAGCCGGGCTTCTGCCAAGGTCTTGCCTTGCAGCACCAGTGCGTTGCGGACGGCTGCGGCCACGACGATCGCCGTGCCATGCTGGTCGTCATGGAAGACGGGGATATTCATCCGCTTCTTCAGTTCCGCCTCGATGGCGAAGCACTCCGGCGCCTTGATATCTTCCAGATTGATGCCGCCAAAAGTGGGCTCCAGCAGCGCTACAGCATCGATGAACTTTTCCGGATCGGTAGTGTCCACTTCGATGTCAAACACGTCGATGTCGGCAAATTTCTTGAACAGGACGGCCTTGCCTTCCATCACCGGCTTGGATGCCAGGGCTCCGATCGATCCCAGCCCCAGCACGGCCGTCCCGTTGGAGATGACGGCAACCAGATTACCGCGCGCGGTATATTCCATCGCCTTGTCAGGATCTTCGGCGATTTCGAGACAGGGAGCGGCCACACCGGGCGAGTAAGCCAGCGCCAGGTCGCGTTGGTTGACCATCCGCTTGGTCGGTTCAATCCTCAGCTTTCCGGGCTGGGGAAGGCGATGATAATCCAGGGCTGCGCGGCGGGTGTTGTCATCCATGATGCGGCCTTATTCTTGATTTGGGATAGGGGCAATGCCGCCCGGGCTCTTAATGGCGCAGTTGCGTGACTTGTCGGATAAGAGAACCCGCTTGGCCGCTGCGATGAAAAGCCCCGCTTGTGCGCCGGGGCGCTTCCCACTAAATCGCGCGCATGACATCGACCAATGACATTCGCCGCTCCTTCCTCGACTATTTCGGGACCAACGGTCACACCATCGTTCCGTCAGCACCTCTGGTGCCGCATAACGACCCCACCCTGATGTTCGTTAACGCGGGGATGGTGCCGTTCAAGAATGTCTTTACGGGCCTGGAAACACGGTCTTACACGACGGCGACCAGCAGCCAGAAATCGGTGCGAGCGGGCGGCAAGCATAATGACCTGGACAATGTCGGCTACACCGCGCGGCACCATACATTCTTTGAAATGCTGGGTAATTTCAGTTTCGGCGACTATTTCAAGGAGCAGGCGATCACGCATGCGTGGACGCTGCTTACGAAGGAATGGGGCATCCCGGCTGAAAAGCTGACCGCTACCGTCTACCACACCGACGATGAAGCATTCGATCTGTGGAAGAAGATCGCAGGGCTCCCCGAGCACAGAATCATCCGCATCCCCACCAAGGATAATTTCTGGGCCATGGGTGACAGCGGACCATGCGGTCCCTGCTCGGAAATTTTCTACGACCATGGCGAGCATATTTGGGGTGGTCCTCCCGGATCGCCGGAAGAGGATGGCGACCGTTTCGTTGAAATCTGGAACCTCGTCTTCATGCAATATGAGCAGGAAGCGAACGAGATCGTTGGCGAACTGCCCAAGCCCAGCATCGACACGGGTATGGGGCTGGAGCGCATCGCGGCTGTGTTGCAGGGCGTCCACGACAATTATGACACGGACACGTTCAAGGCGCTGATTGAAGAATCGGGCGCGCTGACCAAGACGGCTATCGATGGTGAGTTCAAAGCCAGCCATCGCGTGATCGCGGACCATCTGCGCTCGACCAGCTTCCTGATTGCAGATGGCGTGCTGCCCGCCAATGAAGGCCGGGGCTATGTCCTGCGTCGCATCATGCGCCGCGCCATGCGCCACGCACACATCATCGGCGCCAAAGAGCCGCTGATGCATCGTCTTGTCGGCAGCCTCGTGTCCGAAATGGGCGGCGCATATCAGGAACTGGTTCGGGCCCAGCCTTTGATCGAGGAAACGCTGCTGCGTGAGGAAACCCGTTTCCGCCAGACGCTGGAAAAGGGCCTGAAGCTGCTGGATGAAGCGACGGTCGACCTGTCCGAAGGCGGCACATTGCCCGGCGAAACCGCGTTCAAGCTCTATGACACCTACGGCTTCCCCTATGACCTGACCGAAGATGCTCTGCGCTCGCGCGGGCTGGCCGTCGATCGCGAAGGTTTCGACGCCGCCATGGCCGAGCAGAAGGCAGCGGCCCGCGCTGCATGGAAGGGCTCGGGCGAGAAAGCCTCCGATGAGATCTGGTTCGATATCGCCGAAAATGCGGGGAATACCGAGTTCATCGGCTACAGCTCGACCGAGGGCGAAGGCGAGGTACTGGCGATCGTAAAGGACGGTGTGAACTTCGACAGCGCGACCGCTGGCGAAACGGTCACGATCGTCACGAATCAGACGCCTTTTTACGGTGAAAGCGGCGGCCAGATGGGCGACGCGGGCACCATCACATCCCTGTCGGGCCTGGTTGCCGATGTCGAGGATACCGCCAAGCCATTGGGACGCTTACATGCTCACCGGACGAAGATCGGCCAAGGCAGCCTCAAGGTGGGCGACACCGTTCACCTCTCTGTGGACGTGAACCGCCGCGACCGTATTCGCGCCAATCACAGCGCGACCCATTTGCTCCATGCCGCGCTGCGAAACACGCTGGGCGCGCACGTGACACAGAAAGGCAGCCTGGTTGCGCCAGATCGCCTGCGCTTTGACTTTTCACATCCCGAAGCGTTGACGCACAGCCAGATTGCTGCGGTCGAAAGCTTGGTGAACGAACAGGTGCGTCACAATGAAGCTGTGACCACTCGCCTGATGACACCCGATGACGCCATTGCCGCAGGAGCGATGGCCTTGTTCGGCGAAAAATATGGCGACGAAGTCCGTGTTCTTTCGATGGGGAAGGGCGACGCAAACAGCTATTCTGTCGAACTGTGCGGCGGCACGCATGTCAACGCGACGGGTGACATCGCCATCTTCAAGATCATTTCGGAAAGCGCTGTGTCCTCCGGTGTTCGCCGTATCGAAGCTTTGACCGGTGAAGCGGCACGTTTATGGCTCACCGACCGCGAAGATCGCCTGCGTCAGTCGGCCGCTACGCTTAAAACGACTCCGGAAGAAGTCCCGGCGCGCATTGCAGCGCTCGTTGAACAGAGCCGCAAGCTGGAGCGCGAACTGGCTGACGCGAAAAAAGCGCTTGCCCTGGGCGGAGGTGGCGGCGCTCAGGCGGCGGGACCGGAAAAGGTCGGCAGCACCAATTTCATCGGTCAGGTGATTGAAGGTCTCGATCCCAAGGAACTGCGCGGAATCGTTGACCAGAACAAGGCGACACTGGGCAGCGGGGTGTCCGCCGTCCTTGCCGTAACCGAGGGCCGCGCTAGCATCGCTGTGGGCGTTACCGACGATCTGGTCGGTTCGATCAGCGCCGTCGATCTCGTTCGCGCCGGCGTGGAAGCGCTTGGCGGAAGGGGCGGAGGCGGCCGTCCGGATATGGCGCAGGGCGGCGGTCCCGAGGGGGACAAGGCTGCGGCAGCTGTCGAGGCCGTGAAGGTCGCGCTAGCCAAAGTGCCAGCATAACCCGCCATCCACGCGGGCAGTTGATGAGGTGGCGAGGCTTGAACTCAGGTTGCGCCACCTTGTTTATGCCATCGTCATCGCTAGTTTGACGGGCAATAATGGTCGGGGGGATCATGCGAATAATTATTGCACTTTGCATGTTGCTGGCACCGGTCGCGGCGCACGCGGAATGGCTGGAAGCGTCGAGCGATCATTTCGTCGTCTATGCCGAAGCGCGGGAAACGGACGCGCGTCTTTTCTCCCAGCAGCTTGAAAGCTACCATGCCGCGATGGCTGCGGTCACGGGGGTTCCGAACCTTCGTCCCAGCCCCTCCAACCGCCTCACTATCTATGTAGTGAGCAACGAAGCGCAGGTCCGGAGACTTTACGGAGCCAACTCGCAATATATTGGCGGTTTTTATGTGCCGCGCGCTGGAGGGTCGGTGGCGATCGTCCCGCAGGTCAGGGCAACGCGCGGTCAAATTGACACGTCAATGATCACGCTGCTCCACGAATATGCGCATCATTTTATGATCGGATCGAGCCGCTTTGCGCTGCCCCGCTGGATGTCGGAGGGTGGGGCGGAGTTCTTTTCGTCAGCCGCATTCCCGAGCGACGGCAGCGTCGAACTCGGGCGGCCGGCCCAGCATCGCGCCTATGAACTCTACAAAGCCGCCGATGTGACCGCAGAGGATTTGCTTGACCCTGCCGCATACGAAAAGCGCCGCGGCAAGAGGTACGATGCTTTCTATGGCAAGAGCTGGCTGCTTTATCACTATTTGACCTTCAGCCCTGAGAGAAAAGGCCAGCTTCAGCGCTACCTCACGCTCCTGTCCCAGGGTAAGGACCTACGGTCTGCGGCTGCCGAAACCTTTGGAGATTTCGGACAACTCGAACACGAGCTGGACCGATACCTGCTCAAATCTCGTATGACCATGATCAAGCTGCCTCCCAGCATGATCAAAACCGGCCCGGTGGTCGTGCAAGGGATGACGGCAGGGGCTAACGCCATGATGCCCGTCATCATTCGTTCAAGGCGCGGCGTGAATGATGAAGTGGCCAAGGCTGTTCTTGCCGAAGCCCGGGCCATAGCTTCGCGTTTTCCGAAAGATCCAACAGTTCTCTCCGCGTTGGCTGAAGCTGAGCATGATGCCGGCAACGATACGGAAGCAATCGCCGCAGCTGATGCGGCCCTTGCTGTCGACCCGAGGCAGGTCAACGCTTATGTCCAGAAGGGGCTTTCCCTGTACCGCATTGCGCAAGATGCTTCGGACCAGGGCGAGCGCTACAAGCAAGCGCGCGCTGCCTTCACCGCGCTCAACCGCATTGAAAATGACCATCCGCTTCCGCTTTTCTATTATTATTATGACAGCTTCGTCCGTCAGGGCACCACGCCATCCGCGCTAGCGCTTCAGGCACTGGAGCGCGCGTCGGAGTTGGCGCCTTTTGACCTGGGGCTGCGCATGACCTTGGCGATGCAACAACTTCGCGTCGGTGACCGTAAAGAGGCGCGAAGTAATCTGCTGCCCGTGGCCTATAACCCCCACGGCGGCAGTACGGCTGAGTTCGCGAGCAAGGTCTTAGAGCGGATGGACAAGGAGCCGAACTGGGATGGCAGCGGCATGGCCGCCCCCGTTCCCGATAAAATTGTTGAAGGTGAGTCTTAAGCAACCTCGTCAGATCGGAGCCGCCTTAACTTCGGGACTGTATCCATTTGCGCTGCATCCTTGATACCCATGCGCAGATCTTCCCGTGTCTGATGGATCGACGCGATGACAGGCCCCATCGCCACACCCAGGTCGACGAGCGCGGTTTCGGCTAACTGAAGCGAGCTTTCCAGCGTCTCGGGCACAGCATCGCTGGCTCCAGCTTGATAGAGTTGCGCAGCATGATCTGCATCACGCGCTCGAGCGATGATGGGCAAGTCCGGCACCCAACCCCGCACCCTCTTGGTGACGCGCACCGATAGTACCGGATCATCCATGGTGAGGATCAGCGCTCGGGCGTGACCAAGCCGCAGCCTGTCGAACATCTCCGCACGCGCCACGTCACCAAAGAGGATCGGATAACCGTCCCGTCGCCCTTCCGCGACCATGTCGGGGTCTGACTCCACGACTGTAAACCGCTGATTATGGACGCGCAGGAGATCGCACACCATTCGCCCCACACGGCCAAAGCCAATAACGACAGCGGCTGCCTCCGTACTTTCCTGCTGCAACTCAGGCGCATCTTCTCCCAAAGCCATTTCAAGCCTGCGAGCGATGTCATGGCCAATCCGCGCCAGAAGTGGCGTGATCGTCAATCCAATCGCAGTAACGATCTGCCAAAAAGCCGCGGTGGAGGGTAGAATAAGCTTGGCGGCAGCGGCCGTAGACAAAACAATCAGCGTCGTTTCGGATGGGCTGGCCATTAATAGCCCTACTTCCATTGAGACGCCTTTGCGGGCACCCGAAAAATAGAGCAGGGCCGCGGTAACCAATGTCTTGGCAATGACCACTCCGACCACCGCCAGAATCAGGCCGGGCCAGTTTGCGAGGATCAGCCGGACATCCAGGCTCATGCCAACGGTGATCAGGAACACACCAAGCGCGAGGCCTTTGAAAGGCGCAGTCATCACTTCGACCTCGCCATGATATTCGGTCTCGGCGATTAACAGGCCCGCAAGCAATGCGCCCACGATAGGAGACAGGCCTGCAACCGAAGTGGCGATGCTGGAAACTATGACGACCAGCAGGCTGGCGGCCAGGAAGACTTCGGGGCTCTTCGTCCGCGCTGCCTGACTGAAAATATGCGGCAGAACGATGCGGCCGAGAATGAGCATGACGGCAATCGTAATGCCGCCCTTCAACAGCGTGTTCGCGAGTTCGCCCCAAGCTCCGTCGGCGCTGGCCGCTGCCGACGGGGCAAGCGCACCCAGCATAAAGATGATGGGAACGAGTGCTAAATCTTCAAACAGAAGCATCGCGAAGGCCGCGCGACCCACCGCGCTCTGTGTGCCGACCATCGGCAGCACCACCGCAGTCGACGAAAGCGCGAGAGCAAGGCCAAGTCCGATAGCGCCAGCGAGAGGCTGGCCGAGCAAATAAAGGCCCATCGCTATGAGTGATGCACCACCGATAAGTTCAGCCGCGCCCACCCCGAAAACTTGAGCGCGCATAGTCCAGAGACGACGAAAACTGAGTTCCAGCCCGATCGAGAACAGCAATAATATGACGCCTAGCTCGGCAAAGGGCTCGATCGCCTCTCGGTTTGATATGGTGACGTGATATAGCCAAGGATATTCGGCCACCAGGGCACCCAGCCCTGATGGTCCCACCGCCAGGCCTACCAGAATAAACCCAATGACCGGACTGATCCTGAAGCGGGCGAAGCCGGGGATAACGAGCCCGGCCGCTCCCAAAATCACAAGGGAGTCGCTGAAACTTTGAGGATTGATCGCGCCGGCCATGCGCTATCCTTGCGGGATACGCAGCAGAATATCCAGCCTTGTGGCAAGTTTCGCATAGTGGCGGGTGATATCGTTGGTGCGGACGGCGGGACTTGAACCCGCATTCCCAGGGGGAGGCGGATTTTAAGTCCGCTGCGTCTACCGGTTTCGCCACGTCCGCATGGCGCTTCCCCTGACCGTTCCGGGCGCGCAGGTCAAGACGTGCTGATGATCACAGCGCTTTGCTGTTGAGCCGCTCCCGCATTTCCTTGCCGGGCTTGAAATAGGGGACGCGTTTGGCCGAGACCGGCACTTGTTCTCCCGTACGGGGATTGCGCCCGGTTCGGGCGTCTCTCGCGCGCGTGGTGAAAGCGCCAAAACCGCGCAATTCCACCCGGCCACCACTGGAGAGGCGATCGACGATCTCCTTGAAAAAAAGATCGACAATCCTCTCGACCTCCTGCGGGCCAAGATCCGGATTTTCTTCCGCGAGCGTTTGTATCAACTCCGAACGTATCATCGGTCCTCCAGCCCCCTTCTGGTTCCCCGTATATTTATAGTGAGTCCCTTCACATAAGCAATTATCCAATGTCGGTAGTTCTTTTCTCATTATGGGATAGAAAAGCCCGCCGGAAGCAACTCCCGGCGGGCCTATTACCTTGGTTATATAACGAAGCTATTAGCCTTCGTTCTTGACCTTGAGTGCTTCGCCCAAGATGTCGCCGAGCGAAGCGCCGCTGTCGGACGAACCATATTGCGCAACAGCCTGCTTCTCTTCAGCGATCTGCAGCGCCTTGATGGAGAAGGTCGGCTTCTTGGCGCGGTCGAACCCGGTAACCAATGCATCGAACTTCTGGCCAATCTGGAAACGCTCCGACCGCTGCTCGTCGCGGTCACGGCCAAGGTCGCTGCGCTTGATGAAGCCGGTCGCACCATCTTCGCCAGCCTGGACTTCCAGGCCACCGTCGCGGACTTCCAGAACCGTGACGGTAACCGTCTGGTTCTTGTTGAGGCCAGCTGATGCCGCAGTGGTGCCGCCAGCGGCCGGGCCGCCACGCTCAAGCTGCTTCATGCCAAGGCTGATGCGCTCCTTCTCGACGTCGATGTCGAGAACAACGGCTTGAACCGTCTCGCCCTTGCGGTGGAGAGCCAGCGCGTCCTCGCCCGAAATGCCCCAGGCGATGTCCGACATGTGGACCATGCCGTCCACGTCGCCGTCCAGGCCGATGAACAGGCCGAACTCGGTGGCGTTCTTGACTTCGCCTTCGACGGTCGAACCGATCGGGTGACGTTCGGCAAAGCTGTCCCAGGGGTTGTTCTGGGCCTGCTTGAGGCCGAGGCTGATGCGGCGCTTCTCGGGATCGACTTCCAGAACCAGAACTTCGACTTCCTGGCTGGTCGAAACGATCTTGCCAGGATGGACATTCTTCTTGGTCCAAGACATTTCCGAAACGTGGACCAGGCCTTCGATGCCCGGCTCCAGCTCGACGAATGCACCATATTCGGTGATGTTCGTGACGCGGCCGGACAGCTTGGCGCCAATCGGGTACTTGGCGGCTGCGCCTTCCCACGGATCGCTTTCCAGCTGCTTCATGCCGAGGCTGATGCGCTGGGTGTCGCGGTTGATGCGGATGATCTGGACACGGACGGTATCGCCGATGTTGATCATCTCGTTCGGGTGGTTGATCCGCTTGTAGCTGAGGTCGGTGACGTGCAGCAGGCCGTCGATGCCGCCGAGGTCAACGAACGCACCATAGTCGGTGATGTTCTTGACGACGCCTTCGATGATCTGGCCTTCGGCCAGCGTCTGGATGAGGCCGCTGCGCTGTTCGGCGCGGGTTTCTTCCAGGATGGCGCGGCGCGATACCACAATGTTGCCGCGGCGGCGATCCATCTTGAGGATCTGGAAGGGCTGCGGGATGTCCATCAGCGGGGTGACGTCCCGAACCGGGCGGATATCGACCTGCGAACCGGGAAGGAACGCCACGGCGCCGTCGAGATCGACGGTGAAGCCGCCCTTGACGCGGCCGAAGATGACGCCTTCAACGCGAGCGTTTTCAGTGAATTCGGATTCAAGCTTGTCCCAGGCGGCTTCGCGGCGGGCGCGGTCGCGCGACAGCATGGCTTCGCCGTGGGCGTTTTCGACACGGTCGACATAGACTTCGACTTCGTCGCCGACCTTCAGGTCAGCCTTCTGACCGGGCGCTGCGAATTCGCGCAGCGGCACGCGGCCTTCCGACTTCAGGCCGACGTCGATCAGGGCCATGTCGTTTTCGATGCCGGTAACGGTGCCCTTGACGACACGGCCTTCGAAGCCGCCGTCTTCACCGCCAAGTGATTCATTGAGAAGCGCGGCGAAATCGTCGCGCGAGGGGAGTGCCGTAGAGGCCATGGTAGTTCCTTCACTCGTCATTGCTGGCCTACCGGTTGTGTCCGGTGGTCTTTCAGGCCAAACAGTCCACGCAGCCGGATTGCCGCGCGAACATCCGTTCGGCCATGGCGAGCGACGCCCTGTGAATAAGCGAAAAGGGCGCTTGGAATTCCCAAGCACCCGTCATCGCGTCAGGCTTTCGGCCGACGTTCCAACTGGGCGTCCACCAATGCAATGGCTTGCTGGACGGCCGCGTCTATAGTCAAATTGCTAGTGTCGAGCAAGTCTGCTCCATCGGCCATGCGTAGCGGAGCATGGTCCCTGCTCATGTCGCGAGTGTCGCGGGCCTGAATGTCCGCGATGAGGCTGTCCATGTCAGGACGGCCGCCGTGGGACAGCGCATCATCATAGCGTCTCTGCGCACGGACATGGACGCTGGCGGTAACGAAAATCTTGGCATCGGCATCTGGGGCAATGACCGTGCCGATATCCCGACCGTCGAGGATCGCGCCGCCAGCCTGGGTGGCAAAATCGCGCTGGCGTTTCACCAACGCCTGGCGAACGCTCTGATGGACCGAAACGCGGGATGCGAGGGAGCCGATCGCTTCGCTCCGCAGCGCTGGATCAGCGAGAACGCCGTCATTGAATGAACAGGCCGCCAGCGCATCGGCTTCATGGTCGGGGTCGCCGCCGGTCTTTACTACAGCAAGGCCAACGGCGCGATACAGCAAGCCGGTGTCCAGCACGGGCAAGCGATAATGGCGTCCAAGCGCCTTGGCGATCGTGCCCTTGCCCGACGCAGCCGGGCCATCGACTGCGATGATCATGACGTTTTGCCTTTCCGCTGCGCCTTGGCGATGCCGACGAGAGCGATCGGCGCGCATACAACCTCCAGCGCCCGGGAGGCCATGTTGAACTGAACCGTCATGGCATCGCGCCCAGCTCTTGTAGCAACGCAGTGAAGCCGGGGAAGCTCGTCGCAACAGGCCTCATATCGTCAATGGTCACACCGTTCTTAGATATCAGCCCGGCAACTGCGAAACTCATGGCAATACGGTGGTCAAGCTTGGTGGCGATGGGGCCGCCGCCGCGCAGGAGCGTACCGCCGGTACCCTCGATGATGATGCCGTCTTCCAGCTCTTCAACGGTGACGCCAATGGTGCGAAGACCCTCGGCCATGGTGGCGATACGATCGGACTCCTTGACGCGCAGCTCTTCAAGGCCGCGAAATATGCTGCGCCCTTCGGCGAAGGCTGCTGCGATGAAGGCGACGGGATATTCATCGATCATGCAAGGCGCGCGCGCTGGATCGGGTTCAACCCCTTTCAGGTCGGATGCCGTCACGACAATGTCACCCACCGGTTCGCCGCCGACTTCGCGTGGATTGTCGATCACGATATTGCCGCCCATCTCACGCAGCAGATCGATCAATCCTGCCCGCGTGGCATTCAGGCCGACATTCGTTATCGTGACTTTAGAGCCGGGAACTAGCAAGGCAGCAACGATAGGGAAGGCTGCCGATGACGGGTCGCCCGGCACGACAATCGTCTGTGGGCGCAGCTCAGCTTCGCCCCTCAAGGTGATGATGCGCGTTCCATCGGCTTCTACCTCGACCTCCAGTTCAGCCCCGAAGCCTTTGAGCATGCGCTCACTATGGTCGCGAGTCGGGATGGGCTCGACGACGCGCGTCACGCCGGGGGCATTCAGACCGGCAAGGAGGATGGCGGACTTGACCTGCGCTGATGCAACCGGAAGCCGATAGTCCAGCGGCACGGCCGGGCAGGCGCCGCGCATTGTCAAAGGCAGCCGGTGTCCCGGACTTGATGTGAAACTGGCGCCCATGCAGGACAGGGGTTCAGTCACACGCCCCATCGGACGCTTGCTGAGCGATGCATCACCTGTAAAGGTTGCGGTGATGGCATGACTGGCGATCAGGCCCATCAGCAGCCGGGTCGATGTCCCGCTGTTGCCCATCTCCAGCGCTGTGTTGGGTTGCAACAGGCCGCCAACACCAACGCCTCTGATGTGCCAAATGCCACTATCATCACGGCTGATCTGCGCGCCCATTGCCCGCATTGCGGCAGCGGTGGCCAGTACATCCTCACCCTCCAGCAGTCCTTCGACGTGGCTTTCTCCCACAGACAAGGCAGACAACATCAGCGAGCGATGCGAGATGCTTTTGTCACCCGGTACAGCCACGCTGCCGGAGAGGGGGCGTGCGCCGGTGAAGGTCATCGGGAGCGGCTGATCGGAAGAAGCGGTCAAGGGTCAATCCGTTTGGCAGGGAACTGAAAAATCGCGCCCGGCTTTTGACAGGGCGGTTCTGCTATGGCAAGGCGCCGTCGCTTCGCGGGCGACATGGTCGCGCCGCGTGATATTCGTTTAAGCACTCGTAAGAAGGACAAGGCCGGACATGGTCAAGGCTGAATGGGGCACGAAGCGTACCTGCCCGAAATGCGCCACGCGCTTCTATGACCTGGGCAAGGACGACCCGGTCATCTGCATCAACTGCAACACTGCCTGGGAACCTGAGCCCGTTCTTAAGTCGAAGCAGCCTCTGCCTTATGAGGAAGCGCCCAAGAAGGTCATCGAGACTGCCGACGGCGAGCTGGAATCGGCGGACGACGATCTGGATCTGGATCTGGACGTCGATGATGACGGCGATTCACCGGACAATGACGTCGATCTGGGCGGCGACGACGACCTCGGCGTTGAGGCCGCAGGTGACGACAGCGACGACGATAATTAAGTAATTTTATGCTTGCCAAGGAAGTTGCTGCCTCCTAATGGCAGCGACCTCCGAGGCGCTGGACCCAAACAGCGCCAACATTGGAAATGGGGCCTTAGCTCAGCTGGGAGAGCGCCTGCATGGCATGCAGGAGGTCAGCGGTTCGATCCCGCTAGGCTCCACCAATGTTCAGGATAGCCGATGTCGCCGACATCGTACCAGATATGCTGTAGCATCGTTTGGGTAGATATATGATGGTCGTCGGAGTAAAAGCCGGAAGCCATCTTCCCGGGTGCAGCATTGAGTCTGCATTGAGATGGGGCCTTAGCTCAGCTGGGAGAGCGCCTGCATGGCATGCAGGAGGTCAGCGGTTCGATCCCGCTAGGCTCCACCAAATTTCCATTCATTCGCTAGCCTGTGAAGGTGATGGGTGATCGGCTGCGTGCCTGGTCGGGCGCTCTGCTCTGCGCCTCCCAACTCTCGATATCAGGCGGGTTGCACGAAGCTGTCCATGACGCGCTTGCGGCCTGCTGTCTCGAAGTCGATTTCCAGCTTGTTGCCTTCAATCTCCGCAACAGTTCCATAGCCAAACTTCTGATGGAAAACACGCAGCCCCAGGCGCATGTCATCCCGTCCTTTGTTGCCTAGCGAGATAGCCGATGCTCGAGCTTCCACGATCCGGACAGGTTCGCGAGTAAATTGACCGCTTTGTTGGGCCCGTTGCCAACCCGGGCCCCGCCCGCTGCCCCGTTGAACATTGGAAAAAGGGTCCGCACGCTCAGACCAGTTTGCGCGCCATAATGACGCGCCGCCGGCCATGCTGCTTTCTTCCTCGACATGTTCGGGTGGCAGCTCGCCCACGAAGCGGGACGGAATAGAACTCGTCCACTGGCCGTATATACGACGGTTGGCGGCGTGAAGAATGATGCACAACTTGCGGGCGCGCGTGATCGCCACATAGGCGAGCCGACGTTCTTCTTCGAGGCTGTTGAGCCCGCCTTCGTCGAGCGCGCGCTGGGATGGGAAAATGCCTTCTTCCCAACCGGCAAGAAATACGGTGTCGAACTCGAGGCCCTTTGCCGCGTGTATGGTCATGATCGTGACCTTGCGTTCTTCGGCATGTGCGTCGTTGTCCATGACCAGGGACACATGCTCGAGAAACGCACCAAGCGTTTCATACTCCTCCATTGCTCGAGTGAGCTCATTCAGGTTTTCGAGGCGACCTGCGCTTTCGACTGTCCGCTCTGCCTGGAGCATGGCGGTATAGCCACTTTCATCGAGTATCTGGCGCGTGAGTTCCGCGTGGGGCAACTGAGCCGCCCGATCACGCCAACGTGCAAGATCCCCTATGAAAGCTCCCAGGCTCCGGCGGGCCTGAGGCGTCATTTCATCCGTGTCCAAAATCCGCGCAGCCGCCAGCGCCAAGGGGATGCCTTCAGCCCTCGCCAGGCGATGCAGTTTCTCCATCGCCTTGTCGCCCAATCCCCTTTTGGGAACGTTGACGATCCGTTCGAACGCCAGATCGTCCGCCGGTTGGTTGACCAGGCGAAGATAAGCCAGCGCGTCACGGATTTCGGCGCGTTCGTAGAAACGGAACCCGCCTACGATTCGATATGCGAGGCCGATCTGGATGAAGCGGTCTTCAAACTCACGGGTTTGATGCTGCGCGCGGACCAGAATAGCGACATCGTCCAACGATTGTCCCGCACGCTCCAACGACTCTATCTCGTCGCTTACGCGGCGAGCTTCCTCCGGACCATCCCATATACCGATGACACGGACCTTCTCTCCGATGTCGACGTCTGTCCAAAGAGTCTTCCCCAACCGGTTGCCGTTTTCGGCGATGACTCCGGAGGCGGCTCCAAGAATATGGGGCGTCGATCGATAGTTCTGTTCCAGACGAACGATCTTCGCGCCGGGAAAATCCTTCTCGAACCGCAGGATGTTGGCGACCTCGGCGCCTCGCCATGAATAGATGGATTGGTCGTCGTCACCCACGCAGCAAATATTCTTGCGCTGTTGAGCGAGCAGGCGAAGCCACAAATACTGGCTGCTATTGGTGTCCTGATATTCGTCCACCATGATGTAACGGAAGCGCTGTTGATAGCTTTCCAACACGTCACGGTGGCGCTTCAGGATCGTCAGCACATGGAGCAGCAGGTCTCCAAAATCACAGGCGTTCACATCGCGAAGCCGGGCCTGATAAGCGGCATACAACTTCTGGCCCCGTCCATTTGCATAGGTTTCGCTATCGCTCGCGCCGATCTCTTCTGGAGAGAGCCCCTTATTCTTCCACTGATCGATCAGGCCGCCCAACTGCCGCGCGGGCCATCGCTTTTCATCGATACCTTCTGCCTGGATCAACTGCTTCATCAGGCGCAGTTGGTCGTCGGTATCCAGGATCGTAAAATTGGACTGGAGCCCGACCAATTCTGCGTGTCGGCGTAGCATCTTTGCGGCAATGGCGTGGAAGGTGCCCAGCCATGGCATCCCTTCGACCGCCGGACCTATCATGCGCCCGACGCGCTCGCGCATTTCGCGCGCGGCCTTGTTCGTGAATGTTACCGCCAGAATTTCGGACGGATAGGCACGACGCGTAGCTATGAGATGAGCGAGCCGAGCTGTCAGCGCGGCTGTCTTTCCAGTTCCCGCT
Source organism: Pseudomonadota bacterium (assembly GCA_023433445.1). Lineage (GTDB taxonomy): Bacteria > Pseudomonadota > Alphaproteobacteria > Sphingomonadales > Sphingomonadaceae > Sphingobium. The sequence goes on along the minus strand of JAEZCS010000013.1, from coordinate 2,625 downwards.
CCTGCCAACACGAGGACGGGACCTTCAGTTGTAAGGACGGCTTCCCGTTGGGGCTCATTGAGGCCCTGAAGATAGGGCGGATCATTGGGCGAGGGATCAGGAACAGTCATATCCAACAACTAGGAAACACGGTGAGGGCGGGCAAGGGGAGAGCCCTTGCAGTGGTCATCGATCTATGAGAACAAAAGGCGAATCACGCAAGGGGAAATGCCATGGCCACAGGACGATGCCAATGTGGATCGATTCATTATGAGGTCGAAGGTGAACCAATCTACAGCGCCATTTGCCATTGCAGCGATTGCCGCCGCAGTGCGGGCGCGCCGATGGTTGGTTGGGCGCTTTTTGCAGAGGCGAATTTGACGGTCGTGGGCGAGCCCAGACAGTATCGATCCTCTGAAGATGCCACACGCCACTTCTGCGTCAATTGCGGCACCGGCCTGTTCTACCGGAACTCCAAAATCTTCCCGGAGATGGTCGACATTCAGACCTCTACCCTGGACGACCCGTCCATCTTTCCTCCCGTCATACATGTACAATGGGCGGAGGCGTTGCCGTGGATGGGGGCGGCGCATGATCTGCCTCATGTCGAGCGCTACCCTGAAGATTGAATCATTCATTTGGTAGCAGCAGAGCAACAACTCGTCGCCGATATTGGAACGCTTGCGTCATCGGTCAGGTTCTTCATCCGCCGTGAGGTAGAACGGGGTGAAGAACAGGAAAGGATTACCCTATGAAATCGATCATGCTTGCAGGCGCGGCATTGCTGGCTTTTTCCACTGGCGCCACTGGCATTGCGATCGCTCAGGGTGCGCCGGATGCAACGGCTCAGCCCCCGGCCACTGAAACAATGCCTGCGGATCCGAACGCGGGCCAGCCCACTGGCGCTGTCCCGGCTGACACAGGCATGGCACCAGCTTCACCCGGAGTGCCGAGAGATCCCGCTGCTCCGATGGGAAGCCCCGCAAATCCTGTGACGGTGGGCGGAAACATGACGCCCCCTCCCGCTACCACGAAGGACTATCCGCTATGCAGCCGGACGGTTCAGGACAGCTGCATCAATCCGAGCGAGGCGCCGCGTTCTAAGGCAGCGCGCAGGGCTCGCTGACCGGAGGAAGGGGCGCGGGCAGGGCGGCAATAAGCGCCGCCAGCCCAGCCCTGTCCTTAGCTGCGTCGGCCAGGCTGTGTTGGTCCAGCACGGCGAGAAAGGCGGCGGTCGCGGTTTTCAATATCCCCGAAAGGCCACAGGCAGATCGCAGGCCGCATCCGGCGCAGTCGGCGAGGTTCATGTCGGTTTCGGTGTGGCGGATTACTTGGCCCAGGCTGATCAGTTCCGGCGGGCGGGCGAGCGTGAACCCGCCGCCTCTTCCTCTTTGCGTGATGATGAAGCCGCCGAGGCCGAGGTGATGGACGACCTTCATCAAATGATTGCGCGAAAGAGCGTAGGCGTCGGCGATTTCGGGGATTGTCGCGCGGCCGGTGGGCGTGACTGCCAGATGGATGAGGACGCGCAGGGCGTAGTCAGTGTGGCGAGTCAATTGCATGAGGGAATGCGTTAATTGAAAGAGATTTGGGGATCAAACATGGTGAGTTTACATGTTTAAACATGTCCCGTAAATGCACCTTTATCGAGTCTCATAAGAGGGGTGCATCATGAACCAGCTTACCGCCGAAACCATCGCGATCGTCAAAGCAACTGCTCCCGCGCTTCGCAGTCACGGCGTGGCAATCACCACCGCCATGTATGCGCGGCTGTTTCAGGATGCGTCGATCAAGGACATGTTTGACCAGGCAGCTCAAGAAAGCGGCGAACAGCCCAAGCGCCTGGCCGCCGCCATTCTGGGATATGCAGAGAATATCGACAAGTTGCAGGCACTGACCGGCGCTGTGGAGCGCATGGTGCAGCGGCATGTCGAGACCGGCGTGAAGCCCGAACATTATCCGAAGGTCGCCGAAGCACTGCTGCCCGCGATCCGCGATGTATTGGGCGCTGAGGTCGCTACCGACGCGGTGCTGGAGGCCTGGGGTAAGGCCTACTGGTTCCTGGCCGATATTCTGATCGGGAAGGAAGCGCAGGCCTATGAGGATGCTGAGGCTGCTTGATCGTGAGGGGCGCGCTTCGGGCGGGGCCCCTCTCCCTAGCCCTCTCCCCTGAAGGGGAGAGGGAATTTGTCGCTTATAGGCGTTTCAGGCTGCCCTCAGGATGGTCAGTCGGGCTTTGCCCACGTCGCGGGTTGCGTCGATGGTGAAGCCCTTCACTTCCACATCCTCGCGCCGATCGGTTTCGATACTGACCCAGGTTGCAGGGCCAGTCCAACCAAGACGGCTGAGCTTGTCGAGCGCTACAGCGCCCGCGCCGCTGTTATAGGGCGGGTCCATGAAGATGAGGTCCAGCGGCTTTGGGGCAGGCCCGAGCGACAGGACGCTGCTCTGCCGAATGTCGGGCCGGATGCCCAGCCGTTCGCCGTTGGCGCGGATCGCGTCCAACGCTGCCCGATCCTGTTCGACGAAGAGGCAGCTGGCCGCGCCGCGAGACATGGCTTCAAAACCGAGGGCGCCCGACCCTGCGAAGAAATCACCGACAGCCAGACCTTCGAAGGAGCCAATCCGGCTCAACAACATCGAGAA
>JAEZCS010000008.1 GCA_023433445.1 Pseudomonadota bacterium | reverse complement strand
TCCTAGGTTCGAGCCCTAGTGCGTCCACCATTTTCTCCCAATGAAACGCTGGCACAACTTTGCATTGGCATTTGTCCAACTTAGCGTGGCATTGCCCGGTTACTGTCGGAAAGTCGTTTAAAGTGGCTCATTTTCCCATTTGAACCATTTTGATCGAGGTGTTTGGCGAATCGCCTGTAGGCCGCTGCTGGCGTTTACAAAAAGTCGCTCAACTTTTCACAACCCGCTTGCAGGGCCGCCGCCGACAGGCGCGTACGCTCTTGCATGCTCTCCGACGCCTAATAGTCGCTGGCCATCAATAGAAACACCGGCCTGTGCACCGCGGCTGCAGCCGCCGCGCTGGAGGAGGCGTTCGGCTCCCTCCAATGACGATCACAGATGAGCGACTACAAGGTCGCGGTGATGAGGATCAACGCCTTGTCTATGGGCTCTATTCTAAAGCACTTCCCGCGCAAGGTCATCGTTATGAAATCCCCCGCGCTTCGGGCTGAAGTGGCGCTCCTTGGCGGCACCCCGGAAGATGACAGCAATTTCCTGGCAGCAGCCCATTTTAGTTCCATGGACCTAAGCAGGCCTCCACCGGCAAGGATGACAAGGGCGTTTCGAGATCGACGCCGCAGTCCTGGGCTTCACGGTATATTTCATATCGCGACCGCAAGGAGGCGATTACCAGCTCAGCTTCGATGTCCTGAAAGCGCGCGGCGAACGCCTTCAATTCGTTGCCAGCCGGGTCGCCATAGCAGACGCGACTCTCATGAGAGCCTCCCTCTGGACGATAGATCACCGTCGGACGTGCATGAGGTGAATCCGATGACGATGGTGCGAGTTTTATCGAGCATGAAGCGGGTCGGGCCGCAGTCAGTGGCTATGAACTTCAGGATGCCCATAGCGCGAGCGGCACAAAATGCGGTCGACGAGGAGATTGAGCGGGTCCTCACCTGTGTCGTCCCTATCGTGGGCGCTGATGCACGCGGAAAGGCATACGTGATGGGGAGCGCTGTCGCGAACGTCTAAGCTGACATCTGTTCCCGAGCTAGGTATGTCCGCTATTCCACAATCCATGCTCCAAAGCGGACTGAGCAAAATGTCCCAGGCCTAGTCAGCACGATAAGGCGCTCGTACTTCGGCTCTTGGAAGAAGCGGAAGACTGCTTGAACGGAAAAGTGTGGGCGCCAGGAGAATGTCTGGACAGGGACAAGTAGGATGATGCCGTTTGGACGCCATCGCCTTTCCGTCTCTATTTCCTTTCGAGCGACTCAACTTTTTAGCCCAATCTTGCCAGCGTCACCATGCGGACGAGTTCCGACAGCGTCTTAACCTGCATTTTCATCATCACGTTCGCTCGATAAACCTCCACGGTCCTCGCGCTGATCTCCAAGTCAAAGGCGATCGCCTTGTTGGCGTGTCCCGCAACCAGTCCTTCCATCACCTCCAGCTCGCGCGGGCTGAGGCTGGCGATCCGGTCAATTATCGACTGCTTCTCCGCCTGCGCCTGAACGTCCCCGGCCTGCCGGATAAGCGCCTTGCGGATCGACGACAGCATCACCTCATCATCGAATGGCTTCTCGATGAAGTCAGCCACCCCTGCATGCATTGCCTGTACGGCGAGCGGCACATCGGCATGGCCGGTGATGACGATGACCGGCACGTTTGCACCACGCCGCCTCAGCTCTTCCACCAGTTCAATGCCGCTGCGGCCGGGCATCCGGACATCCGTGACGATGCAGGCGCCCGACAGCGGCGGGGACGAGGCGAGGAAGGTGTCGGCGGAAGCAAAGGAGCGCACCCGTATCCCCGCGCAGTCGAGCAGGAACTCCAGCGAATGACGCGCCCCGTCATCATCGTCGATGACGTAAACGATCGCTTCACTCACTGTCATACAGATCCTCCTCACTCACGCGTGGCAGGGTGACGCAAAACAACGCGCCGCCGCCCTCCCGCGGTTCCACCCAGATCCGCCCGCCATGCGCCTCGACAATGGTGCGCGAGATGGAAAGGCCGACCCCCATGCCGGTTCGCTTAGTCGTTATGAAAGGCTGAAACAGGCGGTCAGCTACATCGGGATCAATCCCGGGGCCTGTGTCCGCCACTGTAACCCGCGCCATATTATCGCCCGCACGCTCAATTTTAATCAGCAGTTCGCGACGGGGCAGCGCGACATCGGTCATTGCGTCGACCGCGTTGCGGATGAGGTTCAGCACCACCTGCTGGATCTGGACCTTGTCCGCCAGAACCAGATCAACCTCGGGACTGAACTCATACTGCACCCGGATGCCATGTTCCTTGGCGCCCACCAGGGCCAGGGCACTGGCTTCCTCGACCATCTTGGGCAGGCTTTCGACCGACCGCTCCGTCTCCCCGCGCGCGACAAAGTCCCGCAGGCGGCGGATAATGTCGCCCGCCCGCAACGCTTCCGTACCTGCCCGTTCCAGCGCTTCACTCACGCGGTCCAGCGGCACCTCTTCGCGCGTCAGCAGCATGCGGCTGCCTTTAAGATAATTGGCAATCGCTGACAGGGGCTGGTTCAATTCATGCGCCAATGCGGACGCCATTTCGCCGAGCGCCGTTAGCCGCGACACATGAACCAGCTCGTTCTGCAATTCCTGAAGCCGGGCCTCAGCCTGCTGCCGTTCGGTAAGATCGCGGATGAAGCCGGTGAAATGCCGTTGGCCGCCAACGCGCATCTCTCCGACGGCCAGTTCCAGCGGAAAGGTCGATCCGTCCTTGCGCTGACCCACCACAACCCGGCCCTTGCCGATGATCCGCTTCTCGCCCGTTTTGTAATAGCGGGTCAGATAGTCATCATGCGCCGATCGATATGGATCGGGCATCAACATGCTGACATTCCGTCCGCGCACGTCCTCCATGCTCCAACCGAACATCCGCTCCGCTGCCGGGCTGAAGTCCCGTATCAATCCCCCCTCGTCGATCACGATGATGGCGTCAGGCACGGTGTCGAGCAACGAGCGCAGATGCGCCTCCCGCCTCGCCAGCGCCGCAGTGCCGCGTTCCGCCTCTGCCCGCGCTCGCTGGAACCATTCGCCGCCAAGCGCAACCGCAAGGCCGATCACCACGAACGCCGCCGCCGCGATGAGGCTTCCGACTTCCAGAGGACCGATCGCCCTATCGCAAAGTAGCCCTGATGCGGCTCCCGCTATGCAAGCGATGATCCCGCCGCGCAGACCTGACAAGGCGCTTGCCACCACTACCGCCGGAACGAAGAAGATATAGGTGGCGCGCTGGCCAAGCTCTGCGGCGAAGGCGATGCGCACCCCCGCGCCAATCGCCACAGCGATGGCGGCGAGTGCCAGCGTCACCAGAAATGGAGGCGCGGGCAGGCTCATGTGCCGGAAAGGAAATGCCGCTTTGTTCACATCCTCCTCATCGGGTCAGCCCCTTCGCTTCCGCCTCCGGTAAAGCCCTTAGGGGACTTGCGGTAGGTACAACATCCAAATTTCTCCCCGATGCTCCGCAGCATAGATGAGCGTCATAGCAAACAGGCTCGCATCTGGAGATAGTTTCATGACCGCACCGTTCATCGATCTTGGCGTCCATCACAAGCCCAAAGGGCTGTCAGACCGGGTCGCCTTTGGCTTCACGAAGATGTTGCGCTGGTGCGCGGACACCTTCTTCGCCGCCCGCTACGGCCATCGTGCCGTGGTTCTGGAGACGGTGGCGGCGGTCCCCGGCATGGTCGGTGCGACCATCACCCATCTCGCCTGCCTGCGGCGCATCTGCGATGACAGGGGTTGGATCAAGACGCTCATGGACGAAGCGGAAAATGAGCGCATGCACCTCATGACCTTCATCGAAATTTCCAAGCCGACCTGGTTCGAGCGCGCGGTGATCATGGGCGTGCAGTGGGTATTTTACCTGTTCTTCTTCGCGCTCTATCTGGTGAGCGCCAAGACGGCTCACCGCGTGGTCGGCTATTTCGAAGAAGAGGCGGTGATCAGCTACACCCATTATCTTGCCGAGATCGACGAAGGCCGCAGCCCCAATGTGCCCGCGCCGGACATTGCCAAGCACTATTGGAATTTGCCCGACGGCGCGACACTCCGCGACGTGGTGCTGGTTGTCCGGGCGGACGAGGCTCATCACCGCGACGTCAACCATGGCTTTGCCAATGAACTTGGCGGCCTGCCCGTGGGCTCAATCGCCCACTGCCCGCCCCACGTGCCGCTGGAGCCCATCTGGAAGAAGGCGGCCTGATCCAGGCTGAATGAGAGAGGAGAGCGAAGATGACCAGCGACAATCCGGTCCTGCTGTTCATCGATGATGCAGCGCTCCTCACCTCAATCGAATTCGCCCTGTCAGTAGTGGGGATCAAGGCAGCGGCAGGGTCGGACCTATCCGATCCGGCCGCTGCCGTTGCCTTTGTGGTGGACCTGGATTGCGCGCAGGGGCTTGAACGACTTGCCGAGCTTCGGAGGAAATGCGCCACCCCTGCGATCCTGCTGGCGACAAATCCCACCCGCGCGCTTCGCGCTTCAGCCGCTGAACTAAACGCCATTCTCATTGAAAAGCCGCTGCTGGAAGACGAACTCATGCAAACCCTGAACCTGATCCTGCAGAGCCAGAAGGCAGCGTCATGACGACTGAAATCAAGGAAGAAGATATCGCGCGCCTCGTCCCTGCCTTTTACGAGCGGGTCCGGCAGGATCGGGTCCTAGGACCGATCTTCAATGGTGCGATAGACGATTGGCCCCACCATCTCGGCAAGCTTCAGGACTTCTGGTCCTCGGTCATGCTGACGTCGGGGCGATACAAGGGGCAACCGATGGTGGCGCATGTTCGGCACGCCGAGCACATGACCGATGACAACTTCGCCAAATGGTTGGCGCTGTGGCGGGAGGTCAGCGGCGAGCTGCTCTCACCCGCCGCCGCAACGGCTTTCCAGCAGAAGGCGGATCGGATCGCGGAAAGTCTGCAGCTTGGGGTTCAATTCTATCGCGAAAGGAATGAAGCATGATCGATCAGCTTCCTGACGGGGTCACACCCTATAAGCGCACGCCGACCTTTACCGAGGAAACTATACCGGCAGGTTTGCTGAACGATCATCAGACGAAGGAAGGCACCTGGGGTCTGATTCGCGTGGAGGAAGGCGAGCTGCGCTATATCGTGACCGATCCGCGCAGAACGCTGGCAGAAGTTATATTGTCCAGCGGGACGTTGCCCGGCATTGTCGAGCCGACCATCTTGCACCGAGTCGAGCCGCTAGGTTCGGTACGCTTTCACGTTGAATTTAGTAGGCTGGAGCCATGATGGAGCGCTGCCAGGTGCGGATGGCGCAATTTTCCAAATAGATGTTCTTACCTCTACTAGCAACTTAAAATCGGCTCCGCTAGCCAAGCCCGCGCTTCCGCCTTGTCATTGAAACTCTTCACAAGTCGATTATCGGAAATCCGCTGGGCCTGCAGTTTGGAGAGCATGCCCGAAACCAGGATCGCGACCCGTCCGTCAGCATTCATGCCGTCTGCGCTGGTCATCTTGGAAAATGCGTTTACCACCTCGGCCGATTGAGGCGGCATGTCTCGGCTGTCGAACAGCATTTTAATGGGTCGCCCATCTGAGCGGACCCGCCTCAGAAGCGCGGTGAACTCTACATGATACCGCCTGAATTTTTCCAGGATCCAAAATCCGCTAGCCCTCTGGAACAGCACGCGCGTTTGTTCGTCGAATTCCAAATTGTACATAGGAGCCTCGCTGATCGGACCTGCTTACATCAAAATACTTAATTAATTCGCGCTCGACATCCGAGAGGCTGCTGAAATGTAGCGGAGTTTCGCAGATGTTGATCAGCGCGCGCGCTCCATTCGAGGGCAACGAGGCTCGAAACAGCGGATGATTCGATTGTTCCCTTCTGATCATCAAACCGGCCGCTTTCATTCTAAAAATCCCGTAGTTCGTCATATTGAACTCTCTCTCACACATTATCCTATACTATTCACAAACGCTCCTTGTAACAGAAGTTCTCTTCCAGGTTGGCAATCTATTTGCATGTTCGACATTGACTTGCGCTTTCAATATCTCGGACATTGTTAGCATAACGCGGCGAGTTCCCGGAGCGGCAGCTATCCTCGGATCACACCAAAAATCTGAATAGAAGGCCGCTCGAAGTCTTAGCGCGCGGCTATAGTCGACCCCGGCCGAACTCAGGTTTATCTTGATCGCGTCAACGGCCTCGGTCGCTGCCTTCAGCGACAGCGCACTCCTGCTTGAACGGCTTTCGACAAGCTTGCGCTGAGCTTCCACGGCGATGCTCAAAGGAGGTGACCGAAATTGGTCCGCCAGTGCAGCGAATATGGCCGACTTGCGGTCCCCATCTCTCGAGAGGCGAAGCGCAACGGCGAGATATTGATCTTCCGGCAGTGGCGACAGCTCCAGCCGTGCCAATTCTGAAAACCCATCATCTCGGATCGCTCTTAAGCGCACCTCCTGACCTGGCCTTACCAAGATCGCCTCTGCCTGCTCTGCAGCGCCTCTGATAAGAGTGACAAAGAACGTCCCGCACTCCGCGGAAACATCGATCGACATATCCTTACCTATTCCTCAGCTGATTTGGTGATCATGCCGCAGCCGGAGGTTCCGGTACGGTGGGAGGGGTCGGCTCGGGCGGCGAATTGCGTTTTGGAAAGGGGATCACCCGTGGTTCAGGCGATCCCGTTTCTGCAGGTTGATGCGGCGCTTCTCGTTCATATGCGGCTGTGCTGATCATTAGCTACTCCCGAGCAGCGTACTCCGCTGCCGTTACAAGGTTCAAAAATCCACCCCGGGCTCGCTCCCTCGCAACCCCGGGGCCGCTTCTCGTAGAGTAATCGACCAATTTCATGCACTAGATCTCTCCGATGCGCACCTTAGTGAATATCCCAGTCGATATACTTTTAATTACCCGCTCATCCTTGCTTGCATAAGCGCGAATTCTTCCACCAAAGACAATTCTTCAGTGTAGCCAGTACAGGAAAATTACAAAGCTGATGGCGATAAGGATTAGCAATCCACTATTCAGCCATGGGCGCCTAAGAGCTTCCGACTGCTCTCTGATGAATTTGTCCAGCTTTCTGTGTGATCTTTCACTTATCGACATGATGGCGATCTCAGCCGCAGGCAGATGGGGAAATGTCTCGATCATCTCAGCGAGCTCATCGGCTCTGACGTCGGGATATCGATCGAGTAGTTCTACGAAGCGGCAAGACCGGCGTCCAAATGGACGCGGCTTTACAAAAACGGCGCACATTGCGGTCTCCTGATCTATTTGCGTTCAAATGTGCCCGCCTGTCGGCTTACATCAGTCTGATCCGGCACGGGCGCAAGAGGATGCGGTCGCTTGTCCCACAACATCCACAGAAGGATCGACATAATGACAACAGCCGCGACAATCGAACTAGCTTTCGCATACGGATTAGGCATGAGTGCTCGGTTGTCCCGCAAGAACTTGTCGAGCTTTCTGGAATTACCCGGAGTGGATCTTAGCCGCCTTATCTGATCTTCTCGCGCTGAACGGACAAATCCAATGACCTCTTTCAGTTCTTCTCGGGAAAGACTGGGATAATATGAAAGAAGCACAGCAATTCGGCCATCAGGATAGGCCGCAGCACTAACCTCGAACTCGTTGACGCAGCATCTATCTGTATGATTGGCTGAAGACGATGCAAATTTTTCGAAACGATGAGGCATGGGATCAGAGCCATTTCCTTAATAGAGCTAAGGGCTCAACAATGAACGGAATAGATCGCCTTAGTTGATTGGCTAATGCGAAGCTTATCGAAGCTTAAGACTTGGCGGGGAACCCCTTCCTAGCAAATCAAGCATTGCCCGCTCATTAGGCTTTTCAGAAACATTTACTCTTCCATGTGCAAGATGCCGCAGCGGATCGGCGGCAGCTTCGGAGATGCAATAGGCGGTCCCCTGCCACTGCTCTCCGCAATCGGCTATGAGCTGAGCGACAATCCTACCCGCCTTCGCCGAGTGTATCAGAACTCCGTCCATCCAAGGCATGGCGGCCAATGCGGGAGTAATTGTGTTCGAAGGAGAGCGTAGACTTTCATATACTGTGATCTGGCGAGCGGCATAACCTCTCTCGTTCAACGATAGCACGAGTTCCACCGCAGGCTCAGCAGCACTATAGTAGATGATTTCAGAACCTTTAGGCATGCGCTCTTTAATCAGTATCTCCAGATCAAGCGCATTTCCGTCGGCCGATTGCACCCGACGATAACCAGCGTCTCGCGCCAGCTTCGCCGTTCGCTCGCCAACTGTAAAAACCGGCAGATCACGAAAGCGGCGGTCCAAGCGGTGGTGCTCGATAGCGTGAATGCTGGTAAACGCAAGCGCATCAGGTTGGGTTGATAGTGCCTCATGAGGCCTTGGCTTGATCGTGAGAAGGGGAATTGTGAGCGCCTTGTGCCCAATCCCCTTCAGCCGATGTGCGGTAAGCATGTTATACGGTGCTGTTCGAGTAACCCATATGAACTTCGGTCCCATGATGGCCTCTCAGACAAAATTAGCTAGAAAATATCCGCCCATGTGCCGCAGTCGCGAAGACTACTTCTCACGCACGCCTGTGAATCTCATCTTGTACACAGACGTTGGCGCTGAAGGCGCCCAGTGGAGGCAGAAAGGAGGGAACGGCCCCGACGCGATCGGCGTCAGGGCTTAGGCGCGCGACAGCGCGCTGCTTCCAGACCGGCGCGCCGGTCTCTCGTGTTTCCTGCTAACGAACATCCGTCTAATGTAGAGTGCAGAGCAGGAAAGGCAAGCATGCATTCCCACGACATTCGTAGCGGCAAGTTTCCGTGCCCAAATTTCCTCTAAGTCAGACTATCGCCTGAACAGTGCTACAAAGGTCGGCGCAGTGCTCCTACCCGCTCCCCAGCGGTGTTCAAACATCTGGCTGCGCGAAAACATCCCGTAATTTGAATGAATGATAGACTATCTTTCGTGCACCACCCTGACGATCTTAAGCTCTCGCTCGCGTCCATCACGATCTGGGCACAATATTGACTGCCCTTCCCTCAGGCCGATGAGACCAGCACCAACCGGCGTCAGAATAGATATTCGGCCGGATGAAATGTCGGCTTCTCGCGGATAAACCAGCTGGTAGCTGTGCGCCTTTTCTCCAGTCTCGTCGGTGAAATCGACAGTGGCGTTCATCGTCACAACGTCTTGAGGGATGCGCGCTGCCGAGTAAATGTGAGCCCGCGCAGTTTCCTCCAGGAGAAGCTTGCTCACCTGCGGGATCCGTCTTTCAGCAGCGATTGCGAGATCAGTGATCGCGTCGGCTTCGGAATCGATCATATGGATTTGCGGGCGGCGACGCCCCTTCTTGCTGGTCATACACTTTGCTTTCCGGATGAGCGCTCACGCCCCTGTTGCGAGGCAAAGCTTGTTTTCGATCCGAGCCCCGAGTTCAGGGCACCAAGCACCGGAACCCGGGGCTACATGCCCGCGAGAAGCTGCCCCCCGTGGTGGCGAAAGCGATGATGAGAGTGACCGGCCTTCATTCTTCCATGATGCCGTTGTAGCCCGCTTATGTCAAACCTGACCGACAACATCCCGTAATGGAACACCGCCAATGAGGACCGCGCTTCAGGTGTGGGGCAGCCAGACACAAATCCGCGGACGAGGCAAAGGCGAGACAAAGGCGGGAATGATCGCTATGTCAGACGGATGCTTTCTTCCTTATCTCTGAGGCGGCCGGAACTCGCAATCGATTTTGGCACTGCAAATTTGCGGGTAATTCATCGCGATGGCGGTATCCTTTTCGACGAACCCTCGCTTTGCTGCTTTGCCAATTTTCGAACTAATCCCCAACTCTTTGCGGCGGGCAGTGCGGCAGAGGCAATGGTCGATCGCACACCTCCAAGCCTGCAGGTGAGAAGACCCTTACGGCGGGGCGTTCTACAAGATATCGGCACTGCGGCCGAGCTGTTGCGATATGCTATCCGCCACGCTCTGGGCCGCAGACAGGTGAGAGGGCTCCGAGCGCTCATCGGGGTTCCTGCCGACGCCACGCAAGCTGAACGACGAGCCCTCCTGACCGCGGCTGATGATGCTGGACTGGCTCCCGTACGTTTAGTTCATGAGCCACTTGCCGCCGCAGTTGGTGCCGGAATCCAGATCAACAAGCCAGCGGGTGTGCTGGTGCTGGAATGTGGCGCGGGTACCACTGAGGTGGCGGTTCTTTCATTGGGCGGAATTTGCCTGACTCGCTCCGTTCGGATCGGAGGGGCCTCATTGAACAAAGTGATCGCCGATCATCTTCACCTTCGGCACAAGATTCTTGTTGGTGCGCCAACGGCAGAACGCATCAAAAGGAACTGCTCTTCTTTGAAGGGCGGCTACCCCTCGGACAAGGTGATCGAAGTCCGCGGCCGGAGCCTTGTGTCCATGGCTCCGACGTCCCTAAGCATTTCCGCGTCAGAACTGGATCCAGTGATCGACAAGCACGTTAGGCAAATCGTAGAAGCCGTGCGGGACGTACTGAACCAAACGCCACCGGAGCTCAGCCAGGATCTGCATGAACATGGCGCCTTGCTCACAGGTGGCGGCGCCTTGACGCCCCGTCTCGTTGAGTCGCTTCAGAAGGAGCTCGGTCTGCCAGTGCTTGTCGCTGAGGATCCGGCTCATTGTGTTGCGCGCGGTTTGCAGTCTGCCCTCCAAACTGCGCGAGGATAATCAAAGGGGAGAGGACTAGCTGTGGCAGGTCCCAGCCGACGCCAATGAGGCATCATAACTGCAAAGAACTCCGCACATCAGTCTACTTCCAGACTGATACTGAAGACGCATGCAGCTACCCCGCGCCGCAATCCTCCCGTTCCAGAAAGCGGTTCACAAAATTTCAGCTTACACTCGCAAATAGACCGATGGCTTCAACGTTATAGGCTCCAGAGAATTTTGGTGCTGCAAGCGACGCTTGACTTTCGAGCGCCGCCAAGGCGATAATGTCTTATGCGCAGTCTCTGCTCTCGTCGTTCTCGCGAACTTAACTCCGGCAGCATCGTCGCAGGCATTTAAGCCCCGGCCGGAGGCGTGCTGCCTTCGGACCGGGGTTTATGGCTCTATGGATCCACTTTCAGCACATGCTGTTGGCCGGATCTTTCCTCTGCCATGACCGAGCGCAAGAGTTTTGGCCCTCAACAAGAATGGTCATAACTCGACCCTCGACACTTCTGCACCACAAAGCTCGCAACTCTGCCTGCTCCGTCGGGCAGGTGAAGAACGCTGCGCGCATGACCGAGTTCTGTAAAAGATGATTAATAAGGTAATGACGGTAGACGAAATCATCGCCGAGCTACGCGATGGTATGAGCATTGGACTGGGAGGCTGGGCTACGCGACGCAAGCCAATGGCGCTGGTGCGTGCAATAGCGCGCTCATCCCTGAAAGATCTTACGGTTATCGCAGGATATGGAGGCCCAGATGTTGGACTTCTTGCCGCTACTGGGAAGATCAGAAAATTGATCTTCTCGTTTGTAACCCTGGACCATATTCCGCTGGATCCCCATTACCGAGCGGCTAGAGAAAAAGGCGCATTCCAGGTTTGGGAAGTCGATGAGGGCATGTTCCACTGGGGTTTGCGTGCTGCGGCGATGAAACTACCATTTTTGCCGACGCGCGTCGGGATCGGAACGGATGTGATCAATCAGCCTGGCTTTAAAATGATTACAAGCCCTTACCAGGATGAGGAAGAACTGGTGGCAATGCCACCTATCACACCTGATGTGGCACTCATCCACGCTCATCGTTCAGACGACCGTGGAAATATACTCAACCTCAGTGTCGATCCCATTTTCGACGAACTGCTCGTACGTGCTTCCGAGCGCAGCTACGTAACGGTCGAGAAAATAGTATCAACGGCAGCACTGGATATGAAGACTAACAGTCGCTTCAATCTCGTTGAACGGGCTCTCATAAGCGGCGTGGCGGAAGTGCCGTTCGGCGCTCACCCAACGAGCGGATCTCCTGATTACGAGATCGATCTCGATCATCTCAGGCTGTACTCAAAAAGTGCCAGCTCTGCCGAACAATGGGACGACTACAGATCTAACTTCATCAATGTAGATGAAGCGTCGTATCTGTCTGCCGTGGGCGGGCCGTCTAAAGTGTCTAGCCTACCAAAGGCGATTTACTGAAAGATCGTTGAACATGAGCAACTCAAGTCACCCCCTTTCGGAATTGATGATTACTGCATGCGCTGAAGCTTGGCGGGGTGCAGGTGAAATAATGGTGACCGGAATAGGCCCGATCCCGCGGATT
>JAEZCS010000118.1 GCA_023433445.1 Pseudomonadota bacterium | reverse complement strand
CTTTACCTGATCGTGACCGCCAAGGGCCGCAGGGTGCGCGTGGAGCCGATCGCGGGCAGCGCGAGTGTCAGCTGAACCGCTGACCCTCGCCCAGCGCCTCGCGCGGCAGATCGATGCCGGGGGCCCTATTTCGGTCGCCCACTATATGGCCGAGGCAAACCAGCATTATTACGGCACGCGCGATCCCCTGGGCGCGGCAGGCGACTTCACGACCGCACCCGAGATCAGCCAGATGTTCGGCGAGTTGATCGGCCTTTGCCTGGCGGATGTGTGGATGCGATCGGGCAGTCGGCAAAATGCCGTCTATGCAGAGCTCGGCCCCGGGCGCGGTACGCTGGCTTCGGACGCGTTGCGGGCAATGGGGAGCGCTGGATTTGCGCCCCAATCCTATTTCGTGGAAACCAGCCCGACGCTGCAGGAGCGGCAGCGCGCGCTCATCCCCAACGTCTTCCACCGCGACAGTGTCGGCGGCCTGCCGAACAATGCCCCGCTGCTGGTCGTCGCGAACGAGTTTTTCGACGCCCTGCCTGTGCGCCAGATCATTCGGTCTGGCGACGAATGGCGTGAGCGTGTGGTCATCTGCCCGGACGAAGCTGAGCCGGATCGGTTCGAAGCCTTGCCCGGATACCGGCGGGTCGAATCGGGCATCCCGGCCATCGCCGCAGACGCGCCCGAGGGTGCAATCCTCGAGATACCCTTGGCTGGCACCGCCATCGCGCTCGATCTGGCCCAGCGGATTGCTCGACAGGGCGGCGCCGCTATCATCATCGACTATGGCTATCAAGGGCCGGCAATCGGCGACACGCTACAGGCCGTGCGCGAGCATCAATTCGCAGATCCCTTTCTGGAACCAGGCGAAAGCGACCTGACCGCCCATGTCGATTTCACGATGATCGGCAATATGGCGCGGCAGGCTGGCCTGCGGGTGATGGGCCCCATCGGCCAGGGCGAATTTCTCCGCCAGCTCGGCATCGATGCGCGGGGGGATCAGCTGGCCCGCACCAGTCCAGCGCGTGCAAGTGAAGTGGAAGCGGCGCGGCTGCGGCTGACTGACGCCAACGCCATGGGCACGCTTTTCAAGGCGATGGCCTGGGTGCATCCCGATTGGGCAGAACCGGCAGGGTTTGAGAGCTAGGCTGGACCTCTGATCCCGCTATGGCGGCGCAAGCTTTCCTGGCTGCACTCCACGCGAATGGAGGTGGAGAAAACAGCGGCTTCTTCAATCTTCCTGATAATAGCGGCTCAAACGGCGGATAAAGCCTATGAGGCCAGTCTGTCGGCTGCGCTTCATGCGTTCGGCATGCAGGATCGTCTGGACTTGCTTGAAGCAGGCATCCGCATCGACATTGCAGAGGACGTAATCATAACCGTCCCAATGCGCGATTTCATTCGCGGCGCGCGACATGCGACCCTGGATGACTTCCTCGCTGTCGGTTGCGCGACCACGCAGGCGGCGCTCCAGCTCCTCCATCGAGGGCGGCAGGATGAACACGCGCACCACGTCGCCCCCTGCGATCTGGTGCAGCTGTTGCGCGCCTTGCCAATCGATGTCGAACAGGACGTCCTGCCCGCTCTTCAGCATCGCTTCGACAGGAGCACGCGGCGTTCCGTAGCGCTGGCCAAAGACATGCGCCCATTCGAGGAATTCATGGTCCGCCGTCATCCGGCGAAATTCCTCCAGATCGACGAAATGATAATCCTTGCCCTCGACCTCTCCCGGACGCATCGGCCGCGTCGTGGCGGAAACCGACATGGCAAGGTCCGGCTCTGCGGCCAGAAGCTTGCGCGCGATAGTGGATTTGCCCGCGCCCGATGGCGAGGAGAGAACGAAGAGCACGCCACGCCGCTTGAAATCGGGCGTCTCAATGGGGATGCTGTCGGCCATGGCCGCTAGTGACGCCGTGGAACGCGTTTGGCAAGAGGGCTGACAAGGGGGACGATCGTTGAGACGCAAGGCATTACGCAACCGCCGGGGCTTCGTGGCGGCCGGGGTCATCGTGCTGCTGACCTGCGCGCTGCTGTTCCTGATGGCCCGGCCGCCGATCTGCACATGCGGCCATGTAAAGCTGTGGCATGGAGCGCTGGACAGCGGCAACAGCCAGCACATCGCCGACTGGTACAGCCTCAGCCATGTGATCCACGGCTTTATCTTCTATGCGGGCACCTGGGTGTTGATGCGGCGACAGCCGCTTGGCCCGCGCTTCGCGCTGGCCGTGCTGGTCGAGTCCGTGTGGGAGATATTGGAGAACTCGCCGATCATCATCGACCGCTATCGCGCCGCGACCATTGCCCTGGGCTATAGCGGCGACAGCATCCTGAATTCCATGAGCGACATCGGCATGATGGCGGTCGGCTTCATGATCGCTGCTCGTGCTCCGGTGGCTGTGACGCTTTGCCTCGGCATTGCGTTGGAAGTGATCGCGCTGGTGGCTATACGCGATAACCTTACACTCAACGTGTTGATGCTTACCTGGCCGATCGACGCGATAAAAAGCTGGCAGTCTGCCCTTTAGACCTTTTTCGCACGGGCCTCGCGCGCTTCGGCGATCGGCACTGGCTCGTTGCTGAGATCGGGCAGAGCCTTCACCGCCCGCTTGCGGTCTACTTCACGCTTGGTCTCATAAGCCTTGCCCGCAAGATAAGCACCCGTGACGAACAGCGCGCCGAGCGGATAGCGCATGATCAGCCGCTTGGCACCCATGCCAGCGACCAGGCCGACGACGCCCTTCTTGCCCGTGGAAGCAGCCACGCGAGCGGCCACGACAGCCGCGCCCAGCCGCGCCGTCTTTCGCAGCAGCCCAGCCTTACGCGGCGGGCGGACGGTGACGAGCGGCTTATCGGGGGCGATCTTCTTCATGATGACGTAATGTATCGCAAGAGCGGCGGTTCCGCCAGTTCACACCATATTTTCAGGCCTGACGAGCCGGTCGAAGCTTTCTTCGTCGACAAGGCCAAGAGCAAGGCCTGCTTGCTTCAGAGTCAGCCCCTCGACATGAGCATGTTTCGCGATCTTCGCCGCGTTGTCATAGCCGATCTCCGGCGCAAGAGCGGTGACCAGCATCAGCGACCTGTCGACAAGCTCGGCGATGCGTTTTTCATTGGCCTCCAGTCCTTCGACACAACGCTCGGCGAAGCTTTGCATGCCGACGCTGAGCAGGTGGATTGATCGCAGGACGGCTGCACCTATCATCGGTTTGAAGACGTTGAGTTCCAGATGCCCCTGAAGGCCGCCGACGCTCACCGCCTGATGATTGCCGATCACCTGGGCCGCAACCATGGTCAGCATCTCGCACTGGGTTGGGTTGACCTTGCCCGGCATGATGGAACTGCCCGGTTCGTTGGCGGGAAGGTCCAACTCGCCAAGTCCCGAACGCGGCCCGCTGCCCAGCAGGCGGATATCGTTGGCGATCTTGGTCAGTGCCACCGCCAGTGTGGCGAGGGTCGAAGAAAGATGGACGAGCGGATCGTTGGAGGCGAGCGCTTCGTATTTATTATCGGCGGTCCGGAACGGCAGGCCGGTAATGGCCGCGATCTCCCTTGCCATGGCGATGCCGAAGCCCTCCGGCGCGTTGAGCCCCGTCCCCACCGCCGTTCCACCTTGAGCCAGCGCCATCATGCCGTGCATCACGGCTGGCTCTATCCGATGACGGCAGCGGTAGAGCTGATGCGCATAGCCGGAAAATTCCTGACCCAGCGTCAGCGGCGTTGCGTCCTGTAGATGCGTGCGGCCGATCTTCACGATATCACCCCAGGCCTGCGCCTTGTCATCCAGCGCCTTGTGCAGGCGATCGAGCGCCGGGAAGAGATGCTCCGTCGCGGCACGCGCGGCGGCGATGTGGAGGGCGGTCGGGAAGCTGTCGTTGGACGACTGGCCCATATTCACATGATCATTGGGGTGGACGGGCGACTTGCCGCCTCGCTTGCCCGTCAACGCTTCGTTGGCGATGCCCGCGATCACCTCATTGACGTTCATGTTGGATTGGGTGCCGCTGCCCGTCTGCCAGATGACGAGGGAGAACTGGTCGTCATGAGCGCCAGCGATCACTTGACCGGCGGCGGCATCAATCGCTTCGGCGAGTTCCGGCGCCAGTCCCTCCGTGCGATTAACCCGAGCCGCAGCCTGTTTGACGATAGCGAGCGCGTGAACGATGCCGATCGGCATGCGCTCCATCGCACCGAACGGGAAATTTTCGATACTGCGCTGGGTCTGCGCGCCCCAATAGGCGCTGGCTAGCACCTCTATGGCGCCGATG
>JAEZCS010000083.1 GCA_023433445.1 Pseudomonadota bacterium | reverse complement strand
TACGGAATGCCCGCATGCATGCGAAGACCAGCCAGCCGAACAGCAACGTGAAGAGCATCTTCGATCCGATCGCCCAGATGCTCTCCATGCGATCGCTGAAATTCAGCGGCTGAATGCCTGCGGCCAGGGCCATCAAGACCACGATCCATCGGGTGGGGTGATAGATGGCCGGCAAAATGACGGGATCAAGCTTCATGCGGCGCGCCACACGATTGGCTGTCCAATAAGCAAGCCAGTGAAGCAGGAAAGCGACCGCGACCGAAATCGCGATGAATATCGCCGCGATCGGCGTGACGTGATGCAGGCTGATGTCGGATTGCATGCTCTTGGCAACGACAGTGTCGCAGGATGGTTTCGCTATCGCAGCATTTCGTCGCGCGGATCAGCCGCTTCGGAGCAATCCCACCGCTGCATCCCGTTCGAACAGGTAAAGGCAGGTTCTGGCCGCCTGGCCGCGTGACTCGTTCAGCCCCCCGTCCCGATCAATGAGGAGGTGGGCGTCGTCGCGGGCACTGTCGAGCAGCGCGGACAGATGTTCGGGGGTGGCGATCTTCAGTTGCGCCTCACCCGATTGGCGGGTGCCGAGAATTTCGCCAGCGCCGCGGAGACGGAGATCTTCCTCGGCAATGCGGAAGCCGTCATTGGTTTCGCGCATGAGCGCCAGCCGAGCGCGGCTGGTTTCGCTGAGGCTCCCGCCGCGCAGGAGGATGCAGACGCTGTGGTTCTGGCCGCGCCCTACCCGGCCCCTGAGCTGATGAAGCTGTGCAAGGCCGAAGCGCTCGGCACCCTCAATGATGATGAGGTTTGAGTTGGGAACGTCGACGCCGACCTCAATGACCGTGGTGGCGACGAGGATCTTTGTGCGGGCGGACGCGAAGGCTTCCATGGCGGCGTCTTTTTCAGGCCCCTTCATCCGGCCGTGAACAAGACCTACGAGGTCGCCGAAACGCATTTTAAGCAATTCAGCTCGGGCTTCGGCAGCGGCCTGATCGCTGGTTTCGCTTTCTTCGACCAGCGGGCAGACCCAGTAGGCCTGGCCGCCGCCTTCGACATGGCGAGCGAGCGCTTCGATGACCTCATCGAGGCGGTTGGCGGCCATGACGACGGTCTGGATCGGCTGGCGACCGGGCGGCATCTCGTCCAGCCGGGACACGTCCATCTCGCCATAATAGGTGAGGGTCAGGGTGCGGGGGATCGGAGTAGCGGTCATCACCAGCAGATGCGGCGTGCGTTCGGCCTTGGCGGCGAGCATCATGCGCTGGGCGACGCCAAAGCGATGCTGTTCGTCAATCACCGCGAGGGCGAGATTCTTGTAGCGGACCGCTTCCTGGAAGATTGCGTGGGTGCCGACCAGAATGTCGATGCTGCCGTCAGCGAGGCCCATCAGGGTGGACTCGCGCGCCCTGCCCTTTTCGCGGCCGGTGAGGATCGCGATGTTTACGGGGAGGCCCGAAGCCATCTTGCGTAATGTTTCATAATGCTGGCGGGCGAGAATTTCTGTCGGAGCGAGAAGCGCACCCTGGGCACCAGCCTCCACGGTGTTGAGGAGGGCCATGAGAGCGACCAGGGTTTTGCCCGAGCCGACATCGCCTTGAAGAAGGCGGAGCATGGGGACGGGTTGGGCCATGTCTCCCTCAATCTCTCCCATCGCCCGGCGCTGGGCCCCGGTGGGGGCGAAGGGCAGCTTGAGCATGGCGCGCAGCCGACCATCGCCTTCGATCGGCACGCCCCTGCGTTTGCGGGAAGATTGGCGGACCAGCATCAGGGCAAGCTGGCCAGCGAAGATTTCATCATATGCGAGCCGCTCGCGGGCTTTGGCGTCGCTGGGATCGGCATGGATTCGGGCGAGGGCATCACGCCATGTGGGCCAGTCCTTGCGCGCGAGCAGGCTGGGTTCGATCCACTCAGGGAGGTCCGGCGCGCGACTGAGCGACTGGGCAACAAGGTCGCGCAGGCGGTTGTTGGTGAGGCCTTCGGACAATCCATAGACCGGCTCCCGCGCCGGGATGGTGGCGGCTTCCTCTCGCGGGAGGACATAATCGGGGTGAACGATCTGGAGGTTGTCGCCATAGGCCTCCAGCTTTCCAGAAATGAATTTGGGTTCATTCAGCGGCAACAGCTTGCGCGGCCAGGCGCTGTTACGGCCGAAATAGACGAGTGCGACCGTGTTGCCGTGCTTGTCCTGCGCGATGACGCGGAAAGGGGCGCGGGCGCTACCGGAAGCGCGATAGTCGATTGGGGTGAGTTCTATGCCGATAACCCTACCTGAGTCGGACAGGATCAGCTCATCCACCATGCGGCGGTCGATGAAGCTGACCGGCAGGTGGAACGCCACGTCGATGGCGCGGGCCAGCCCCAGGCGTTCCAGCGGCCTGGCGAGCGCGGGACCGACGCCCTTCAAGGCTTCGATTTCCGCGAAGAGTGGGTTGAGGATATCCGGGCGCATGTCTATCTGACGCCATCTAGCCCAGCCGGGACGATGCGCAAACATCCAATGGGATTTTGGCGACCGGCGATTTTGCCGTGCTCGCGCAAGGAACAAATTGTGAACGAAGATCCCCGCATCCGCCGCCTGCAGTTCCGGGCATGGCATCGTGGCATCAAGGAAGCGGATCTGGCCGTCGGTGGTTTCTTCGACCGCTACCATGCTGAATGGGGTGCGGACGAAATCGATTGGTTCGAGCGGCTCATCGAGGAACAGGATGCCGACATCATGGCATGGGCGTTGGGCACCCTGCCCCTGCCCGAGCAGTGGCGCGGGCCGATGTGGGACAAGTTCGAGAAGATGGATTTTGTCGAGATCGGGCGGAAGTAGCCTCAACCTCCCCTCCCGCAAGCGGGAGGGGCC
>JAEZCS010000005.1 GCA_023433445.1 Pseudomonadota bacterium | reverse complement strand
GCAGGACCACCATAATCATAGGCCGCATTAAGCGTCTTGATGAACACCGGATCATTGAGCGGATCGGTCGGCGTCTAAATCTGGAAGCCGCGCGAACGGACATCCTTGATCAGCGTGTCGAACACCTGATCATAGGTGAGGTTGTCCGAACCATCCATGTTCTTCTTAAGCTCGGCATAATCCTCAAACACTTCGGCCGACCAGTGCACAAGGAAGCGCAGTTCGTCGGTGTGATAGCGTTCAATCACTTCGTCACCAGTCTTCACCAGCCAGCCGTCGGGATTGCCCGGCTCACCACTGAACAGGGAGTCGAAGCCCAAGCCCTTGGGCTTGCGGCGCTCGATCGGGCCATTGGCTTCGCCGCGATGGACGAGCATCTCATTCTGAACGAGCACGCCGCGATTATAGACGGGCGGCTGAAGCCGAGCGGGCTTTTCCAGCGGGCCCTTTGGCCAATAGGTGAAGCCGCTATTGGGATCGTGGCTGAACCAGGTGATCACCTGCGCCATCTTGATCAGATAGTCTTGGAACAGACCCGAGCGGCCCATGATCGAACATAGCCAGGTGGGCGAGTTCTCATAGCGAACACCGCGGAAGCTGGGCGAGTCCAGATGGCCCGGATCATTGTTACCGCACGGGCCGTTCACGTTGAAAAGCATCATCTGCGGCTTGGCATAGTCCGCGTTCCAGTAGGACTTGGCATATTCCAGGAACGTCGGATTATAGAAGGTGTCCTGGATTTCCGGATACATGCAGGTCGAATAGTTGGCATAGAAGCCCCGGAAGGTCGGCGTCAGGAACATGTCCAGCGACGGTTCGAACCCTTCCGGAAAGCCGCCCGCGAAAGTCGCGATTAGCGATTCAGGTGTCGGGAAATGCTGGGCGATGATGAGTTTCCATGCGCCGCTATGGACCACGTCCAGCAACCGGCGGCGCTGATCCTCGGTGTACACATTGTTCAACTCGCGCGGCGGTGAAACAGGTTGCAGCAGGTCAGACAAGTGCCGCTTCTGCTCATTGCTCATCATAGCTCTCGAACTCCTCTCCAAACAGCAGGCGAATCGCGTCCACTCGCCACCAACAATATAAAGTTATCGTTCTATAACTTTTCCGTCAATCCACTTTGGGGAGCAATGCCTTCAAGCTGGGCGGCGCTGATTTTCGTCACATCAAAAGGATAATGGCACCGGATCGACAGAAGAATGGCTGGCCCCGCCGTCGGGACGGTGGCACCCTATTCCTTACAAAATTGGAGAGGACAGGGCGCAATGGCCGACGCGTTGAGCAAATCAAACGACAGGCGCGATATCGAGGCGCGCGCGGCAGAGCGGCTGCTGTCGGGCCAGTCTTGGGAAGATTTTTGCGATGTCCTGAAGGTTGCGGGTGGAATGATAGACCAGTTCGGTGATGACCCGTCCGATCTGGACAGGGCAGAATGGTACCGGTTCCTCACCCGCGTCGCACGGTCGAGTTTTGAGCGGCTGATCGAAAATGCCGAGCCCACGCGTCCGCGTTTGCGGGACATGGTGTGGCGGCAGTCGATCAATGTGCAAACGGTCGATCAAGACCATTTGATGTGTCAGTTCGATGAAGCGCGTGATTACCGGATCATCGGCACGCGCGGCACCATACCTTATTTCGTTCTCGCCATTTTGACCGCCCCGGCACCGGAAGATGTCGGCGCGCGGGACTGGGCTCAACTCGGCCTCGAAGGCTTAAAGGAATTCGACCCCTCCAATCTCAAGACCACCGGCTTTCTGGGCAGCCAGCAGCTTCATGTCGAGGATGACGGGGAATTCGAGATCATCCTGTCGCAAAACGATCCGGGCGAAGGAAAGAACTGGCTGAAGCTGCAAGCCGACAGCAATTGCATCCTGATCCGGCTCGTCTGGAGCGACCGGGACAAGGAAATCGCGCCCGCCATGCGGATCGAGCGCATGGATGAAGCGGCGCCCGAACCACTCACGCCCGCGCTGATGTCGAACAACCTGGCCTGGGCGGGACAGGCCGTGCTTGGCTATGCGGAACTGGTGCGGAACTGGTGGAACGGCACGCAAGGCAATTTCGCGGCGAAGCTGAACCGACTGGATTATAGCCGCGCGCAATATCTTTCGAATGGCGGAGTGCCCGACCGCCATGTCGCCTTTGGTGGCTGGGAAAAGACGCTGGACGAGGCCCTGGTGCTGGAGTTCGTGCCGCCAGAGTGCGAATATTGGAATTTCCAGATCTGCAACATGTGGCAGGAAAATCTCGATACGTTCGAGGATGGCAATGGATGGGTGAACAATTACCGTTTCGTTGCCGAGCCTGACGGCCGAGTGCGCATCATCATCGCTGAATATGACCTGGGACTTGGCGGAAACTGGGTCAATTCATTCGGTCATGACAAGGGCATCTGGGGCTTGCGGTTCGTGCGAACGGCGAGCACCGCCGAGGTCAATCTCTGGCGCTTGCCGCTCACGCAACTGGAAACGGAGGGCACGGCCGCGTTGAGGCCCGATGCAGCGATCCAGACCGGCCAGTTCGTGGATTGATGCCATGGCTGTTCGCACGCTTGACCATGTAAACATTCGTACGGTGGACGTGCCGGGCACTGCCGCCTTTTTCAAGGATGTGCTGGGCCTTCGCGCCGCCGTCGCGCCGGGCGCGGAGTCCATCGACAAAGGCTGCTGGATACACGACCCCGATAACCGGCCAATCATCCACATCGGCCCGATCGAGGCGCGTTATCCAAGTGACGAAGCATTTCCCTTCAGCCCTGCGCGGGGCAGTGGAGCGGTGCACCATGTCGCTTTGGAGTGCGATGACCTGCCGGTGATGCTGAACCGTTTGGCAACGGCAGGCGTGAAGGTCGTGCGGAAGGATTATCCACCTGCCAATCTCACCCAGCTGTTCGTAGAAGAGCGAAATGGGATCATCCTGGAACTCAACTTTCGTCAGGAGCAGGCATGACGGCCGATCCGATGCTGGTTCTCTCCAGCCCGCCCTTTGGGCATCTGCCGCTGCTAGATCGCCTCGCCCCCGCACGGGAGGCTGGCTTTTCCGCCATATCGTTAATGCCCGGCGACATCTGGTCGCTGGAAGCAGATGGCATGAGCGCCGTCGAAATCCGCCAACGGATCGCGGACAATGGCCTTGCCGTCATGGAAATGGATTGCACGGCTTGCTGGCTGCCCGGTCATCGTACGGCAGGTGACGATATTCCGATGGCGGCGCTGCTGCGATCCCTGACACCGGAACGGGTGATCGAAACCGCCGCGCGGATCGGATCGCCCTCCGTCACTGCCGTAGAGATGATGGGTATCACAACATCGCTCGATGAGGCGGCGGAAGCCTTCGCGCATCTGTGCGATCTTGCCGCCGGACATGGCCTGAAGGTGCATATCGAGTTCCTGCCCTTTGGCGGCATTCCCGATCTGGCAAGTGCATGGGCGATCGTTCAGGCGGCGGGTCGCATCAATGGCGGGCTGACAATCGACAGCTGGCACTTCTTCCGCAGCGGTTCGAGCTTTGAACTGCTGCAGGGGATACCGGGGTCGCACATCCACACCATCCAGATCAATGACGCTCCGGCAGAGGCTGAGCCCGACCTGCTGCACGAAACGATGAATGCCCGCCTGATCCCTGGCCAGGGTAGCTTTGACCTTACACGGTTTATCCGGAGGCTGGATCAGACTGGTACGGACGCCCCGATTTCCGTCGAGATATTTTCGGCTGCGACCCGATCGGCGCCGATGGCCGAAGCCATAAAATCCTGGGCGCCAGCCGCCCGCGACATCATCAGAAAGGCAAGAGCAAAACGATGAATGGAGAGGATGCGCCAATCGGCGCGGTCGTCGTGGGCACGGGCTTTGGCCTGTTCACCCATGTGAGGGCTTTGCGGGACGCAGGCTTTGATGTTCGCGCCATCGTCGGGCGCAACAGGGAGCGCACTGCCGAGCGTGCTGCGCCGCTCGGCATCCCTCTGGCATCGGATAGTCTGGAACAAGTGCTCGCCGATGATGCGGCAATCCGATTGGTGACGGTCGCGACCCCGCCGCATGCGCACTATGCGCCCGTGATGCAGGCCATCGCCGCTGGTCGCCATGTGATGTGCGAAAAGCCTTTCGCGCGGGATCTGGCCCAAGCACGCGAGATGCTGAATGCGGCGAACGAAGCAGGCATCGTTCACGCTCTGGGCGCTGAATTCAGGTTCGACAGCGCACAGGCGCTGTTGCGGCGCGTGGTGCAGGACGGCCTTATCGGCGATCCGCTGATGTTCAGCCGCATCTATCAGCAGCCCGGCACTGGCGAAGAGGAACCTCTGGCGGATTGGTGGACCGACGCGGCTCAAGGCGGCGGGTTCCTGGGGGCGTTCGGCACGCACATGATCGATCAGGTCCGTTCGACCGTGGGCGAGATCGTCGCAGTCAATGCGATATTGCGCAAGTTGACGATTAGCCGTCCGGCGATGACGTCGGACGATTATTATAATGTGCAATTTCGTACGGCGAGCGGATGCCTGGGCGTGATCGAGGCAGCGATGACCTTTCCCGGCCCCTTCGTCATGGCGACGAAGGTCGCGGGTACGAAAGGCGCGGCATGGATTCAATCCGGCAGTGCCTTTGGCGATCCGGAAGAGGTGTGGATCAAGGATGCGAATGACGCACGTCAGGTGCCCATGCCCGACGAACTCGTCAATCCGGCACCCGAACCCTTTGCTGTCAAGGAACTGATCCAGACCGAAATGGATCGTTGGCATACGCAAGGGTTCGATGTCGCGCCCTATGCCAAGCTGTTCCGCCAGATGAAGGCCAGGATCGAAGGGCATACGCCCCCACTGCCTGACCCGGCCGGGGATTTTCAAGACGCGGCAGCGGGGCAAGCGGTTTTGGACGCCGCCCGCCTTTCCGCAGCGGAGGGCCGCTGGGTTGAGGTGGAGGCGGTATGACGAACCCATCCTATGATTTTTCCGGCGCGCATGTCCTCGTCACCGGCGGCACCAGCGGCATTGGCGCTGCGGCAGCGGCGGCCTATCGCGAAGCCGGTGCGGATGTGACCATTACGGGCACGCGTGGTGGCGCCAGCGAATATGATGCCGACCTGTCCGGCTATCGCTATCTGCAAATGGACATTGAGGATGGCCAGAGCATCGACGCCGTTGCCGCCAGCCTCGACCGACTGGATATATTGGTGAACAATGCCGGGATGGCGCTGCCCAGCCTGGGGCTGGACGAATATGAGCCTGATGTTTTCGCGCGATCCGTCAATATGCTGCTGGTCGGCGCTTTCCGCATGGCCCGGCAAAGCGCTGGGATGCTGGCGCAGAGCAAGATTTCAGGCGGCGCGAGCGTCGTCAGCATTGCGTCAATGAGCAGCTATTTCGGTATCCCGATCGTGCCGGGCTACGGAGCGGCGAAGACCGGCCTGGTTGGCCTCACCCGAACGCTGGCGGTCAAATGGGGCGAGCGCGGCATCCGCGTCAATGCCGTCGCGGCAGGGCTGACCCGCAGCCGAATGACGGAGGGCACGTTCGCCCAGGAGGAGTGGATGGCCCCAACTATGGCGAGAACGCCGCTCGGCCGCCCGGGCGAGCCGGAAGACATTGCCAACGCGATCCTGTTCCTGTCGAGTCCCGGCGCCGCCTGGATCACGGGCCAGACTTTGGCCGTCGATGGAGGATATACGGTAGCGGGCTGATCGCCAGCGTCTGATATGAAAAGAGCCGGTCTTATGCAGACCGGCTCCTTCTTTAGCGTTGTGCCGCTCAGTGCAGCTCGAAATTCTCTTTCACCGGCCCCCGTGTCTGATTCCACAGGTCCACAAGCCGCCACGGCCATGACAGGAATACGCGGCCCTTCGAGTTATTATAGTAGCTGCCCGCCTTTGGGTGGGTCCAGATCATGTTCTTCATCTGGTCTTCAACCGCGCGGTTCCACTGATCGAAAGCTTCCTGCGTCGGCTCTACGGCGCGCGCGCCGCTGGCGTTGATCCAGTCGAGGCATTCAACGATGTAGTTGACCTGCGCTTCCGAGATCAAATTCTGTCCAGCCGCGTGATTGGGCGCGCTGTTCGGACCAACCGTCATGAAATAGTTGGGATATCCCGGAACAGTGACGCCGAGGTATGAACGCGGATCGTCCAGACCCCATTCGTCGCGAAGCGACCGTCCGCCCTTGCCGTGGATTTCGAGCTTACCCATCATATTGGCGACGTCGAAGCCGGTGGCGCAAACGATGATATCGAATTCATACTCCTTGCCATCCTTTGTACGGATGCCCTTTGGAGTGAAACATTCGATCCCACCGTCTTCGAGCGTGACATTGGGTTGCTTGAGGGCATCCAGCCAGCCCGCATCGAGAATGATGCGCTTGGAGAAGATGGGGAAGTCCGGCGTCATCTTTTCCTTAAGGTCCGGCCGGTCGTGGAACTTCGCTTCCAGATGAGCCAGCGCCCACTGGCGCGCGCCGTCGTTGGCCGCCGCCACCGCCGGGCTGTCGACCGGCCATTCCGGGTCCTTGACGACATTGCCGTAGAGGCCATCCGCGGCGAACCAGTAGACGCGGAAGCGGAACCATTCGCGGAAGTGCGGGATGTAGCGCAGGGCGAACTTCATGCCGGGCGACACTTCATGATTGATCTCGGGATTGTAGATCGTCCAATAGCGCGTGCGCATGAAGACGGTGAGATCGCCCACCTGATCCGCGATTGCGCCGATCAACTGCGCAGCACTGGCGCCGGTGCCGATGATGCCGACGCGCTTGCCCTCGATCCGCACTGACGGATCCCAGGTCGCGGTGTGCATCATCTTGCCCTGGAAGTCCTCACGACCAGGAATGTCAGGCCATTTCCAGCGGTTTACCGGCCCGTGAGCATTGATGACAGCATTGGCGCGGATCACTTCCTCCGTGCCATCCTTGCCCCGCACCGTCACATTCCAGACAGCCTCGGCATCGTCATAGCGCAAGGCGACCACTTCAGTGTTGAAGCGGATGTTACGGCGCAGGTCGTACTTGTCAGCGACGTGCAGCAGATATTTCTGCATGTCGACGCCCTTGGGATGGTAGTGTGTCCATTCCGGCGTGATTTCGAACGAGTAGGAATAGAAGTGGCTCGGCGTATCGACGCCAACGCCGGGGTAGCGGTTTTCGTACCAGGTCCCGCCGACCTCGGGGTTCTTCTCGATCACGATATGCTCATAGCCAGCCTCTTCCAGCTTGAGCGAGGCGGCAAGACCCGTCATGCCTGCGCCGATGACCAACACCTTGAAGTCGGGCTGGGGCGGCGTGCGGCCTTCGATTTCCTTGCGCGGCTTGGGTAGCTTGAAACCAATCTGGTCAAAGAGCAGCGGCAGGAATTCGTCAGCGACTTCCTCGCCCACGCCAACGCTCATCATCCGCTGCATCAACTGTTCGGAAGGATCGTCGTCGCGCGCCGCGCCGGGCGTGGTCAGCACGTGCAGCAGCTTGGACCGCAATTCCTGCGTATATTCAGCCGGTATCTCGGTTGCGGGGACGGCGAACGGCGGCTTGATATAGTTGCCGAAAATATCGAGCATCGCCGCGTCGTGCGTGAGATGCACGTAGACCATCAGCAACGTGTGAATATTTGCGGTATCCAGCGCCTCCCGCAGTTCATCACTGTCAGGCAGCGGCAAGCTGCGGTCGTGCCAGTCTCTCGCCTTTATCGCAGCTTCTGCATGTTCAACCATCTTCTTGGAACCTCTCCGACTCAAGATGTAAGTGTTTACTCACCTTTGGGATATGGAAGGACGCTTTTCAAGTCAAGATAGCGCTGCTTCGCTCCAAGACGCCGCGTAGAAACATGCTGACAACCATCCGTACATGGGCCTCGATTTCCGCCTCGTCCGGAACCGCTGCGTCGATCAGAAGATAGTTGTGAACAGGCATGAGGAGCATCGACAGCAATGTCCTGGCCGCCGCCTCCCGGCTGTCGTGAGCGATACCCGCCCGCGCCAGATGGCGAGCGAGCGGAGCAACCAGATAATCATCCTGGCTCTGACGGATCATCGGGCCGAATTCGGCGAACTCATTCGCCTCACGCAAGAGCAATCGTGCCATGCCGACCGTCGAGGGTCGGGTGAATTCCAAGAGCAAGGCGACGCCAAAGGCGTGCAGATCTGCCTCCGGCTGGGCGGGGTCAATTAATTGTGGCAAAGGAAAACGCTCGACCCCTGCGGCAAGGCAGGCACGAAACAGCGCGGCTTTATCTTCATGCCAAAGATAGAGCGTCCGCTTCGACACGCCCGCCGCCTGGGCGATCGCATCCATGGTGAGGGCGCGATAGCCCTGACGAATAAATTCCTCTCGGGCGATCTGCAGCAGGCGGCGCTTCTTCGCGAGCGTCTGGTCTGCCCGGCCGAGCCGCGCAGGGACCGGAGCAAGATCTGTCAACGCCAGCTTGGCTTTCGATGCCGACATTGGCCAGCCTCAGCCTTCATGCCGCACAGGAAAGCGATCATAGTAGAAGCTGAAGCGTTCGCGCGCAGCAGCTTCGTTCAGGCCGAACACGCCCTCAAGGTCGTAGATCACTTTGCCATGCTTGTTGCGCGGGTTTTCGTCGAGATAGCCGAGCAGTTGGGCCTCCACCTCATGGGACAGGTCCAGTCCCGCCAGATCATAGACCTGGCGCATCACCTGTTCCTGGTCGGCCATATATTCGTGGAACAGAATGTCGGCAGACTGCTTCGGTCCCCAAGCGTCACGCTGGTCCACGCAGGCGCGCAGCAGCCGTTCGATCCGGTCCATCCAAAGACGGGCAAGCGCAGGTGGATCGATCGGGTCGCGCCGGATGCGGTCACTATAACCGAGCATGGTGGTCAGCGATCGCAGGACGGCGATCGGATCGCGATGGGTAATGACCATCGTCGCGTCGGGGAATACAGACTTGATCGCGGCAAGATTTTCCATGTGCTGCGGTGATTTCAGCAGCCAGCGATTGGGACCGCGATGCCAGGTCAGGACCTGCAGCACCTTCTTTTCATAAGCGTAGCTGGGAGTGCGGTCATGAGCGAAATAATTGTCGATCCACCGGGGAATGCGTGACTGGAACTCCCAGCTGTAGCAGTTAAGATCCATGTAGAGCAGTTCATTATCTTCATGGATCGATGCTGCATCCATGCCGTGCATCGCCGCCATGTGCGGCAGGACCGCTTCGAAGGCGCTCCAAAGTTCCGCGCTGCGGGTGATGCGCGGGTCCACCTCGCCGGGCCCGAGCTCGCGCAATTGCACGGGCTCCTCGGCCTCCCATAGCGTTAACGAACGCAGCCGCTCGTCACGTGCCAGCCAGTTGACGAGATGGGTCGTCCCCGAACGCGGCAATCCCGCGATGAAGAGCGGCCGGTCGATCTGTATGTCGAGAATTTCCGGATGCCGCTTGACGATATCCTCAATGCGCAGGCGGTTCACCATCACCCGGACGAGGTGGTCGAGCAAGGTGATACGGCCGCCGCGGGTCAGGCCTTCATCCTCGTCCCACGCCTGAAGCGTCACCGCCATGCGTTCGCGGAAGCTTTGATCTTCACCGAAATCATCCAGGCCGCCTGAATTCGCAATGGCCTGGGCCAAAACTTCATCGACTGTCATGTGAGCCGGACGGTCCGCAGGCCCCTGCCGCGCAGCCTCCAGCATCGGCGTGATGACCGGGTCGGCCATGTCATTGATATGGATTTCCAGCGGCTCCGGCGACGTGGTTTCGTTCATTGTCGATCCTCTTAGGCTCGGCGGGAGCCAGCTTCATGCAGTCTGGGGAAAAGTGACGATGACCTTCGCGGACGCGTCGGTATCCGCGGCGATGCGAAACGCCTCATCCAGTTGGACGAACTCTACCCGATGGCTGATCAGTGGACCGACGTTGACGTCCCCACTGGCCAGCATCTGGAGGCATTCGTTGAATTCGTCCTCCCGATCAGTCGCGATCGATCCGGAAATGCTGAATTCATTGGCCATCATCTTCCACAGATTGATCGGCATCGGCCTTTTGTGGAGCGCGACGATGACGATCCTCGCCCGGAATTTGGCCACGTCCAACAGTTCGGCGAGCGGCGGTTGAGCCCCTGCCGCATCGATGATCACATCGCTGCCCACGAAGGGCATGCCGAACCGCTCGCCCGTGCCATGCGCCATCCCAATGGCTTCGACCAGCGGCTGGCGCGAGGGGTTGACGATGATGGCAGCGCCAAGCTCCCGCGCTCGTTCCAGACGGGCGTCGGAGAGGTCTGCAACAAGAATGTCTTCCACGCCACGATGGCGCAGGCAGATGACGGTGCAGAGACCAATCGGGCCTGCGCCGAGGATCACCACCTTGTCACCCGGCTGCACCCGGCCGATGTTCACGCCATGAAGGCCGACCGATAGGGGCTCTGCCAAGGCGGCATGCTCCAGCGGCAAGCTGTCGGGAATGGGGCAGATGTCGGCGCCGACCTTCGCGTCCGGGACGAGGATGAACGGCGCAAAGGCGCCGGTTGGTCCACCGCCCCCGATAAGCCCTTTGTCCGGATTGACGGCGCAGCGCTGGCCGGGCCGAATGCAACTGACCTCCTCCCCCACCTGTTCAACTATGCCCGCAAATTCATGGCCGATCGGCAGCGGTTCGGTGAGCGGAGCACCCCCGCCAAGGCCGCCCGCCGCAATATATCCCAGATCGCTGCCGCACACACCGGTCGCCCCTATGCGCACCAGAACATCCCCGGGGCCGACTTCAGGGATCGCAACCTGATCCACGCGCATGTCATTTACGTCATGGACGCGGGCCAAGGGCATGGTTCCAACATGTGACTGGCCCACGCCTGATCCATCGGACGCGCTCATCAGGCCCTCTCCTTATTTCTCGTTAGGCTGAGTTGGTAAACCAGTCAGTTTCCGAGTCAAGGAGCAGAGGTAGAGGATAAACGGAAACTGCCCCGCGCTTCATCAGCGCGGGGCAGTTTCTTAACCTTCAATCGGGTGAGTGATCAGCCGATCTTGGCGGACACCAGGAAGGGGCGAAGATAGGCTTCCATGCCTTCGCTGCCGCCTTCCGAACCCATGCCACTGTCGCCCACGCCGCCGAATGGCGTTTCGGGCATGGCCATGGTGAAATGGTTGAGGCCCAGCATGCCTGCATGGATGTTCTGAGCGATCTTGCGCTCAGTGTTCATGCTGTTGGTGAAGGCGTAGGAGGCCAAGCCATAAGGAAGCCGGTTTGCTTCCGTTAGGGCCGCATCGATGTCGTCCACCGGCATCACCAGCATGAGAGGGCCGAAAGGCTCCTCATTCATGGCATCCATTTCGGGAGTCATGCCCGACAAGACGGTGGGCTGGAAGAAATAGCCGCGATTGCCGATGCGTGAGCCCCCTGTTTCGATCTTGGCGCCACGCTGTACCGCGTCAGCGGCCAGCGCCTCGATCTTCGACAACTGGCCAGCGGTGGTGAGCGGACCCATCTGCGTGTCGGCATCCATGCCGCTACCAACGCGCAGCTTACTCGCCGCTTCCGTCACACCCGCAACGAAATCGGCATAAAGTGGCTTCTCCACAAGGAAGCGGGTCGGAGACACGCAGACCTGCCCGGCGTTGCGGAACTTGAATTCGGTTGCGAGCGGGACGACCGTGGCGAGATCCGCGTCGCGCGCGACGATGACGGGATTGTGCCCCCCCAATTCCATCGTCACCTTCTTGAGGTGCTGTCCGGCAGCGCTCGCCAGCAGGCGGCCGACACGAGTCGAGCCGGTGAGCGTCACCTTGTGGATTTCCGGCGCTGCGCAGAGCGTGGACGAGATCGCGGCAGGATCACCCCAGATCACGCTGATCGCGCGCGGCGGAAGGCCCGCCGCCAGCAGGGCCCGGCCGATCCGCCAGCCAGAACCCGGCGTTTCTTCCGCACATTTGAGCACGACCGAGCAGCCGGCCGCCAGTGCTGGCGCGACTTTCTGCATGACGGTCCATGCCGGAAAATTCCAAGGCGTGAAGGCAGCGACCGGGCCCACCGGCCGACGCTCCACGGCCCAGCGCATGTCGGCGGCGCGCGTCGGGATCAGACGGCCATAGGCCCGGCGTCCCTCTTCCGCATACCAGTCAAGCAGGTCCGCCGACGCCAGCCATTCGCCGCGCGCCTGTGCCAACGGCTTGCCGCCTTCGCGCGTCATTTCAGCAGCGGCTTCATCGGCCTCGCCGCGCATCAGATCAGCGGCGCGGCGCAACACCTTGCTGCGTTCAAAGGGCGAGATCGCCGACCATTGAGCAAAGCCATCGACGGACAGCCGCGCTGCCTCTGCGGCTTCCTCAGCGCCGCAGGACGGCAGCGTTGCGATCAACTCTTCAGTAGCCGGGTTGACCAGCTGCATCGTGCCAAGCGAGGCCTGACTGCGTTCCTGACCATCAATGATGGGGAGGGGCGTTGAATTGGTCATGCGCAGGATCCTTCAGCTCGTGGGCGCGCCGCGAAGCTCATCCCTTGACGATCAGCGGCGCATGGGTTGGCGGCGTCATACCCATCCTGATCGTCAGGGGAAAGGGCCAGCCGCCAATGAAGGGCGGGGTTCAGGCGCCCCGAATGAAATCAGCGGTCGGCAATGCAGCGGCCCCCAGCCTCAATTCGCCCAATACGCCCGCCCAATAGCTTTCCGAACCATCAGCCAGACGCCAGCCATGCAGGCGACGGGTGATCAGCTGCAGGTCATACTCCTCGCTGATGCCGATCGCGCCATGAACCGCATGGGCAATGGCAGCGACCTGCCCCGCCGCAAGGCTGGCGCCATGCTTGGCGATGGCGGCGTCAGCCAGCTTTGGATTAAGACCCGAACGCGCGCCAATCGCAGCCGCGATGCGGGCGGCGACGGCCTGTTCAGCAAGAACCGACAACTGCTGCTGAACCGCCTGCTGCTTGCCGATGGGCTTGCCGAACTGGACACGTTCATTGGCGTAGGCGACGGTCATTTCCATGACGCGCCCTGCGGCACCGGAGATGAGCTGCGCTCGCAACACCGCCGCGATAGGACGCAATGCCGATCCGTTCAGTCCGCCCACATAGGCGTCGCTATCATGGGGAACACCGGTGGCCTCGACCGTTGCCGCAGTCAGCACCGGCGCAGCGGGCGTACCGGAAAGAATGTGCGAAGCGACGGCCGCAAAGGGCACCGCCCCCGCACCAGTGGCGATTACGATCGGCCCTTCAGGCGCTTCGACACCGGCTGCGGCGAGTAGCGCGCGTGCGATCATCGTATCACCAACCGGCAAGGGAACGGCATGCCGGCCAAGCAGAGCGATCAAGGGTGCAGCGTCATCCAATGACAGCCCTGCCCCGCCTGACTCCTCAGCGACAAGGGCGTCGAGAAAGCCGGATTCAAGAAAGGCATTCCACATCGCGCTGCTATCGCCGCCCTGCTCGACCTCACGGATCGCGGCGGGTGTGCAGATATCTTCGATCAGGCGAGCGAAGGGATCGATCAGTTCGGACATGTCCATGAAGTGGCTCCCTTCAGCGCAGGCCAAGGCCGCGGGCGATGATGCCGCGCAAAATTTCGCGCGTGCCGCCGCGCAGCGAGAAGCTGGGCGCGATGTGGGTGACGTAAAGCAGTGTGCGGTAGAGTTCGGGGTCAACCTGCTCATCCGGGTTGGCTGCCAGGTCATCGCCGATCAACTGCGGCACGGCCTGTTCGAAGCTGGTGCCGAGATCTTTCATCAGCGATGCTTCGACGACCGGGCTTTCGCCCGCGACCAGCCGCGCGGTCACGGCCAGCGACATTTCGCGCAGCACCGCCTGCTGGGCCATCAGCGACCCAATGAGGCGTAACGTGGCGCTGTCCTTGCGGCCGACCGATTCCAGATGGCGGACCCAGGCGTCGATCAGCACGACGGATGAATAGATGCGCTCCGGCCCGCTGCGTTCGAAGGCGAGTTCGGCGGTGACCTGCTTCCACCCCTGCCCTTCCGCGCCGATCAGCGCGTCGGGGGCGAGGCGGACGTCTTCGAAGAAGACTTCGGCGAAATGCGCATCGCCGGTCAGATCGACGATGGGGCGGATGCTGACACCGGGCGCCTTGAGGTCGACGATCAGCTGGGACAGGCCCTGCTGCCGGTCTGCGCTGGTGCCCGATGTGCGAACCAGAGCGATCATGTAATCGCTGTGCATCGCATTGGTCGTCCAGATTTTCTGACCGTTGAGCAGCCAGCCGCCGTCTGCCTGCTGCTCGGCGCGGCTGCGCACGCTGGCGAGGTCGGAGCCGGAGCCCGGCTCGCTCATGCCGATGCAGAAAAGCGCTTCGCCCTTCGAGATGCGAGGGAGGTAGAACTGGCGCTGTTCTTCGGTGCCATAGTGCAGGATCAGCGGGCCGCTCTGGCGGTCGGCGATCCAATGACCCGCGACGGGGGCGCCTGCCGAGAGCAGTTCCTCCACCACGACGAAGCGGGTGAAGGGACCGCGGCCTACACCGCCATATTCCTTGGGCAGCGAGAGGCCGAGATATCCGGCCTGGCCGAGCTTGCGGCTAAAGGCGGCGTCGAAACCCTGCCAGGATCGCGCGCGGCGGTGGATTGGGAGTTCGGCGATGGATTCCTGAATGAGCGCGCGGAGCGCCGGGCGGATCGCCTCATCCTCTGGCGGGAGGGCGGAAAGGGTCAGTGTTTCGAACAAGCCGGCCTCTTGAAACCGTTAAGGAATTGGCGAGTAAATCGCGTTTTGTGAAATGATAGTCCAATATCAATTTCGGGTTATTCGATACTCAATGACTATCAGCGGCTATCGCTGCGAAATTCCGGGCGAGCGGACCGGCTGCATCGCGGGGGAGAGCAACGCCGGTGAGGACGGGGACTTTCGTGGCCAGGCGGACGAGCCGGACGCCTTGAGGGACCGACCCCGCAGCGCGCGAAGGGACGAGCGCGACGCCAAGGCCGGATCGGACAAGGGCGAGAACGGCGCTCAATTGCGCGGCTTCCTGCGCGACGATGGGCATGAAGCCAGCCTTTTGACAGGCGGTCAGCGCGATCGAATGCAGTACGCTGATGCGGCTTTGCAGGATGAAAGGCTGCTGCGCCAGGTCGCTCAGCTCCACGCTCTGCGCGTCGGCGAAGGGGCTGCCTTCCGGCAAGGCGGCGTGGAGTTCATCCGGATCGATGACCTGCGTGTCGACAGCCGCGATCTGAAGCAGCGGCAGGCGCACGAGGCCCACGTCCAGTTCGGCGGCGGCAAGCTTGCGCGCGATTTCCGCGCTGGTCGCTTCCTCCAGCACCAGTTCGACGGCGGGGTAACGGCGGCGATATTCGGCGATAAGGCGGGGGAGCAGTTCAAACGTCGCGGACCCGACGAAGCCGACCCGCAACTGCCCCCTCTCCCCTGCCGCGCCGTCGCGCGCGGCTTCCCGGAACCGATCCGCCTGCGCCAATGTCGCCCGCGCCATGTCCAGGGATGCGCGGCCCGCAGAGGTCAACGTGACACCGCGCGCGCTTCGTATGAAAAGGGCGGCACCCAGTTCCTCCTCCAGCTTGCGGATGGCGACGGTGAGCGGCGGCTGCGACATGTTGAGCCGCTCCGCCGCCCGGCGAAAATTGCCGGTTTCGGCAAGCATGACGAAATAGCGAAGCTGGCGCAGTTCCATGATAGCTTCCATATATCAGATAATCGAAAATCAATATTAGCTTGAGAGAAAGCGAGCGCCTAGCGTTGCCGCGATCTTTTCATATCTGATTGGGAGAGCCCCGCTTGGACCCGTTTCTTCATGTCGAGCGCGACGGCGCGGTCGTGGTTGCCCGTTTCAACCGCCCCGACGAACGCAACACCATCACCGAAGTCGCCCATAGCGAGGAAATCGTCGATTTCTGCCGCCAGATGGTGCGCGACACATCGGTGCGGGCGATCGTCCTGACCGGCAATGGCAAGGCGTTCAGCGCGGGCGGCAACGTCAAATATATGGCGGAACGCTCCGGCATGTTCGGCGGCACGCCCTATGAAATCCGCAACAGCTATCGCACCAGCGTGCAGATGATCGGCCCGGCGATCCACGAACTGGAAGTGCCGATCATCGCCGCGATCAACGGTCCCGCGATTGGCCTGGGCCTCGACATCAGCTGCATGTGCGACATCCGCCTGATGGCTGACACGGCGGTTGTGGCGGAAAGCTATGTGAAGCTG
This sequence comes from Pseudomonadota bacterium, assembly GCA_023433445.1. Taxonomy (GTDB): domain Bacteria; phylum Pseudomonadota; class Alphaproteobacteria; order Sphingomonadales; family Sphingomonadaceae; genus Sphingobium. The sequence goes on along the minus strand of JAEZCS010000005.1, from coordinate 3,099 downwards.
GGCATCATTCCTGGCGGCGGCGGCGGATGGCTGTTGCCGCGCCTGATCGGGCCGCAGCGCGCCAATATCATGACGCTGACTGGCGATGCGATCGATGCGAAGACCGCGCTGGAATATGGGCTGGTCGCCGAAGTGCTGCCCGCCGACAAGCTGATGGACCGGGCGCTGGAACTGGCGGGCAAGATCGCCGCCAATCCGGGTCACGCCACCCGCATGGCCAAGCGGCTGATGCGCGAAGGCGCGGAGATGAAGCTGACCACGCTGCTGGAAATGGCGGCGAGCTACCAGTCGCTCGCCCATTATAGCGAAGACCATCATGAAGCGATCGCCGCATTCCTCGGCAAGCGCGCGCCGGAGTTCAAGAACAAGTGACCGAGACGAAGACAGCCACAGGTCCCCTGGCGGGGATGAAGGTCCTGGACCTTTCGCGCGTGCTGGCGGGGCCCTGGACCACGCAGATATTGGGCGATCTGGGCGCGGACGTCATCAAGATCGAGCAGCCGGGACAGGGCGACGATACACGGCGCTGGGGTCCTCCCTTCCTGGATGATGGTTCCAAGGACGCGGCCTATTATCTGTGCGCGAACCGCAACAAGCAGTCGGTCGCGATCAACCTGGCCGACCCGCGCGGCGCGGACCTGATCCGGCAGATCGCGTTGGGCGCGGACATCGTGGTCGAGAATTTCCGCGTCGGCGGCCTCAACAAATATGGGCTGGATTATGCGTCGCTGTCGGCGATCAACCCCAAGCTCATCTATTGTTCGATCACGGGGTTCGGCCAGGACGGGCCGTACAAGGATCGCGGCGGATACGACTTCCTGATCCAGGGGATGAGCGGCCTGATGTCGATCACCGGTCGCCCCGACAGCGAGCCGGGGGGCGGGCCGATGAAGGTCGGCATTCCGATCAGCGACCTTGTCACCGGGCTCTATTCGGCGATTTCCATCCTTGCCGCGCTCGCCCATCGCGACCGCACGGGCGAGGGCCAGCATATCGACATGGCGCTGCTCGACACGCAGGTGGCGCTGCTCGCCAATCAGGCATCCAACTATATGAACGGGGGAATGATCCCCCGGCGGCTGGGCAATGAGCATCCCAATACCGTGCCCTATCAGGATTTTTCCTGCTCAGACGGTGATATTCTCGTGGCGTTGGGCAATGACCGGCAGTTCCGCAGCTTCTGCGAACTGATTGGCCGCCCCGACCTGCCGGACGATCCGCGCTTCGTCGACAATGGCCACCGGTCGCCCAACCGCAAGGCGTTGCAGGACGAGATGCGCCCGGCGATCGCGAAGTGGAAGTCGGACGATCTGATCGCCGCGATGGAAGCGGCGAAGCTGCCCGGCGGGCGCGTCAACGAAATCCCGGACATATTGGCCGACGAGCACATCGCCGCGCGTGGCGTCATCAAGGACATGGTCCGGTCCGACGGTACGCCGGTCAAGGTGCTGGGCTATCCGGGCCAGTTTTCCAAGACGCCCGCCGATTATCGCCGCGCCCCGCCCCGTTCGGGCGAGGACACGCGCGACGTGCTGACCGATGTTCTTGGATTGTCGGAAAGCCAGATCGCGGCACTTGTCGAAGCGGGGGTAATCGCGGAAAAGCTGCACTGATTTTGGCGCGTGGGGCGAAGGGGCGAGTAGTCGAAGGGACTTCCCCTCCCGCAGGCGTTCAAACGAGGCATGAAATAGGTTTGAAGGAATATGGGCGGGCATAGCGAACTTTTGGCTTCGCCTTTGGGCATGGCGCAAGCGTAGCGCTGGCCCACCCCCCAGCCCCCTCCCGCTAGCGGGAGGGGGAGTCGTTTACTTTTCGCCGGCACCGCGGCTCAAGTATTGAGAGGAAATTAGCATGACCACCAAGATCGGCTTTATCGGCCTGGGCGCCATGGGCCTGCCCATGTCATCGAACCTGCAGCGCAAGGGCTTTGACGTCACCGTCTATGACATCGACGATGCGAAGATGAACGAGGTTGCCGCGCTGGGCGCGAAGAAGGCGGCCAATGTTGCCGAGGCCAGCCGGGGTCAGGACATCGTCATCACCGTGCTGCCCGCCACGCAGCATGTCGAGGCGGTCGTGCTGGGCGAGGATGGCGTGCTGGCCAATATCGATGCGGGCGCGTTGCTGATGGACCTGTCCACCATCGACGCCAAGGGGACTGACCGGGTCGCCGCCGCATGCGCCGCCAAGGGCATCGGCTTTGTCGACGCGCCGATCGGCCGTCTGGCGCTCCACGCACAGCGGGGCGAGTCCCTGTTCATGGTCGGCGCGAGCGACGAGAATTTCGCCCGCGTCGAGCCCGCGCTAAAGGCAATGGGCACCGACATCTTCCGCTGCGGCGAACCGGGCATGGGCAGCCGCATGAAGGTGATCAACAATTTCATGCTGCTGTCCACCGCGCAGATCGTCGCGGAATCGCTGGCGCTGGGCACCAAGCTGGGCCTCGACATCCAGACGATGCATGATGTCACGGGCAACACCACCGCGCGCAACGGCCAGTTCCACGTGCTGATGGTGAACAAGGTGCTGAAGGGCGATGTTGAGCCGGGCTTCACCATCGACCTGGCCTTCAAGGATCTGAGCCTGGCGATGAACGCCGCAGCCGAGAACCGCGTCGGCCTGCCCATGGGCGCGGCCGCCCATGCCGTGTTCGGCGGCGCGCGGGCGACCGACTATGCGACCAAGGATTATTCCGCGCTGCTCGATTATGCCTGCCAGAATGCGGGCGTTGAAACGCCGCGCATGGACTGATCCGGCAAGCCATGGGCGCGCCGCAACTGATCGCCACCTGCTGGACGACGGCAGGCAATGTCCGGCCCGACCGGCCGGACAATTTGGGGCGATTTCCGCTGGAGCAGCGGATCGAGGCGGCGGCGCGCGCGGGCTATGCGGGAACGGGTTTCTGGCTGGGCGACCTGCTTGCCTGGGAGGAAAGCGGGCGGGACTATGCGTCGCTGCGGCGGTTGCTGGCCGATGCCGGGCAGCAGATCGTCGAGCTGGAATTTCTGGCCGACTGGTTTGCGACCGGCGAGCGGCGGGAACGGTCGGATGCGACGAAGGCTGAGCTGTTCCGCGCCGCTGACGCGCTGGATGCGCGTC